>DATBDN010000088.1:0-3749 GCA_036269895.1 Thermoleophilaceae bacterium
CGCGAAGCGGTTCGCGGCCGACTCGGCGATGGAGATCACCACCGACGCCGTGCAGGTCTACGGCGGCTACGGCTTCATCAAGGAGTACCCCGTCGAGAAGCTGATGCGCGACGCGAAGATCATGCAGCTCTACGAGGGCACGTCGCAGATCCAGCGGCTGGTGATCGCCCGCGAGGTGCTGCTGCCGCGCCGTATCGGCGCGAAGGAGCCGGCAGGCGCAGCCGCCTAAGTCCTAGCGAGCGGGGCCGGCCCGCAAGTTGCGTCGGCCCCGCTCGTTCCATTTGTATGGACGGAGTTGCCCGAGCAGTCGCTCTGGCATTGGCGGCACGAGCGACAGCGTCACAAGCCGTCAGCCGTGCGCGGCCGCCGCAACCGCCTCGTCCCAGTCGTCGTAGAACTGGACGTGCACGACCTTGCCCTCGCGCACGCGATAGACGTAGAAGTAGGTCGTCTCAAGCTCCACGCCGCTGATGCCGCCGCGGGCAGTCGCGTTGGCGGACAACGCAACGGCCTCGCCAGCCTCACGCGTCTCCTGAATCTCGAAGTGCGGGCCGCCGTCGAACGTGCGGTACCAGTCGCCGAAGAAGCGGCCGACGGCCTCCTTGCCGCGGTGGACGCCGCCGTTGATCCAAGGCCCGGGCACGACCAGGTCCACGTCGTCCGCGTACAGGTCCATAACCGTGCCGAAGTCGCGCCGGTTGGCTGCGTCGAAGAAATGCTTCAGGAGATCCGTGTTCGACATCGGCTGAAGCATTAGGGTCGCATCAATCAATCGAGAGGAGCGTTCTCTTGCCATTCGTGCGCGTAGTCCGGTTCACGGATGTGGACCCGCAGAAGCTCGAGCAGCTGGTGTCGGAACTCGACGAGAGCCAGGGTCCTCCGGAGGGGATCAAGTCCACCGGCCTCCAGATCCTCGTCGACGCCGACCAGCGGACTTCGGTCGTCCTCCAGTTCTTCGACTCCGCCCAGGACATGGCGGACTCGGAGCAGGCGTTCGACTCGATGGACGCGTCGGAGACACCTGGAACCCGGGCATCGGTGGACCGCACGGAGCTGAAGCGCGAGCTGCGGATGTAGCCGGCCTTGACGGCCAGGCTTGGTAAGTCTATGCTTACCGTAAGCAATGGCTTACCAAGCTGATGGATTCACTGCTCTGGCCGATCCCACCCGGCGCGCCATCTTCGAGCTGATCGCGGAGCGCCCGCAGGCGGTCGGCGAGCTTGCCGTGGACCTGCCGGTAAGCAGGCCGGCGGTGTCCCAGCACCTCAAGGTGCTGAAGGAAGCCGGGCTCGTCGTCGACCGGCCGGATGGGACCAGGCGCATCTATCAGCTCGATCCCGAGGGGGTGGACGCTCTGCGCGGCTACCTCGACCAATTCTGGAACCAGGCGCTGCGGGCCTTCAAGGAGGCCGCCGAGCGCTCGAACAAGGAGGACCGATGAACGTGCAGGCAGCGACCACTTCCACCGCCGTCCACAAGTCGATCGTCGTGGACGCGCCGATCGAGCGGGCGTTCCACGTGTACACGCAGGAGATGACGAGCTGGTGGCCGCCCGACCACCACATCCTGGACGCGCCGCTCAGCGAGATGACCGTCGAGCCGCGCGAGGGTGGCCGCATATATGACGTCGGCACCGACGGGAGTGAGTGCCAGTGGGCCCGCGTCCTCGCCTACGAGCCGCCGACGCTGTTCGTCTTCAGCTGGGACATCAATCTCCAGTGGGAAATCGAGACCGACCACGAGCGCACGAGCGAGGTGGAGGTCCGCTTCACGGCGGAGGGCGATGGCCGCACGCGGGTCGACCTCGAGCATCGCAACCTCGATCGCCACGGCGGCGGCTGGGAGAAGATGCGGGAGGCGGTCGGATCGCATGGCGGCTGGGGCGTGGGGCTGGACCGCTTCGCGCAGGCTGCCGCTGCCTGACTGATCGACGGCGGCGCCTGCCACGATTTGGCAGGTGCCGCCACGTGACCAGAAATCCGCCGCCCGCCAGGCGGCAGCCCAGGCTGCCGAGGCTGCGGGCCAGGCGGCCCCGGCTGCCGGCAAGCGGGCGCGGCGGGGCAGCGACCCCATCACGGGCGAGCTGCGGCGGCGCGACGTGCTGCCGCTGCTCGTCCTTCACTACATAAACGATGGGCCGTGCTACGGGAACCAGTTGATGGAGCGGATCGCCGCGCTCACGGAGGGCGTGCTCCACGTCAACCCGAACACGATGTACCCGTTGCTGCGCGATCTGGAGAGCCGCGGCCTGATCGAGGGCACCTGGGAGCACCCGGACCGGCGCAGCCGGCGCTACTACGCGATCACCGACGCCGGAGCGCAGGAGTACGAGGACCTTCTCGAGGACGTGCTGCCGTTCCTCGGGGCGCTGGCGCGATCGCTCGACGGCATCTTCGGCGAGATCTACGGGGAGGGCTGATGGCCCGGATCGAGCGCGCCGGCTTCGCCCCCGTTACCCCACTCGTCGCCCAGCGGCTCTGGCTCGACACACGCCGCTGGCCGACGTTCGTGGACGGCTTCGGCCACGTCCTCCAACAGGATCCGGCCTGGCCGGAGCGTGGTTCGAAGGTCGTGTGGCAGTCGGGCCCGGCAGGCCGCGGCCGCGTGACCGAGCGGATCAGCGAGAACAGCGACGGCTACGTGGCGGCCGACGTCTTCGACTCGCAGATGGCCGCGGTCCAGGCGATCCGGTTCGAGGCCGCCGAGGACGGCTGCGACGTCTTCCTGAGCCTCGATTACGAGCTCGCGAGCGGCGGCCCGCTGCGCAAGGTCACGGACGTCCTGTTCATCCGCAGATCGCTCGCGATGGCTTTGGAACGCACGATCAGACGGTTTTCCACGGAAGCGGGGGACGAAGCCACCTTGTAGCCTCGCCGCCCATGTTCGTATCGAAAGCCGCCGTCGTTGGAGCCGGCACGATGGGCGGCGAGATCGCCCAGGTCATCAGCTCCGCCGGCATTCCCGTAGTCCTGAAGGACATCGACCAGAAGTTCGTGGACCAGGGCCTGCAGAAGGCCGAAGAGGTCTCGAAGATCCAGACCGGATCGCAGGTCAAGAAGGAGAAGATCACCCAGGAGCAGGCCGACGAGCAGGTCGCCGCGATCCTCGGGCGAATCACCGGAACGACCTCCTACGACGAGCTCGGCGATGTCGACTTCGTGATCGAGGCCGTGCCCGAGCGCATGGACATCAAGCAGCAGGTCTTCGCCGACCTCGATGCGTCCACGCCCGGCCACGCGATCCTCTCGTCGAACACGTCTGGTCTCTCGATCACGGAGATGGGCGACGCGACACTGCGGCCGGAGAAGGTGGTGGGCTTCCACTTCTTCTGGCCGGCGTCGATGATGCGCCTGATCGAAGTCATCGAGGGCGAGGGGACCTCGGAGGACACGCTCCAGACCGCGACCAACTTCGCACAGGCGATCCGCAAGACGCCGGTGCGCTGCGGCGAGGTGCCGGGCTTCGTGGTCAACCGCATCCTGATGTCAGGCGCCGCCGAGATCTGGCGGGCGCAGCAGGAGTCGGGGAAGACCCCGCAGGAGGTCGATCAGAAGATCATCGAGTCGAAGGCGCTGCCGATGGGCCCGTTCTTCCTCGCCGACATGACCGGCCTCGACACGACGCTCCACGTCGCCCAGAACATGGCCGAGTCCTACGGCGAGCGGTTCTACGTCCACCCCGGCATGAGGGAGCTGGTCGAGGGCGGCAACTACGGCCAGAAGACCGGAAAGGGTTTTTATGAGCACGGC
>DATBDN010000089.1:0-5732 GCA_036269895.1 Thermoleophilaceae bacterium
CAACCGCGGTGGCGGAATCGAAGCAAACCGGGGGCGGCGATCGTGTCGCTACTCGCTCTTGCCGGTCTCGTGGCTGCGGGCTGTGGCGGGAGCGCGGCAGCCGGAGCAGGCGGAGGCGGCGGAGGCGGCGGAGGCGGCGGACCCAAGATCGCGCTGCTGCTGCCAGAGAACCAGACACCCCGGTATGAGGCGCACGACAGGCCTGACTTCGAGAAGAAGGTCAGGCAGCTGTGCAGCAACTGCAAAGTCGTGTACGAGAACGCCAATGGGGACGCCACGCAGCAGCAGAGCGACGGCGACGCAGCTCTGGCCCAGGGTGTGAAGGTGCTCGTGCTCGATGCCGTCGACGCGGGTTCGGCGGGCTCGATTGTGGCGAAGGCGAACGCCCAGAACATTCCGGTTATCAGCTACGACCGACTGATCACGAACGCGAACATCGACTACTACGTCTCGTTCGACAACACTCGCGTGGGCAGGCTGCAGGGCCAGAGCCTGGTGGCCAAGCTCAAGTCAATCGGCAAGCCGCATGGGCCGATCATCATGCTCAACGGCGACCCGGCGGATAACAACGCCCATCTGTTCAAGCAGGGCGCGGACAGCGTCTTCAAGGCTGACAACGTGAAGATTGCCAAGTCGTACGACACACCCGGGTATAGCGGCAGCACCGCAGAGACCGAGGCAGAGCAGGCGATCACGGCTCTCGGCAACAACGGGTTCGCGGCTATCTACGGCGCCAACGACGACCTGGCCGGTGGTGGAATCGCGGCGATGAAGTCGGCCGGCATCAAGCCGTCCACGCGCCCGACGACTGGTCAGGATGCCACAGTCGCCGGTATCCAGCGGATTCTCACCGGGGATCAGTACATGACGGTTTACAAGGCCGTCACGAAGGAAGCCCGGGTTGCGGCTCAGATCGCCGTTCCGCTGGCGAAGGGCGAAAAGCCGCCGGCCGGTCTGGTCACGTCCAACCAGAACAACGGCAATAAGAACGTGCCGTCGGCGCTCCTGACACCGGTGGCCGTGACCAAGAGCAATGTCAAGAGCACGGTTGTCAAGGACCGTTACGACACCGTGTCGCAGCTCTGCACGCCCGCCTTCCAGGCCGCGTGCACGGCGGCAGGCATCCACTGAGCGTATCCCGTGAGGCTCACCCCCTGGATCGGTACCGGGGGTGGGTCTTCCGGGGGTGGGTCTTCGGCCGACGGGGCTGACTTGGCGCCGAGGTGACGGCGGTGTAGCTTCGACGCCGGATGGCCACACTTACCTCCCTGAGAGGGCGCGAGGACGAGCTGAGGACGCTCGACCAACTGCTGGGGGCCGTTCGCAGAGGTGAGAGCCGGGCGCTGGTGCTGCGTGGCGAGCCGGGGATCGGCAAGACCGCGCTGTTGGAGCACGCGGTCGAGGCAGCCCCGGACTTCCGGGTCGCGCGGGCCGCAGGCGTCGAGTCGGAGATGGAGCTTGCGTTCGCCGCGCTCCAGCAGCTGTGCGCGCCGATGTTCGATCGGCTCGACCATTTGCCGGCTCCGCAGCGCGATGCCCTGGGGGTGGCGTTCGGACTGCACGCCGGCGATCCACCGGACCGCTTCCTGGTCGGCCTGGCGGCGCTCAGCCTCTTGGCGGAGGTGGCCGCGGAGCAGCCGCTCGTGTGCGTGATCGACGACTCGCAGTGGCTTGACCGCGCGTCGGCGCAGGCGCTCGCGTTCGTGGCGCGCCGGTTGTTGGCGGAGTCGGTCGCCCTGGTCTTTGGGACGCGGGAGCCGAGTGAAGAATTCAGCGGACTTCCGGAGCTGCACGTCGAGGGCCTGCGCGACGACGAAGCGCGCGCACTGCTCGGCTCCGTGATCACGGGGCCGGTCGACGAGCGCGTGCGCGACCGGATCGTCGCCGAGACCCGCGGCAACCCGCTGGCGCTGCTCGAGCTGCCGCGCGGCTTCGGGCCGGCGGAGCTGGCCGGCGGCTTCGGCCTGCCGGATGCGCTGCCGTTGTCGGAGCAGATCGAGGAGAGCTTCCGGCGGCGGCTCGAGGTGCTCGCGCCCGAGACGCAACGGCTGCTGCTTGTTGCCGCCGCCGAGCCGGTGGGCTCGCCGGCGCTGATGTGGCGAGCGGCCGGGCGGCTCGGCGTCGACCTCGCGGCCGCTGCCCCCGCCCGCTCTGACGGCCTGCTGGACGTCGGCGCCCGGGTGAGCTTTCGTCATCCGCTCGTGCGCTCCGCCGTTTACCGGGCAGCGGCGCCGGAGGACCGGCGCGCCGTACATGGCGCCCTGGCCGAGGCGACCGATCCCGAGGTGGATCCCGATCGGCACGCCTGGCACTGCGCCCACGCGACGGCAGCGCCCGACGAGGCCGTCGCCGCCGAGCTGGAGCGGTCCGCCGGCCGCGCGCGCGCCCGCGGCGGCATCGCAGCTGCGGCCGCGTTCTTGGCGCGAGCGACCGACCTCACGCCGGACCCGGGTCGCCGCGGAGAGCGCGCGCTCGCCGCGGCGCGGGCCACGCATGAGGCCGGAGCCCCCGACGCGGCCCTCGTATTGCTGGCGACGGTGGAGGCCGGGCCGCTCGACGAGTTCCAGCGCGCACGCGTGGACCTCCTACGCGCCCAGATCGCCGTAGTCGTGACTCGCGGCCGCGACGCGCCGCTGTTGCTGCTCGAGGCGGCCAAGCGGCTCGAGCCGTTCGACACCCGGCTCACGCGCGAGACCTACCTGGACGCACTCTCCGCGGCGATCTTCGCCGGCCGCCTGGCCGGCGGAACCGGACTGCTGGAGGTGGCCGAAGCCGCACGCTCGGCGCCTTCGTCGCCGCACCCCGCGCGCCCCGCCGATCTCCTCCTGGATGGCCTGGCCATGCTGATCACCGAGGGGAATGCGGCTGGGCGCGCCGATGTTGAAGCGAGCGCTGAGCGCGTTCCAGGGCGAGAACCTCTCCGCCGACGAGGAGCTCCGCTGGCTCTGGCTCACCTGCCGCGTCGCCATGAAGCTGTGGGACGACGAGAGCTGGTACGTGCTTTCCACCCGCGCGGTCAAGCTCGCTCGCGACGTGGGCACGCTCACGGTGCTCCCTCACGCGCTCACCCTGCATTCCGGCATTTACATCTTCGCCGGTGAGTTCGCCGCCGCCGAGGCGCTGGGCCACGAGGCTCACGAAGTCAGCGCGGCGATCGGAGTCCCGGACGTGGCCTACACGCGGCTGATCCTCGCCGGCTGGCGCGGCCGGCAAGCGGAAACGCCAAAGCTGATCGAGGCGGACGTTCGGGAAGCCATCGCCCGCGGCGAGGGCCGGACGATCGGCGCCAGCGATTATGCGGCCGCGGTGCTCTACAACGGCCTCGGCCGGTATGCGGACGCGCTCGCTCCGGCCAAGCGGTCCAGCGAGCACCCGGAAGAGCTGGTGTTCGCGACCTGGGGGTTGTTCGAGCTGATCGAGGCCGCCACCCGTAGCGGGAAGCCCGACCTCGCCGCCAGGGCCCTCAGCCAGCTCTCGGACGCTACGCGTGCCAGCGGCACCGACTGGGCGCTGGGGGTTGAGGCCTACGCGCGGGCCCTCCTCAGCGAGAACGAGGTCGCCGAAGACCTCTACCGCGACTCGATCGACCGACTCGCCCGCACCCGCGCCCGAGCCTGGCTCGCCCGCGCCCACCTCGTCTACGGCGAATGGCTGCGCCGGGAACGACGGCCCCTGGACGCACGTGAGCAGCTGCGCACGGCCCACGAGATGCTTGCCGGCATGGGCGCCGAGGCATTCGCCGAGCGCGCGCGGCGAGAGCTGCAGGCTGCGGGCGAGAGCACTCGCAAGCGTACGGTCCAAACGCTCGGCGACCTGACAGCTCAGGAGGCCCAGATCGCGCGGCTCGCCCGTGACGGCTTGTCGAACCCGAAGATCGGCGCTCAGCTGTTCATCAGCCCGCGCACGGTCCAGTACCACTTGCACAAGGTGTTCAGCAAGCTCGACATCGGTTCCCGCAACCAGCTCGAGGCTGCGCTCGCGAGCGACGACGACGGATCCGAGCGCAGACTTCGCTCGTGACGGGTCCTGCGTCGCTCACGGTGACATCCACGGCCCGCGCCAGGGGCCATCATCACCGAGCAGCTCCTGCGCTTCCGCGGGCCCCCACGATCCCGGCGCATACGGCAACACGGCCGGTGGCCGCTCGATCAGCGCGCTTACGATGCGCCAAGTCTCCTCTACCGAGTCCTGGCGCGTGAAGTGGGTGCTGTCGCCGCGGAGCGCGTCGTTCAGCAGCACCTCGTAGGGCGTCGGACCCTCCCCACCCTCGTCGGCAAACTCCATGTCGAGCTCGATTTCCTTGGGGACCGCCGAGCCGGCGCGGCGCGCATCGAGAACGATGCGCACGCCCGTGTCTGGGTCGATCCTGATGACCAGCTGGCTCGGTGCCGGCGGTCGAGGGCCGGCCGGAAGGAAGCCGGGCAGCCGCGTCTGACGGAACACGAGCCGCATCTCGGTCTGCGTCACCGGAAGCCGCTTGCCGGCGCGGATGAAGAACGGCACGCCCTCCCAGCGGGGATTGCGAACCTCGACCCTGAGTGCGACGAACGTCTCGGTCGCCGAGTTCGCCCTGACGCCTGCGATGTCCCGATAGCCGTCGTACTGCCCACGAACGTATTGCGCAGCGTCGGCTTCGGGCATCGACTGGAAAACGGCCAGCTTGGCGTTGTTGATCGCGTCTGGGTCGCGCCTTGGCGGGGCCTCCATGGCGGCGCCGGCAAGCACCTGCAAGAGGTGATTGACGACCACATCGCGGAGCGCTCCAACCGGGTCATAGAAGTTTCCGCGGTCCTGGACTCCGAAGCGCTCCGCGAGCGTGATCTGCACCGACGCGACGTGAAGGCGATTCCACAGCGGCTCGAGCAGCGTGTTGGCAAAGCGCAGGTAGAGGATCTCGTCGAGGCCCATCTTCCCGAGGAAGTGGTCGATGCGGAACAGCTGCGCCTCGTCGATGGACTTGTGCAGGTCGCGCGCGAGCGCACGCGCCGAAGCGAGGTCGTGTCCGAACGGCTTTTCGACGACGACTCGCGTGCTGCTGCGGACGAGCCCCGCGTGAGCGAGCCCGTCCACCACCGTTGCGAACAGCGACGGCGGGATCTCGAGGTAGAAGACAGGCGTCTGCGCGTCTCCAATCGCCTCGGACACACGCGCGAACAGGGCCGGATCGGAGAAGTCACCGCTCACATACGACAGTCGCCCCAGAAGGCGATCGAGCACCTTCGCGTCCACCTTCTGGGTCGTTGCCTTGACGCACTCGCGGGCATGCTCGCGTAGGTGCTCGACGCTCCAGTCGTCGCGCGCAACACCCACGATCGGAAGGTCGAGCAGTTGCCGCTCCTCGAGACGGTAGAGCGACCGGAACGTCATCTTTCGCGCAAGGTCGCCGGTGATCCCAAAGATCACGAGCGCATCGCCGCGCTGGGGGCTGACCGCGATCGGCGGCCTGACTGCGATGCGCATCAGCGGACCGTGAACACGCCCTTCATCCCGGCCGCGGCATGTCCGGGCACCGTGCACTCGTAGCGGTACGTGCCCTTCTTCTTGAACGTGACCGTGAGCCTGGCCGTCTTGCCCGGGCCAATCCGCGGCGTCGTCTTGCCGTCGATCTTGAAGTCGTGCTGGACGTGGCCGGTGTTCTTGAAGGTGAACGTCGCCTTGCCCGGGCGCCCGACCGACTTCGTCCCGAGCTTGAAGCTGAACTCCTTGCCCGAGACCGGGATCGTGCTTGCGGC
>DATBDN010000090.1:0-31559 GCA_036269895.1 Thermoleophilaceae bacterium
CAGCAGCTCGCCTTCCGGCGAGAACTCGAGCTCGAGCCCGCAGGTCGCCTCGCAGAGCGGGCAGGTGGTGTAGGCCACGCCGCCGATCAGCGGACCGTACCGCGTCGCCGAGGTAGACGGCGATTACCTTCGAGCTCAGAGTCCGAACGTGACGAGCTTCCCGGCCGCTGTCGCGACGTCGACACGCCCGCCCAGCACGATCGGGGACGAGCCGGCGGCATCGAGCGGTGCGCTGAAGAGCTGCTGGCCAGTGCCGGCGGAAACCGCCACGAGTGTGTCGCCGGAGACGGCGTAGACGACCCCGTTGGCGACGACTGGGCAGGCTGCGACCGGGTGCGACAACGCCGCGCTCCACAGGTGGCTGCCGGTCCGCAGGTCGACGGCCTCAAGCCCCGAGGACGTGCCCGCGATCACGACTTCGCCGGTGACGGCCGGCGCGGCGCCGGTTCCGTCGCTGAACGCAGCCGTCCAGTCCGCCGCGCCGTTCGAGCCCTGCCGCGAGCGCAGGCGGCCGTCGGCTCCGGCCAGAAGCACGCGTCCACCGGCAAGCACCGGCGAGGCCGCCGCAGCCGGAAGCTGGATCGACCACGCGGTTGCGCCGCTCGCGGCATCGACAGCGGTGACGCCGCCGTCCGCACTTGTCGCGAAGACCTTGCCCGAGCCGACCGCCGGGGGCGTGTTGACGGCCGCCGACAGCACCCGGGTCCACCAGGCCTCCACACCAGTCGCGGGATTGACCGCTGTCAGCGTGCCGTCGTGGAAGCCGGCGTAGATGCGCCCGCTCGCGCTCACTGGCGCGGCGGACGTTCCGCCGTGCGCAGTCAATCGCCACAACTCGCGGCCGGTCGCTTCACTGAGTGCGGTCAGACCACGGTCGGCTGACCCCGCGAACACGACGCTGCTCGCAAGCGTGGGTGACGTCGCGGCGCGCGAACCCACGGATGCGGTCCACTGCGTGCCGCAGCCGCTCGTCCGCAGCGAGCGAATGCTCCCGTCGAGCGTCCCGACGATGGCCTGGCTGCCGGCGACGGCGGGCGATGCCGTTCCAGCCGACGCCGGAAGGATTCCCGTGCAGCCGGGCGCAAGGCCCGCGACCGTCGTCGGACTGATCAGCGTCTCGAACGGATTAGTGCCGGTGTGAGCGGACGAGAAACCCAGCTGCGCCCAGATCGGCAGCGTCACGCGAATTGTCGCCACGTCGGTGTATCCGCTGTGCCACGCGAACATCGTGATGCGGTGATCACCGGCGGTCGCCGTCGCAGGCACCTTCAGCGAAGCTGTCACGCGCCCGGCGGAGTCGGCTTGAGCCCATCCGACATACGCGTCGTCGAACCGGAGATCCACGAGTTCACCGGGCCGGTAGTCCGTGCTGGAGACGCTGACGGTCGCGCCCGGAAGGGCGGTGGTGGATGCCACGCTGATCGGCAGCGGCGTTCTGATCGTCAAGGGAATGCGGCCTTGGACGCCGCTCGCCTGGCCGCGCACCTGGATCGACACCGCGCCGGGAACCAGTGCCGGGATCGTCGCCGAGAAGGATGCGTGGCCGCCTCCGTCCGCGTTACCGCGGCCGATCTCCGTGCCGTTGAGCGTCGCCGACACCGACTCTCCGGCAGCGAAGAAGGTCGCATCAAGTATCACGTTTGCGCCCGGCGCGCCTTCGACCGCGTCGGCCGTCACGTTCGACAGGTCGCCAAGCACGTACACGGAACCCGGGTTACGAGCGCCACCGACGTCCGTGCGCGGTGCGCCGACGAGCAGGTCCGGTCTGCCGTCGCCGGTCAGGTCCTGGCCGCCGCCGATGCCCGAGCCCAGATGGTCGTCGAAAGCCGTACCGGCTACGAGGCGGCCGGCTGCACCGAGCTCGCCCGCCTCGACTAGACCCCCGGAGGGTCCGCCCGGGATGAGATAGGCAGCGCCCGAGACGTACAGGTTCTGCTTGACCCAATTCGCCGATGGTGCGCCGACCACCACGTCGTCAAACCCGTCGCCGTTCAGGTCGCCTGCGGCGGCGACCGAGCGGCCGAAGTCGTCCGAGGGTTGGTTGGACCTGATCGTCAGCCCGTCCATGTAGAGGCTGGTCACGTCGAGCGTGCCGGTTCTCGAGCTGCCGAAGACGACATAGGCAGTTCCAGACCCGGGACGACTGGTCCAGGGAAACTCGGCCGGCGCGCCGAGCAGCAAATCGGGGCGGCCGTCGCCGTTCACGTCACCGGCTCCCGCGACAGCCGATCCCAAGAAGTCGAACCCGCGGCCGTCGATTCGGAGGCCGCCCCCGCCGAGCGAGCTCAAGGTCACGGTTGCGCGCGAGCGGTGCCCGAAGACGAGGTAGACGGATCCGGAGTTGTACCCGTTGTTGTCGGCCGACGGCGCGCCGATCAGGACGTCGTCCAGCCCGTCTCCGTTCACGTCGCCCGCCCCCGCGACCGCGTAGCCTGGCTCCTCCAGGGGGTCGCCGTCGATGCGGAAGCCGCGGTCGCCGAGCGTCGCCGAGTTCACCGCGACGGTTGCAGTCGAGTTCCGCCCGAAGACCACGTAGGCCGAGCGCCCGCTGCGCTGATTGCCCATTCCCTCGGTACCGACGACGACGTCATCGAGGCCGTCGCCGTTCACGTCGCCGGCACCGTCGACCGCCATGCCGAGCTGATCACCCGAGGCGGCTCCGTCGATCCGGAATCCACGCGCGCCCAGGTCGGGCAGGACCACGGGTACCGATGAGTCGGACCCGAAGACGACGAACGCAGATCCGGAGTCGGTGCGCGAGTTGCTGTCAGCCGACCTGACTCCGATGATCACGTCGGCCTTGCCGTCGCCGTTCACGTCGCCGGCCGGAGCGGCGCTGCTCCCGGAGAACCCCCAGATCGCGGAGGCGTCGATCACGAACCCGCCGTGCGGCGTTGCAAGAGGCACGTCCGTCCCGGCGATCGGCCCGAACACGACCCACGCCTTCGAGTTCCCACCCACCAGCAGGTCCGCCTGGCCGTCGCCGTTCACGTCACCGGCCGGGCGGGTGGTCTGGCCGGCGAAGTCGTCGTTCACGCCAGTGAGCGATGCGTGCGGCCTTGCGAGCATGTCGCCCACGGTCGGCTGTGCCGCGGCTCCGCCCGTGCTCGACAACAGCACAGCGGCAACCGCTGTGCTTCCGAGCAGGCGACATTTACGCCGGAAGTCGATGCTCGAAGGACGCCGCCCTCCTTCGCGGCCTTACGAGCCGGCGCGAAATCCCGACGAAGTTGAGCCCCTGCAACACTGCGGCGCGATGAATGAACAGTTCGCAGACATCGGGCCGGTGACACTTTGCTACGAGACATTCGGCGATCCTGCCGATCCGGCCATGCTCCTGATCATGGGTCTCGGCACCCAGATGGTCGCCTGGCGTGAGGACTTCTGCGGGCAGCTTGTGGAGCGCGGCTTCTTCGTGATCCGCTTCGACAACCGTGACAGCGGGCGCTCCACGTCGATGAAGGGACGGCCCGCGACACTGCGCGACCTGGTGACGCGAAGTGTCAAGAAACCTCCCTACACGCTCGGCGAGTTGGCCGACGACGGAATCGGATTGCTGGACCACCTGGGCATCCAGAAGGCACACATCGTTGGTGCGTCGATGGGCGGGATGGTCGCCCACCACGTCGCCATGCGCTATCCCGGCCGCGTGCTGTCGCTCACCTCGATCATGGCGACGACCGGCGGGCGCTGGGTGGGCCAGCCGAGGATGGCGGTCGTCCCGCTGTTCCTGAGCAAACCGACCGGCGGCAAAGAGGAATACATCGAACGCTCCGTCAAGCTATTCCGCGCGGTCGGGTCCAAGCGTCAGTTCGACGAGGAATACGTGCGCGAGGGTGCCGCGCTGGCGTGGGAGCGGGGGATCAACATGGCCGGCACCGGCCGCCAGCTCGCTGCCATCACGGCCGACGGCGATCGGAAGAAGCGCCTCGCGCGGATCAAGGCCCCGACGCTGGTCATCCACGGCAAGGACGACCGGCTCGTGTCGCCCTCGGGCGGCAAGGCGACGGCGAAGGCAATCCGTGGCGCGCGCCTGCTCTTGCTGGACGACATGGGGCACGACCTGCCGCGGCCGCTGTGGCCGAAGCTCATCGACGCGATCGTGGAGAACACGCGACGCGCCACCGACGAGGAGGTGGTCGCATCAGCGACCTGAAGCTTGGCCTGAACACCGGCTACTGGGCCGGCGGTCCCCCGCCGAACATCGACGAGTCGATCGCCGCGGCGGAGAAGCTCGGCTTCGACTCGATCTGGACCGCCGAGGCCTACGGCTCGGACGGGCTGACGCCGCTGGCGTGGTGGGGCTGCCAGACGTCCGCGCTGAAGCTCGGTACGGCGATCACGCAGATGTCGGCGCGCCAGCCCGCGATGACCGCGATGTCGGCGATGACGATGGACCACCTCTCCGGCGGCCGCTTCATCCTCGGCCTGGGCGTGTCGGGGCCGCAGGTGGTCGAGGGCTGGTACGGCATGCCCTTTGCGAAGCCGCTCGCGCGCACGCGCGAGTACGTCCAGATTCTGCGTGACATCTGGGCGCGCAACGCGCCGGTCACGCTGGACGGCGAGCACTACACGCTGCCGTACAAGGGCGAGGACGCCACCGGCCTGGGCAAGCCGCTGAAGGCGTCGATCCACCCGCTGCGCGAGGAGATCCCGGTCTACCTCGGCGCGGAGGGACCGAAGAACATCGCGCTGGCGGCCGAGCTCTGCGACGGCTGGCTGGCGATGCTGTTCTCGCCCGGGTACGAGGACTTCTACAAGGAAGCGCTCTCGGAGGGGTTCGCTCGCGAGGGGGCACGGCGCAGCTTCGACGACTTCGAGGTGGCCGCGACGGTGCCGCTGATCGTGACCGACGACGTCGAGGCGGGCGTGAACGCGCTGCGGCCGTACTACGCCCTCTACTTCGGCGGTATGGGTGCGAAGGGGAAGAACTTCCACGCCAATGTCGCGATCCGCATGGGATACGAGCAGATGGTGGACAAGGTCGCCGATCTGTTCCTGGCCGGCAAGCGCGACGAAGCGGGCGCAGCGATCCCGTCGGAGCTCGTCCAGAAGCTGTCGCTGATCGGCCCGAAGGAGAAGCTACGGGAGGACATCGAAGCCTGGCGCGAGTCGATCGTGACGACGCTGCTGGTCGCGGGTGACGTCAGCACGCTCGAGACGGCCGCCGATGTCGTCCTGGGCTAGCCGCTCCTTACAGAGCGTTTAGCACCGACTTGGATATTCCGGCGATGGCAACGGCCATGTCGAGTCGCCGTACGCTCCTTGATCCGCGCGCGCGCATGCGCGTGGCGGGGGCGAAGCGCCTGGTCGCCGTGGGGTGCATCGCGGCCTTCGGGGCGGCCTTTGCGCTGACGAAGGTCTCGCATCCCAGCCATGCGAAGCACCCGCTGAAGCGGCTGAGCGCGCCGGACGCCTTCCTCAAGCAGTTGCGCGACAACCAGCTCCGCGGCGGCGTCGTTGCGCCGGCGCAGGCTCCGCCCGAGGCCCAGACGGCCGGCTCGTGAAGCGGTTCCGCTCGATGGGGTGCGAGGTGGTCGTGGCCGGCGACGCGGCCGGTGTGCGTGAGCTCTTCGACGCGGACGATCGCCGCTTCACGCGCTTTGCCCCCGATTCGGAGCTGCTGCGCGTGAACAGCGCGCGCGGCCCGCTCGTGGTGTCACGCCGGTTTGCACACGCGGTCGCTGCCGCGTTGACTGCGGCCCACCAGACCGGCGGGCTGGTGGACCCGACGTTGCTGGACGCGCTCGAGGCCGCTGGATACGACCGGGACTTCGGCGAGCTGGCTGACAGCGGGCCGGCGACCGGCGGTGCCAGCGGCCGCTGGCGCGAGGTCCGCCTGCACGGGCGGCTGCTGACACTGCCGCGCGGCGTGCGCCTTGACCTGAACGGAGTTGTCAAGTCGCTGGCGGTGGACGAAGCGCTTGCTCTCGTGGGGCACGGCTGGGTCTCGGCGGGCGGCGACCTGGCGACAACGCGTCCGGTGGACGTGGGCTTGCCAGGCGGCGGATCGATCCGCCTGGAGCGCGGCGCGCTGGCCACCAGCAGCAGCGCGACTAGGCGCTGGCGGCGGGGGGGAGCCGTTCAGCATCACCTGATCGATCCCCGTACCGGACGTCCGGCGACGTCGCCGTGGGAGCAGGTGACGGTGTGCGGCGCGACCTGCCTGATGGCGGACGTGGCGGCGAAGGCGGCGTTCCTGCTCGGGGCGGATGGCCCCGGTTGGCTCGATGCGCGCGGGATTCCGGGCCGCTTCCTGCGTCCAGACGGATCCGCGCTGGCGAATGCCGCCTGGCGCGAAGGCGCGCATCAGCCCGTGGCCGCGCATCAGCCGACGGCCGCGCATCAGCGGGAGGCCGCATGCACCTGACGAGCAGCCCGGTGGCCTGGTACGCGGCCCGTGCCGGCGGCGTGGTCGCATACCTGCTGCTCACGAGCGTCGTCCTGCTCGGCCTGCAGATGTCGAGCAAGCGCCGCATCGAGCGTTGGCCTCGCATCGCCATCGAGGACGTGCACCGCTTCGCCGCCTTCGCGGCGGGCTCGTTCGTCGTCATCCACGTGGCCGCGATCGCGATCGACAGCTACCTGCCGTTCTCGCTCCAGTCGCTCGTCGTCCCGTTCATCTCGCGCTACCGGCCCGCGTGGATCGGGATCGGCATCGTCGCGGCTGAGTTGATGCTCGCGGTCGCGATCGCCAACCGCCTGCGCGGCCGCGTCCTGTCGTACTCGGCCTGGCGCAAGACCCACTATGCGACGTTCGCGGTCTGGACGGGCGCGACGGTCCACGGGATCGCCAGCGGGACCGACCGCAGCAGCGTGTGGCTCGTCGCGCTCGAGGTCCTGTGCGCCGGCGCCGTCACCGGGATGACCGCCTGGCGCGTGCTGCAGCCACGGATCCGAGCCGGCGCGGACATCGGCCTCGTCCCGGGCGGCGTCGGCGCTCTCGCTGCCGGCGCGATGCTCGTGCTCGCACTCGGCCCGTTCAAGATCCACACGAAGCCGTGGAACGCGGCCAGCTTCTCCGACCAGCTCGCGGCCCGGATCTCGCGACGCGCCGCCAGCACGCGCGGCCTCGTCTCGCTGGCGGGCAGCGGGACCGGCGACCAGCGGGTGCTCGTTCGCGCCGACCTGTTGCTCGCGCCGGCGCGGGTGCTGAGCACCGCGTTCCAGATGGAATACCTGCCGAGCGGCGACGTCTGCCGGGGGCGGGTCACGCAGGTATCCGACAACGGCCTCGGCTTCGACGCCACCTGCCGGATCAAGCACGGTCACGCGCGTTCGGTCCACGTGAGCTGGCTGGCGGGCGAGGGCGCGGACATCTCGGGCGGCACGCTCGAGTCCTCGGACTGAGCGGTCGAATCCCTGCGCAGCGCGGCCGATCTCGCGCTCGGGTTACCACGGTTCGCCGGTATGGGTCCCGCGACGTGTGAGCCCTCGCACATCGGGTATTCGCCAAGGCATGGGGATACGTGTCATCACTGCCATCGCGTGCATGTGTGCCTTCGGCGTAGCGGCCACGAGTGCTTCCGCCGCCTCGCCCGCCCGGGGCCACTTCGTCCACGCGTTCAACACCAACCAGAGCAACAACTGGTACGGGTACAACCAAGGGACGCTCGAAAAGGGCAACAAGCTTTTCAACTCGGTCAGCGGCGACTGGATCGTCCCGACCGCCACTCGGCACACGAGCGGCCAGGACGAGTACTCGTCGACGTGGATCGGCATCGGCGGCGGTTGCGTCGACGCGAACTGCAGCGTCGGCGACAACACGCTGATCCAGACCGGCACCGAGCAGGACGTGAGTGCTGCGGGGAGCCCGTCGTACTCGGCCTGGTGGGAGGTGATCCCGGGTCCCGGCCTGACGATCTCCAACTTCAACGTCTCGCCTGGTGACCACATGCACTCGGACATCTCCGAGGCGGTCGCCAACTCGAACGTCTGGAAGATCACGCTTCAGGATGTGACGAAGGGCGAGACCTACACCACCACCGTGCCGTACTCGTCGACGCACGCGACGGCCGAGTGGATCCAGGAGACGCCGCTCATCCTCGATCCGAGCAACCCGGGTCTGGCCGCGCTGCCGAACCTGACGACGAACTCGTTCAGCGCAGCGAAGACCAATGGCCAGAACGCCGGTCTGACGGCTGGCGAGAAGATGAACCTCGTCGACGGGAACGGGAACGTGATCGGCGCTCCGTCGAACCCGAACTCGACCCTCGACGGCTTCAACCTCTGTAGCTGGGCGACGACCTGCTGACATACCGCGCGTGGAGCACGCAAGAACGACGGGTGACCGCCCTTCGGGCTTGATGAGCGGACTGCACCCCAGAGTCATCGTGATCGGGGCCGGCATTGCCGGCCTCGTCGCGTCTCTGGAGCTGCTCGAGCTCGGCCGCGACGTGCTGCTGCTCGACCGTTGCCACCCGCACGAGCTCGGGGGCCTCGCGCGTGAGGCGTTCGGCGGCACCTTCATGGTCGACACGCCCGAGCAGCGGCGGTCCGGGGTGAAGGACTCGTTCGAGCTGGCGTGGCAGGACTGGCAGACGCTCGCCGGCTTCGAGGAGGACGACGTATGGCCGCGGCGCTGGGCGGAGCAGTATGTGGCCCGCGCCCGTGACGAAGTCGGCGGCTGGCTCAAGCAGCACGGCGTCTGGTTCTTACCGATCGTCAACTGGGCCGAGCGCGGCGTCTACGGGGACGGCAACTCGGTACCGCGCTTCCACCTCTGCTGGGGTTGCGGCCAGGGCATGGTCGACGGCGTCTGGGGCGCGATCGAGAAGCACCCGCGGCGCTCGCATCTGCGCCTCCGCTTCCGCACACGCGTTACCGCCATCGAGCCGGGACAGGTGCACGTCGGGGATCAGGTGATCGAGGCCGAGCAGATCGTGATCGCCGCCGGGGGCATCGGCGGGAACCTGGACATCGTCCGCAGGCACTGGCCGAAGACGATGGGCGCGCCGCCCGAGAAGCTGCTGATGGGCTCGCACTACTACGCCGACGGCGCGATGCATCAAGAGGTCGAGCGGCTCGGCGGCAACGTCACGCATCTCGACCGGATGTGGAACTACGCCGACGCCGTTCGACACCCGAAGCCACGCCGCAAGGACCACGGCGTCAAGCTGATCCCGCCGCGCTCGGGGCTGCTGCTGAATCCGGACGGCAAGCGCTACGGGCCGGTCCCGGTGATGCCGGCGTTCGACGCCTACTACGCGCTCGAGCGCATGTGCGAGGACGAGCGCAAGTACTCGTGGCTCGTCTGCAACTGGAAGATCGCTCGCCGCGAGCTCGACGTATCCGGGTCCGAGCACAACCCGCTGATCCGTGAGAAGCGTCTTGCGCGCTTCGTGATGAGCGTGGCATTCGGCAAGTCCAACCTGGTCCGCTACTTCGTCGACTACTGCCCGGACTTCGTGACGGCTGACGCGCTGCCCGAGCTGGCACGGAAGATGAACGAGCTAACCGGGACGCAGGATCTCGACGCGGAGCTGATGGAGGGCGAGGTGCGTCGCTACGACGAGAACCTCGCGCGCGGCAAGTCGCTCTGGAACGACGATCAGATCCGGAGGATCGCGCAGCTGCGCAATTGGCGCGGCGACCGGCTGAGGACGGCCAAGTTCGTGCCGATCACGGACCCGAAGGCGGGTCCGCTGATCGCCGTGAAGCTGCAACCGATGGCGCGCAAGAGCCTGGGAGGCATCCAGACCGACCTGGAGAGCCGCGTGCTCGACAAGTCAGGCGATCCGATCCCAGGCCTCTACGCCGTCGGCGAGGCAGCCGGGTTCGGCGGCGGCGGGCTGCACGGCAAGCGGTCGCTGGAAGGCACGTTCCTCGGCGGATGTGTGTTCAGTGCGCGGCTCGCGGCAAAGTCGATCGCTGCTCGCTGAGCCATTCCACCGCCGCCCGCCACGCCTCCGAACGCGGATCAAGGTGGGAGCGGTGGCCGCCGGTCTCCGGCTCGAGGAGCGTCACGTCGTCACCCGCCGCACGCGCCGCCGCGGCGTATTCGCGCGTTCGCTCCAGCGGGATCGTCGCGTCAGCCGGGCCGTGCACCGAGAGCAGCGGGAGTCCGAGCGGCAGCAGCTGCATCGGGTCACATTGCGCGTAGCGGTCGGGATGCTCGCGCGGCTCGCCGCCCATCAGCGCGTACGCCGGCGGCCCGCATGCAACCAGGTTCGTGATCGGCGCCTGTGCGATCACTCGCTGTGGCGTCACGGAAGCGTCGTCACGCGACGCCGACCACAGCGCCAGATGGCCGCCGGACGAGTGCCCGAGCAGCGTCACGTCGTCCAGGTCCAGGCGCGGATCGTCCAGCTCGGCGAGGTGATCGATCGCGTTCGCCACGTCGTCGAACGTCATCGGGTAGCCGCCGCCCTGATGCCTGCCGATTCGCCGGTACTCGATGTTCCAGGCCGCGTAGCCGCGCCGGACCAGGTCGGCGGCGAGTGGCTTCATCACGATCTTCCCGTAGACGGCACGCCAGTAGCCACCGTGGATCAGGATCACCACCGGGCTCGGCCCGTCGCCATCGCGCGGCACGTACAGGTCCGCCCGATGCTGGCGGTGCGGTCCGTAGCGCTCGTGCTGCGTCCGCGCGAAGAGGTCGAGGACGATGCCCGCGGTACGCGCCACTGTCCCGCAATCTACGGCGCGCCGCGCGGCTTGGATCAGGCGCGCCTGAAGCGGCGCATCAGTCGGCGCCCAAGACCCGGCTCGTAGCGGGCGCCGCAGACCGGGCAGGTCGACGCGTTCGTCTCAGCGGGCAGCTCGCAGTGGGGGCACAACCGTCGGTGCGGCGATCGGTCCTTAGGCGGCGGATACGAGTGGAAGCCCGCACCGGGGTGGTAGACGGCCCCGGTGAGTGGCTTCGGCTCACGCGGTGCGTTCACCAGGCCGATCGTACGCCTACGGCCGCCCGGCGTCGAATGCGCTCAGAGCGGCCCACGAGCCCGTGTCATAAAGCTTGTACTTGTACAGCGACGTCCCGATCGCGCCGGCATCCCGGGCCGCCCGGGTGGCCACGGCCTGCTCGGCCGGGGTCATGGCGTCGGTGACGCCGGCGATCAGGTGGACGGGTCGATGCGTCGCGTGGCGCACGAAGCGCACGTTCGCGGCGGTGTACGCATAGACGCGGCCGGGGCCGTGCGCCCGGTTCAGCGTCGAGTACGCCATCGCGAGGAAGACGTCGTAGTCCTTCGCCGCCCGCGCATACGGGAACCCGGGCCAGAGGCCACCGGCGCGCGTGGTCGACAGCTGGTCGGGCACAATCGCGCCAAGCGGGTAGTGCGGGCCGACGGCCATCCGGATCCACCGCGAGAGCCTCATGAGCGCAGCGTTTCGCCGCGACAGCGGGTTGACGGCAGTTGCCTCGATGTCCAGTGCAAACGAGTCGAACGCCTGCCCATCGCGGGTACGGAAGGCAACAGCTGCTCCGACGCGCCGCATGTCAAGCCGCAGGTGCTTGAAGTCGGGCACATACCACGCCACGACCTTCATGCCGCGCGCGTGTGCCGCCCGTATCAGGCGCTCGGTCGGGCGCGGCGCCTCGATGTCGATGGTGCGTGGCGTTCGCCAGCTGCCCGTTCCCAAATACAGGGTCCGTACGCCGTGGCTCGCCATATCGGCGACAACGAGCTCGGGGTCGTCGAGCGTCGCGAAGTCGTAGCGGTCGATCCACGCACCCGTCCCGCTGTACGCAACCGGCCCACTCGGCGCGACCGGCGCCGGTGGGGCAGGAGCCAGCGCCAGCGTGACCAGAATCGCTGCCAGGCGTATTGCCTCCATGCGCACCTCATCTTGGCGAACCAGGGTTACGCTGGCGACAGTGACCCGGCGGACCTGGCTTATAGCTGCGGCGCTGGTCGCCTCCCTCGCGCTGGTGCCGGCGAGCGCCGGCGCCGCTTCAAGGAAGCATCGCCTGCGGTCGTTTGCCTCCTGCAGCAGCTTCGTCCACTACGCGCGCCGGCACGCTCTCGGCGAGCTGGCGACGCGTGGGGTCGCGATACCGGTCGTGCGTGTCCCGCAGCCGATGAACAACAGCGGCAGCGTCGCGCCACAGGCCGAGGGCGCACCATCGGTTCCGGCAGCCGGCCAGGACTTCTCGGGCACGAACGTGCAGGAGGCGGGGGTCGACGAGCCCGATCAGGTCAAGACCGACGGGAACCGCATCTTCGCCGCCGAGAACGGGCGCGTGTACGCACTCGACGCGCGCTCCGATCCTCCGAAGCTGCTCGGCTCGATCCCACTCGGCGGCTACGGCCAGGAGTTGCTGCTCTCGGGAGATCGCCTGCTCGTCATGTCGGGCGCGCCGATCGCGTACCCGGTCGGCGTAGCCCGTGCGGCGCTCGTGCCGCAGATCGCGTCGCAGTCCTCCACGGTCACGCTCGTCGACGTCAGCGACCCGACCTCGATGAAAGTGCTGAAGACGATGTCCGTGAACGGCGGCTACCTGAGCGCCCGCTTGAGCGGCCACACGGCGCGCGTGATCTTCTCGGCGACCCCGCGCATGCTGCCGGTGCTGCAGACAACCGCCGCAGGCGTGCGTCGCACGAAGATCGCGCGCACCACGACGCCGGACTGGCGTCCTGCCTACAGGCTGCAGCGCGGCCGCTCCGGCAGGGCGGCGCGCCACGCGCTCGTGCGCTGCACGTCGATCGAGCGGCCCGACGTCTTCTCCGGGCTCAACTCGCTGACGGTGCTGACGATCGACATCGCGAAGGGGCTCGACCCCGTCGACACGGACGCGATCATGACCGACGGCCAGATCGTCTACGCGTCTCAGGACAACCTCTACGTCGCAACGGACAGGGCGATCGCCGAGCAGCCGGACAGCGCAGAGCCTCCGCCGTCGCAGCAGACCGAGATCCACAAGTTCGACATCTCGGATCCGGATACGACGGTCTACGAGGGCAGCGGCGTGGTCGGCGGGACACTGCTGAACCAGTACTCGATGTCGGAGCAGGACGGCTACCTGCGCGTGGCATCGACGGACGCGCCCCTGTGGTGGTCGCCAAGCGAGAATCGGCCCAGCGAGAGCTTCGTGACCGTGCTGAAGCAGGACGGCAACGGGTTGCGCCAGGTCGGCCGCGTAGGCGACCTGGGCAAGGGCGAGCGCATCTACGCGGTGCGCTTCCTCGGCGACGTCGCGTACGTGGTCACGTTTCGCCAGATCGACCCGCTCTACACGGTCGGGCTCTCCGACCCACAGCACCCCAAGGTGCTCGGCAGCCTCGATCTGCTCGGATATTCGGCGTACCTGCACCCGGTGGGGGATGGGCTGCTGCTCGGCGTCGGTCAGGCGGCGAGCGACCAGGGCCGGACGCAGGGCACGCAGGTGTCGCTCTTCGACGTGTCGGACCCGGCGAGCCCGGTGCGCCTCTCGAACAAGCTCGTGGGGGCGGGGTCGTCCTCGGACGTCGAGTTCGATCCGCACGCCTTCCTCTGGTGGGACCCGCTCAAGCTGGCCGTGCTTCCGGTGCAGGTCTACGACTACCAGGCGAACGGAGCGGCGAACCAGTTCGCGGGCGCGATCGGGTTCCACGTCACGCGCGCGGATGGCGTCACCGAGGCCGGGCGCTCGAGCCATCCGCGCGACAGGGACGGCTACACGCCGCTGATCGTTCGCAGCCTCGTCGTAGGCGACAAGCTGTTCACGATCTCGGCCGCCGGCGCGCTGGCCAGTGACCTCGGCTCGTTCGCCGGCCGCGGCTTCGTAGCGTTCCCGTCCTCGCAGCCGCCGCAGGCGGTCGCGCCGCCCGCCGTCCGCTGACCGGCTACTTCTGGATCCAGACCTGCGTGCCGTTCGGCGCGTGCCCCGCCAGCCAGGCGATGTCACCGTCGCGGAAGCGGACGCATCCGTGCGAGGCGGCGGTGCCGACCGGAGCCGCCAGCCCACCGCGTGCATGGAGCGCGACCTGCCCCTGGCCGCCGTCGAAGTGCTTGAGGGTGCGCGAGAACGCCGACGTGGCGAGCGCCCACTTGCCATACGCCCAACTGGTGCGCAGGCGCAGGCGGTCGACGACGTACCAGTGCCCGGTCGGCGTCGGTGTCGACGGCGTCCCGACGACCACGCGGAAGCGGCGGAGGACCTTCCCGTCGCGGTAGATCGTGGCCAGGCGCGACGAGATGTCGACCTTGATCCGGTAGGCGATCCAGACCTGGCGCGTGGCCCACTTCGGGATCCAGACGGCGACCTGGGTGCGGTTGCGCAGCGCCTGGACCTTCACCCACTCGGTTCCGTCGGCCAGCACCTGGTGGCGCAGCACCGGGTAGACGGCTCGGCGGTTGCTGAAGCCGGTGTTCGTCCACAGATGGGCGGTGCCGCGGGCCCGCATGCTCGGTTTCACACGGCCCATGAGGAAGCGCTTCACGGTCACGCCTTCGAAGCGCGTCGGAGTCGGGGCAGTCTGCGCGATGGCGGGCGCTGCGAGCGCAAGCGCCGCCAGCGCGACCAGCACGAACAGCCGAATACGAGAGGAGGGCACTGTTTCCATGGTCGGTCGGAGGGGGTGCCTTCGCCTGGGTCGTTCTACCCAGGCCGGGCGACCCCTTCTCAGGAGAGCGGAAGCCTACTGCGCGGGTGCGCCGTCGAAGCATGCAAGCGGGTTGACTTCGGGCGTTCACAAACGTGCACGCGTTACGCCATCAGGGTAGTTTCCAGCTATGGCGAAGAAGAGCGACAACGATTTCTTCTCATCACTGCGGTCGCAGGGCCTGCGCAAGAGCGTCGCGAAGGCGCTCTCCGATCTCGAGACACGCAGCCCCGAGGCGCGCGCAAGCGCCGAGAGGGTTGCGCATCGCGTCGTGAGCGATCTGCGCACTGCCGCCGACACGATCGAGAAGCGCCTCAACGTCGGCGGCGCCGGCACGCGCGCAGCCGCTGCCAAGAAGGCCGCGTCGACGCGCAAGCGTGCCGCGACGAAGCGCAGCGCCGCTGCGAAGAAGGGTGCGGCGGCGCGTGCGCGTAAGTCGAGCGCGAAGAAGTCGACGGCGACCAAGTCTTCCGGCAGCAAGTCGACTGCGCGCAAGTCCAGCACGCGCAAGTCGACAGCGCGCAAGCGCAGCACGAAGAGCTCCTAGCCGACCAAACGGGGTCGTCCGCAAGGACGACCCGAGGTTCATCCCGGAGACTGACGCCCCAATGGTGTGCCGGCCATACCTTGGCGTCCATGAACGTGATCAGCAAGGACGCCACCTACATCGGCGTCGGTGCGCTGCGCGAGCGGCTGGCCGGCGACTACGTGACCCCTGAGGATTCGAACTGGGACGAAGCCCGGCTCGCATGGAATCTCGCGGTCGATCAGCGTCCTGCTGCAGTCGCGATCCCGGAGACCGTCGACGACATCGTCGAGGTTGTTCGCTATGCGCGCTCCAACGGGCTGCGCGTCGCCGGTCAGTCGACCGGCCACAACGCCCACCCGCTCGCCGGGGGCCTCGAGCACACGGTGCTCGTGAAGACCCATCGAATGCGCGCGGTGAAGATCGATCCGGCGGCGCGCGTCGCCCGGGTCGAGCCCGGCACGCTCTGGATGGACGTGACCTACCCGGCCGCCGAGCACGGACTGGCGCCGCTGGCCGGCTCCTCGCCCGACGTTGGCGTCGCCGGCTACGTGCTGGGCGGCGGGATCAGCTGGCTGGCGCGCAAGTACGGGCTGGCCACCAACAACGTCGTCGGCATCGAGCTCGTGAACGCCGAGGGCGACGTCGTGCGCGCCAGCGCCGTCGAGAACCCCGACCTCTTCTGGGCGCTTCGTGGCGGTGGCGGCAGCTTCGGAATCGTCACCGCGATCGAGCTCAAGCTCTTCCCCGTGAAGGAGCTCTACGCCGGCTGGCTCATCTTCCCGATGGAGCGCGCCGAGGAGGTCCTGAACGCATGGCGTGACTGGGTCGACACCGTGCCGGACGAGGTCACCTCGGTCGGACGCTTGCTGCAGATCCCGCCGCTGCCGGATGTGCCGGAGCCGCTGCGCGGTCGTCGCCTGGTCGTGGTGGAGGCGGCGATGATCATGGACGAGGCGCAGGCCTCCCGTCTGCTCAAGCCGCTGCGCAAGCTCAAGCCGGAGATCGACACCTTCGCGACGATCCCGGCGAGCGGCCTCCAGGAGCTGCACATGGACCCGCCGCATCCGGTTCCCGGAATCGGCGATCACATGCTGCTGCGCGACCTCACTCGCGCCGGCATCGAGAAGGTCGTCGAGGTTGCGGGGGCGGAGTCGACTTCGCCGCTCCTGTCGGTCGAGTTCCGCCACCTGGAGGGCGCGCTTGGCCGCTCGGAGCCCCGCAACGGGGCAACGGCGGCGATCGAGGCACGCTTCGCGATGTTCGCGGTCGGCATGACGATGGACCCGGTCATGACAGCCGCCGTCAGCGCGTACCTGCCGGTCGTCAAGCAGGCGCTCGCCCGCTACGACAGCGGCCGTGAGTACCTGAACTTCGCCGAGCACCGCACCGACGTTCGCCGGCTGTGGCCGATGGACGCCTACTACCGGCTCCGCCAGATCAAGGCCGAGCACGATCCGCTCGACATCTTCCGCGCGAACCACCCTGTCCCGCCGGCCCGCGCGTAAGAAAACGGCGCTGGGAACCCGCCGTACAACGATGCGCCCGAGTGCGGGAACACCCCGTACTCGGGCGCACGCGATCTAACCTGCGCCGTCTGGCCCAGCCACTCCTCATAGTCGACGGAGACTCGATCTTCTTCCGCGCGTTCTTCGCGCTGCCGAGCTCGATCAAGGGCTCCGACGGGCGCGCGGTGAACGCGCTGCTCGGGGCAGCGAACCTGATCCTGCGCGTGGTCGAGGACCACTCGCCGCGCGCGGTCGTGGTCTGCTTCGGGCAGGAGGCGGCGCACTATCGCAAGGAGCTCTACGAGCCGTACCACGCGCAGCGCCCCGAGCTGGACCCCGATCTGGCGCACCAATACACGCGCGTCAAGGATTGGTTCGAGTCGTTCGGCTGGACCGTGGCCGCCCACGACAAGCTCGAGGCCGACGACCTGTTGGCCTCCTTCGCTCAGGCCGAAGTCGAGCGCGGTGGCAGCGCGATCATCATGACCGGCGACCGCGACATGTTCCAGTGCGCCGGCGAGCGGGTTCAGGTCCTGTACGTCTCCACCGGCAAGAACATGCAGCTGATGGGCCCGGGCGACGTGCAGGAGCGCTACGGCATCCCGCCCGAGCTGGTGCCCGACTTCATCGCGCTGCGCGGCGACCCGTCCGATGGCATCCCTGGTGCGAAGGGGATAGGGGAGAAGACGGCGGCCGAGCTGCTGCGCAAGCACGGCTCGCTGGAGGACGTGATGCGGGCGGCCGTGCGCGACGAGACCACGCCGAAGGTACGCAGTGCGCTGCTGGACGACACCGACCTGATCCTGGCGTTCAAGCACATCGCGACCGTGCAGCTGGTCAAGGTCAAGCCGCCGAAGGACACGCCACTGGCCCGCGAGAGCGCGTCGGCGAAGGCAGCGGAGCTCGGGATGAACGCTCTGGCGAAGCGACTGAGCGGCTAGCCGCTGAAGTCCGTGCGGAGACGCTACGCAGAGCTACGCACGACTCTGGCCGGCCTGACCGCCTTCTGAGCCTGCCGCTCGGGCGAGATCCGGACGACGTTCCACGCCAGCCCGAGCTTCTCGAGCCCGCGGATCACAAGGCCGCCTGGGTCGATCTGGGTCCAGCGCAGCCCGTGGAAGGCGGAGCGCGGGAAAGCGTGGTGGTTGTTGTGCCAGCTCTCGCCGAACGACAGCGGCGCGAGCCAGAAGACGTTGCGCGACTCGTCCTCGGTGGCAAACGCGCGCCGGCCGAAGAAGTGACAGACCGAGTTGATCGAGAACGTCACGTGGTGCAGCACGAAGATGCGCACGAGCCCGGCCCATAGCGCGCACTGCAGCCCGCCGACGACGGTTCCGTGCGCGGCGTAGCCGATTGCGAACGGCAGCGCGATTCCCATCGCCAGCCAGAAGAAGAACATCCGGTCGATCGCCCGCATGCCGCGGTCCTCGAGCCAGTCGCGCGCGTAACGCTCGGGCTCGGCGCGGTCCTTCAGGGAGAAGAGCCAGCCAACGTGTGCGTGCCAGAGGCCCTTGAGGGCGCCGAGGATCCCGTTGCCCGCCAGGTGCGGGCTGTGCGGGTCGCCTTCCTCGTCGGTGTGGGCGTGGTGCTTGCGGTGGTCGGCGACCCAGTGCAGCACCGGTCCCTGGACCGACATCGAGCCGAAGATCGCGAACGCGTACTGGACCGGCCTCGACGTCTGGAAGGCGCGGTGGGTCAGCAGGCGGTGGTAGCCGACCGTGATGCCGAGGCCCGTCAGCACATAGAACATCGCCATCACGCCAAGGTCGAGCCAGCCGACCGCCCTGTGCCACAGCAGGACGATCGCGAGGAAGAAGGCGATCACCGGCACGGCGACGCCGATCATGTTGCCGACCTTCTGCGCTGTTGTCACGGGCGACTGCTCACGCTACGGCACCCACCGACTCGAGGGAAGCCTGCAGCGCCAGGTCCCAGTTGGCCGCGATCGCGTTCGCTGCCGCGCGCTCCTCGCCCTCGATGCGCTCGGCCACGCGGATCGTCTCCTGGTCGCCGGCACGCTCCGCGACGCGCCACAGCTCCTCGTACGCGGCGATCTCGAGATGCTCGAACGCGTAGTTGAAGCCCGCGAGCTTCGCGGGGGTGTCGGGCTGCGCCTTGAAGAAGCCGCCCCAGTTCAGGGCGCCCAGGCGCATGGCCGCGTCCTGGAGCTTGTTCGGGCTCGCGTCGTGCGCGTCCAGGCGCGCCTTGATGATCTCCTGCTGCGCGCGGGTCTCCTCGAGGTGGTCCTCGAACACCTTCGCCAGCCGCGGCTCCTCCACGATCTTCGGCGCGCTCTCGAGCATCTGGATGGCTTGACCCTCGATCGCGTGCGCGTCGGCGAGGTACTTGACGAGCTCTTCCTCCATGTCGCCTGCGTCCTTCTCCTTGAGCGATGCCTCGACGGCGATCCCGAGGTTCTCGAACACGCGCGCCTTCATCGCCTTCTCCTGTTCGAGGATCCGACGCGCCACGTCAGCGGTCTCCTCATCTCCGGCGCGCTCGGCGACGCGTGAGAGGAACTCGTAGGCCGCCTCCTCCATCGCCTCGTAGGCGTGCGCGTGGGCCGCCAGCTTGCCCGGGGTGTCCGGGTTGAACTTGGCGAACAGGACGAAGCCCTTGCCGGTCACCTGGCCGGCGATGTCCTTGAGCTTGTTGGGCGACTCGCCGTGGGCCTCGAGGCGCTGCTCGATCAGGCGCTCGTGCTCCTCGGTCTCGCGCTCGTGCTGCCGGAAGATCTCGGCCAGCTGGGGATCGCCGGCCATGTCCGGCGCACTGCGCATCTGGGCGAGCGCCTGGACTTCGATCGAATGGATGTCGCTGAGGTACTTGTGAAGCTGCTCATGCAGGGAGTTCTCGGGCATGTCTTGCGGCTACCCGGATAGCTCGCGGGCGAACTCCTTTGCGTGTAACGATCTCGGGGTTCGTCGACACTGTCGCTACGGTAAGCCCATGGCCCTGTTCTTCCGCGAAAAGACCAAGATGATCGACTTCGACCGCGCGCTGCCCGGCCGCGATCAGGAGATGCGCGTGCCCGACCGCCATTACGTGCTCGGCACGCCGCTGAAGCCGCCATTTCCGGATGGCTTCCAGGCAGCGGTGTTCGGCATGGGCTGCTTCTGGGGCGCGGAGCGGAAGTTCTGGGAGGCCGAGGGCGTCTACACGACAGCCGTCGGGTATGCCGGCGGCTACACGCCGAACCCGACCTACGAAGAGGTCTGCTCGGGTTCGACCGGCCACGCCGAGGTCGTACTCGTGGTGTGGGACCCGCAGAAGACGAGCTACGACGAGATGCTGCGGATCTTCTGGGAGAACCACGACCCGACGCAGGGCATGCGCCAGGGGAACGACATGGGGACGCAGTACCGCTCGACGATCTACCTGACGGAGCCGTCACAGGCGGACGCTGCCGAGAAGTCCCTCCGGCTGTACGGCGACAAGCTCGCACGGGCCGGCTACGGCGAGATCACGACGGAGATCAAGGCGGACCAGCCGTTCTATTACGCCGAGGACTACCACCAGCAGTACCTGGCGAAGAACCCGAATGGCTATTGCGGCATCGGCGGAACCGGTGTGAGCTGCCCGGTCGGCATAGTCAGCGCCTGAGCGTCTTCGCCTGAACAGCTTGGTGTCCGCGCGCGCACTGAACGGCGCGGTCTTTCAGGAACGCTTCAGCTTTCGGGCCTATGTCTCCGGCCATGGCACGAGCGGGCCGGACGACGTCTCCGCTCCTGATCGCGGTTGCGGTCTGTCTCGCGCTGGGCGTCGCGTCGCTCGCGACCCCGTCCGGACCGACCTATGACCCGTACGCGTGGCTGATCTGGGGCCGCGATCTGACCCACCTCGATCTCGTCACACGCGGGACAGGGACCTCCTGGAAGCCGCTCCCGGCGCTGATCGACGCCCTGCTGACGGCGTTCGGCAGGCACGCCGACGACGGCTGGCTCGTCGTCGCCCGCGCCGGTGGGATGTTCGCCGTTTTCATGGCGTTCCGCCTGGCTTGGCGCGTCGCGCCGCGGCCCGGCCGAACAGCCGCCGGGATCATCGCTGCTGTGTCAATTGGCTTGACCTCCCAGTGGTTCCAGTACGCCGGCGTCGGCTACTCCGAGGGGCTCATGGTCGCGCTGGGCCTGCTGGCGGTCGATCGGCACCTGGACGGCCACCGCGCGCAGGCGTTTGCGCTGATCGTCGCGGCGGCGCTGATTCGCGTCGAGGCGTCGCCGTTCGCACTTGGCTACGGCGCCTGGCTATGGGTCAAGGGCGCGAGGACACGCGACCGCCTCGCCTTCGCCGCCGGGCTGCTCGCGATCCCGGTGCTGTGGTTCGGAGGCGACTGGATTGGCTCGGGGCGGCTGACGACTGCCGCCGACCGCGCGCTCAGCCGGCGCCTGCCCGGTGCGCCCGGCCAAAGCGCGCATCCGGCCGTCGCGGTGGTGAAGGAGGCGTTGACGCTGCTTCCGCTGCCGGTGTGGATCGCCATCGCGGCTGCACTGCTGATCCCGCACGCCCGGCGACGCGTGACGCTGGCGCTGGCCGCATGCGCCCTCGCGTGGACCGCTGTCGTTGCCGCGATGGCCCAGCGCGGGTACCCAGGCCTGCCGCGCTTCCTCTTCATGGCGACCGGCCTGGAGGCCGCCATCGCCGGAATCGGTGCGGGCTGCGCGGCGGCCGCGCTCATCCAGGCGACGGCTTCGCCGCGCATCCGGACGGCCCTGGCTGGAGCTGTCGGCGCGTTTGCCCTCTGCACCGCTTTCGCCGCCGGATCAGTCTCAGCCGCGCGGCAGCTCCCGCGCCAGGCGAGCGCGATCGAGCACGTCGCCGACCTGAATGCCAAGCTCGCGAACGCGGTGCAGAAAGCGGGTGGACGCGAGACGGTGGTTCGCTGCGGTCGTCCGGCCACGCCCTGGTTCACGGTCACAGCGCTCGCGTGGTACCTGGACGTCCAGCCGACGTACCTCCATGTCGACACCACGAGCGCACCGCTGCCCGCTTTTCAGCACGCAAGTGCTCCAGCAGCGCGCCGATCGCCACGCCGGCGCCCAGCCCTGCTGCGTCGAACGCCATCTTGCCGATCCCGGCAGTCATACTCGGGGCGTGAGCTTCAGCTACAGCGACAGCTCAAGGCAGCTTCAGGACGAGTTCGACACGCGTCGCCTGGCTGACCGGCTGCACGAGCGCTTCATCGCGCGCGGCGTCATCGGCGAAGACGACAAGGCGTTCATCGAGCGCATGGACATGTTCTTCCTCGCGACCGTCGACGCCAACGGGCGCCCCCAGTGCTCGTACAAGGGCGGCGATCCCGGACTGGTCAAGGTGCTTGACGAGCACACGGTAGCGTTCCCGAACTACGACGGCAACGGGATGTACCTGTCGATGGGGAACGTGGCCGCGACGGGCCATCTCGGAATGCTGTTCATCGACTTCACCGGCAACCCGCCGCGGCGGCTGCGCGTGAACGGGACGGCCACGATCGCCAAGGACGACCCACTGATCCACGAGTGGGAGCGCGCGCAGTTCATTGTCCGCGTGCGCGTGAGCGAGATCTTCCCGAACTGCCCGCGCTACATCCATCGAATGCAGCTGGTGGAGCGGTCGGAGTTCGTGCCGCGCGACGGCTGCCAACCGCCAGTCCCGGCCTGGAAGCGCACCGAGTGGGCACGCGACGTGCTGCCGGCTCGCGACTCTTAGCCCCGCGTCGTCTGCAAAGCATCTTGCGTCCTCCGCGACTTAACCCATTAGGGGGATCAAGGTAGAGACGTACCCAACCGATAAGCCCGGTGTGACCGACACCGCAAGCTCGCCTTACCGCTTCCAGTTGACGCGCGCGCTGCGTCGCGCCCGCCGGCTGGACGGACTCGGTGCCGCGCGGGTCGCGATGGTGATTCTCGTCGCCTGGCACGTCTTGGCGCTTGCCCTGGTCGCCGCCGCGACCTACGCGGTCGTCGACCCGCTTGCCACCGGCGGCTCGCTGACTGCGCTGAGCGTCGTGATGATCGTGCTCGCCCTGCTCGCGCTGCTCTCGATCCGGCCGCGCTGGCGGCCGTTCGTGGAGCCCGGACCGCGGCTCATCCGTGGCGAGCAACCTGAGCTCTTCGCAGCCCTCGACGAAGCCACGAGCGTCGTTGCGGTGGCGCCGTACAACCACGTCTACGTCGACAGCTCGGCACACGGGCGCGTGCTGCAGCGCGGCGGCATCCTCGGCTTCGGCGCGAAACCGGCGATCGCAATAGGCGTTGCCCTCCTGCAGACGATGTCGGTCGAGCACCTGAAGGTGCTCGCCGCACACGAGGGCGTCCGCTACTTCAGCTCCGACTACAAGTTTGCTGCGCTCGTCGAGCGCACCCGCGCGCGCCTGCGCGCGGTTCTCGACGAGACCACCGGTGGGAGCGGAGGCCTGACCAGCCTGCCGTTCCGGCTCCTCGCCGGCCTCTTCCTGAAGACCACGGCACAGCTCAGCTGCGAGCTCCAGATTGCGGCTGACGACCTCGTCGCCGGGGCCATCGGACGCCGGCCTACGGCCGAGCTGCTCAAGATGCGCCCGGGGATGCCGGCCGTGCTCGACGCCTACGGGAAGATCTACAAGGGCGCCGACGGCCCTCGCTTCGAGGAGTACGTGGTAAGCGACGAGGCCTCGCGTACCCTCGCCTTCGCGCGCTTTCGCCAGTCCGAGGCCGCCACTGCGAATGGCGGCGAGGTGCCCGTCGAGGAGCGGCTCGTCCGCCTGCAGCCGTCGCCCAACGACAGCCGTCGCTTCGACGAGCGCCCGGCGGGCCTGCTGGTGCGGAAGTTCGACGTGCTGGCTGCGCGGCAGATGGCCGACCGCTTCGCGCACCGCCTGGTTCGCGCTTGACGCGAGGACGTCGTGGCTAGCCTCGCGGCGTGACGACCTACTTTCGGCTGCATCCTGACGACGAGGATCCGCAGGAACTGCTGGAGCCGGAGAACCAGGTCTCCAAGCCATGGGGCGGAGCCGACCACGGGGCCTGCGACAAGTGCGGCTGCCGCGGTCGCTGCACCTTTCGCTACAACGGCCGCGAGTGGGAGGACGACTGCCCGACCTGCAAGGGAACGGGGCAGATCACGGACTCTCAGCGCCGCGGCGTGAGCGTCTTCCCGGACCCGGACGGCCTCTACCGCTACATGGTGCGCCGCGACACCGACATGGCCGACTCCCTGATCGTCGAGCTCGAGGGACAGCTCAGCGACGACGTGGACTTCGATGCCGACGAGGGGGCCCTGCTGGTCTTCCCGACGCGGATCATCGAGGCGAAGCCGGTGGACCAGGACCGGATCGCCGCGCTGGGGCGCGAGCTACGACGCGAGGTCGATCGCCAGTCCTAAGTACTCGTCGGCGCGACTCGTGAGACGCACGAGCCCGTACGTGCTCAGGACTGCGCGCTTCAGATCGGTCGGGTCGCTCGCCCCGTGCGCGCCGCGGATCAGCTTCACCAGCTCGGCGATCTCGTCGAGCGGCACCTCATCGAGCGAGCGCGGGCCCAGCTCACGTACGCGCACCGGCGGCTGGTCGGGCAAGCGCACCATGTCGTCGCCCTGCCAGGGCACGTCCGCCTCGCGCGTGAGCGTGACCTTGTTCTCGCGCGCGAGCCAGTAGACGGCCGAGGACAACGGCGCCTTGGCGACGCTCGTGAGCTTGCGTCCGCCCGCCGCCCGGTTGTAGAGCGAGTAAGCGCGCATCGCGGTCATCGGGCCTTCGGCATCGATGATCTCGAGCATCGTCTGCATGATCTGAGGCCGTGGCGTGTTGCGCGGGTCGCCGACCTGATGTGGCTGCCAGGCGTCGTAGGGGTCGAGGTTGATCGGCGCGGCGGGGGCGGCGGCTGATCCCTCCTCCTCAGGCGGCGGCGCCTCCGCCTGCAGCCAGTCGGCCACCGGCCAGCCGGCGGCAGCGCCATCGGATGCATCCGACAGCGTGACCACCGGGGCGCGGACGATCTTCGACAGCAGTTCGCGCTCGTCGAGCTGGACACGGTTGGGAGGGTCGGGCCAGCCGGTGAGCACAATCGCCGCGACCGCCAGCCCCGCCGCGCGCGCCGCCTCCGCCACCAGCCGCACCTGGCCGGTCACGCCGCCCACGGCCCGCGCCGCGATCACCACCGGCAGCCCGAGCTCGCGGGCGAAGTCACGGTTCGAGTAGTGCTCGGTCAGCGACGCGAGCAGCCCGCCGGGGGCGGCCGCGATCAGGACCTGGTGCTCGGCGGAATCGAGCGCCTCGGTCACCAGCGCCGCCGGGTCGAGCGCCGCGCCGGCGTGACGAGCGGCGATCACGGGCGCCGCTCCGGCGCGGAACTTCCGCTCGGACTGCGAGTCGACGCTCTGACCCATTGCTGCCGTCGCGAACAGGCGAGCGTCCGCGACGGCATCGCCCAGTGCTCTGGCGACGAGCAACTCGCCTGAGTCGAGTCCGCAGCCAACGACCGTGATGCCCTGCATCGCGCGCATTGAATCGCGACGTCGCCGCCATCGCCACGCCGACAGCGCGATACTCGCTGGATGCCCGTCACGGTCGACGAGCTCGTGATCGCTGATCCACCCGAACTCTGGAGCGAGCTCGGATTCCGCGTCCAGGATGACTGCTGCGAGATCGGCACGGTTCGGGTGCGGCTCGATTCGCGCGCCGGCAAGCGTGTGTGCTCCTGGTCCTTGCGCGGCCTCGGCACCGATGACCTCGACGGCCTGATCACGATGCTGTCGGCGTCGGAGGAGCGGGAGCCCGCAGAGGCGCACCCGAACGGCGTGGTCGCGATCGACCACGTCGTCGCCTTCTCCCCGGAGCTTGACCGGACCGTGGCGAAGCTGCAGGCCGCCGGACTGGACCTGCGCCGGATCCGCGAGGAGCCGACACCCGCCGGCGCGCCGCGCCAGGCGTTCTTCCGGCTCGGGGAGCTGATCCTCGAGTGCGTCCAGCTGCCCGACGCGCCCGAACTGGACCGCTCGCGCAACGCCGGCCTCTGGGGCCTTGCGCTCCGGACCGCCGACATGGATGCGACGGCCGAATGCCTGGGCGACCGCGTGGGCGAGCCGCGTCCAGCGGTTCAGGAAGGACGGACGATCGCAACGCTGCAGCGCGACGCGGGCTCGACGGTGCCGCTGGCGTTCATGACGCCGCCTCCGGCGCGCGCCGCGTAGCGCGAACGCCCGCCGTCCGCAGACTGCGGTCGACTGTACGGGGACCCAGCGCGAAACGCGGATCCGGGGGCTCGTCGCCGCCCAGCCAGGTGGCCATTCGCTCGGCCAGCGCCGGGCCGTGCTTGAACCCATGTCCGGAGCCGCCGCCGAGCAGCCACACGTGCGGGTGCTCCGGGAGCGGTGCGGCGACGAAATGCGTGTCGGCCGTCAGCTCGTACGGGCACGGCCGGCGGCTGCGGACGGGCGCGTCTCGCAGCGCCGGAAAGCGCTGCGCGAGGTACTGGCGGATCCTCGCCTCCGTCCCGCCGCCCAGGTCGCCGAGCTGGTCGGGGTCGGCGGTGTCGCCCTCGGCATCCGATGCCGCCTTGAAGCCGTCCCCGCGGAGCGCGCCATGCCCGTACAGCGACCGGTCGTAGTCGACCCAGCCCGGGGCCGTGGCCCACTCGTCGCCGGCTTCGAAGAAGACGACCTCCTGCAGCGTCGGACGCACCTCGACGAGTCCCGGGAACAGCTTCGGCAGCCATGGCCCGCAGGCCCACACGATCCGATCGGCTTCGAGCAGGTCGTCGGCGAAGCAGACGTTGGAGGACTCGCGCTCCAGGTGTACACGGTCGCCGGCCGGCTCGGCACGGGCGCGGACGAGTGTCGCGCCGGCATCGCGCGCCTGCTCGGCGAGCACCTGGACCGCGCGCGAGGCGAAGACCACGCATGCCTCGGGCTCGTACAGCACCCAGGCCACGTCCTCGATGCCGAGCGACGGGAACAGCTTTGCGGCGTCGCTTGGCTCGAGCCGCTCGACGGGAATCCCCTCGTCCCGCAGGGTCTGCTCGGAGTCCGCCTCCCAGCCTTGGTCGCCGTAGGCGAACCAGACGAGCCCGCAGCCCGCCAGCAGCGTCGGGTCGATCTCGCGCCAGAGCTCACGAGCGCGCCATGCCGAGCGCGTGTACCAGTGCTCAGAGCCATGCGAATAGCGGACGAGCCGGGATTCGCCACCGGACGCCGACCCTGCCCAGCCAGGACTCTGCTGCTCGACAAGGGTTACCTCCCAGCCATCGATCGCCAGCTGGCGTGCAAGTGACGATCCGAACACACCGGCGCCGACGATCACAGCGGTGGGCATGGCGTAACGGTACGCGGGTACGGGAGACTGAAGTCAAGAGGAAGGGAGACGAACGTGGCACCGACCCCGTCGAGCAGGAACGAGAAGCCAGAAGCCCCGCATCAGCGGCCTTACGACGCGCAGGAAGCAGCCGATCGGCCACTGGAGGCAAAGGACGCGCCGCCGGTCACGGATCCGGATCGCGACCCACACGCGGCGCTCAACCACCCCGTCGGCGAGCCCGATCCCGACGCCACCTCGGACCCCTTTGACCCTGACCCAGAGAGCCAAGGTGACGTTGAATAGATGACCAAGGTCCAGAAGTCGGACGCCGAGTGGCGCGAGGACCTCACGCCTGAGCAGTACGAAGTGCTACGCCTGCAGGGCACGGAGCGCCCGTTCACCGGCCAGTACTGGAATGTCAAGGAAGATGGCATGTACCACTGCGCCGGTTGCGGCGCGCCGCTGTTCGGCTCGGACACGAAGTTCGAGTCGGGCACCGGCTGGCCGAGCTTCTATGAGCCGGCCGTGGCGGAGAACGTCGAGGTCCGCACCGACAGCTCGCATGGGATGGTCCGCACCGAAGTCCGCTGCGCCAACTGCGGCGGGCATCTTGGGCACGTCTTCGACGACGGCCCGAACCCGACGGGGCTGCGCTACTGCCTCAACAGCTGCTCGCTGGATCTGCAGCCCGATTAGACCCCTGCGGCCGACCCCGGTCAGCTAGGTTCAGGGCGCGGTGGACGTATTTCGCACGCCCGACGAGCGCTTTGCAAACCTGCCTGACTTCCCGTGGGAGCCGAACTACCACGACTGGGAGGGCCTGCGGCTCGCGTACCTGGATGAGGGCGACGGGCGTCCGATCGTCCTGTTCCACGGCGAGCCGAGCTGGTCCTTCCTCTACCGCAAGGTCATCGCGGAGCTGCTGAAGAAGGGCTACCGCTGCATCGCCGTCGACCTGCCTGGCTTCGGGCGCTCCGACAAGCCAACCGACGTCGCGTGGTACACCTACGACCGCCACACGGCTGCGGCCGCCTCGGTCGTCGAGGCGCTCGACCTGCAGGACGCCGTGTTCGTGGTCCAGGACTGGGGCGGGCCGGTAGGCCTGCGGATCGGGACGCTAGAGGCGCCCGAGCGCGTCTCGCGGTTCGTCGCCATGGACACCGGCCTGTTCACGGGCCGCCAGCACATGAGCGACGGCTGGCACGCGTTCCGCGATTTCGTGGAACGCACCGAGGACCTGCCGATCGGCATGTTGATCAAGAACGCGTGCGCGACGGACGTGCCCGATGCGGTGATCGCGGCCTACGAGGCGCCGTTCCCGACGCTGGAGTCGAAGGCCGGCGCCCGCGCGTTCCCGCTGATGCTGCCGCTGACGCCCGACGCACCGGGCGCCGTCGCAGGCCAGGCGGTGGCGGACGCGCTGCGCGACGACAATCGGCCCGTCCTCCTGATGTGGGGCGACTCCGACCCGGCTCTTCCCCTTAACCCGGTCGGGCGTGCGGTCCAGACCCTATTCCCGACCGCCGAGGAATTGACCATCATTCACGACGGTGGACACTTCCTACAGGAAGACCAGGGGTATGAGATCGGAGCCTTGGTCGCCGACTGGCTCGCCCACACGTAGTCCCGAAGGCATCCGCTTGCGGATGGTGACCTGGGGCTTGTGGCTGGGCGTTGCCGCGGCGGTCATCTTCTCAGCGCTGCATTAGCGGCAGGATGCCGCTCGTCTCGCCCGGGCCGCTCGTCGGCCTGGCGCAGCCGCGAGCGCAGGACGCGCTCGCGCATGGCCCAGCGCTTGCCGCATTCGGCCTCGACCAGCCAGTAGCCGTCGAAGTGCGGCGCCTCGCCGAGCACGTGCACGATCTCGCCGGCGTGGCAGCCGGACTGCTGCCGGAACCGGCGGCCGGCCATGTGGCGCTCGCGCTGGTGTGCGATGTCGTGCTTGTGCTGCATCTCGATCGTGGTATCCGGCGCCGCGCGGGCCATGCGCGAATCGCCGTCCCCGGTTCAATACCCGAATGGCCTCGAAAGTTTTCATCTCCGGCGCTCTGGGTTTCATAGGCAGCGTCCTCGCCGACCGCTACCACCAGGAGGGGGCGGAGGTGCGCGGTGTGGATGTCCGCGCCGATCCGGATCGGGGCGTGGTCGCGGGCGACATCGGAGAGGCCGGCGACTGGCAGGAGCATGCGCGGGGCTGCGATCTGGTCGTGAACACCGCCGCGGTGGTCGGCTTCGGGGGCGAGCTCGACGAGGTCTGGCGCGTGAACGTGCTTGGCACGCGCCGGATGATCGACGCGGCTGCGCGCGGCGGCGCCGAGCGCTTCGTCCAGTTCTCGTCGGTCACGACCTTCGGGTTCGACTATCCGGACGGCGTCGACGAGACGTATCCCGTGCGGCTGACGGGCAACCCATATCCGGACTCGAAGATCGCCAGCGAGCAGGTGACGCTGCAGGCGCATGTCGCCGGCGACGTCCAGGCGACGATCGTCCGGCCCGGCGATGTCTACGGCCCGCGCTCACGCGGGTGGACCGTGCTGCCGGTCAGCATGATCAAGTCCGGCCAGGTGGTGCTGCCGGAAGGCGGCCGCGGTCAGATCGGGCCCGTCTACGTGGACAACCTGGTGGACGGCGTCATCTTGGCGGCGGCGTCGCCGCAGGCCGTGGGGGAGATCTTCACGATCGCGGACGGCACGGCCGTCGAGATCGGCGACTTCTTCGGCCGCTACGCGGAAATGCTGGGCAAGTCGCGACCGCGCACGGTGCCGACGGCGGTCGCAAGGACGATCGCCAGGGCGGGCGGACGCGTCGAGAAAGCACTCGGGCGAGACACCGAGATGAGCGCAGCCTCAATCGATTACATCGCCAAGCGCGGCGGCTACTCGATCGAAAAGGCGCGGCGCGTCCTGGGCTACGAGCCGAAGGTCGACCTCGACGAGGGAATGCGCCGCTGCGAGGAGTGGCTGAGAGCCGAAGGCCTGCTGTAACAAAACTGCTCTGACCCGCTCTGTTACGGCCTGTAACAAAAGGGGTCAGAGGACTTTTGTTACGTCAGGTCGCGCTCCAGGGTCACTTCGATCTTTGGGTTCTGCCAGTCGCCTGGGACCGTCTTCTCGATCTTCATCTTCGCGTTCCGGCCTCGTAGCTCGAGCGTTGCGAACTGGTTGTCGAAGGTCGGCGGCTGCACGAGTCTCCACTCGAACGGGGCGTCTTCCACACCTGCGCGCCTCGCGATCCAGCGGAACGTCCGCTCGGCCCTCTTCGACGCGCCGATCCGCGCCACCACTCGCTCGTGGCGGTCCAGCGGATTGCGGAAGGGCGAGCACACCGCCTGCCACACGACGCTCTTCGCGCCGGGCACGTCGGCGCGGGCCAGGTAGGCGTGGTGGATATCACCCCCGAGCATCAGGATCGACGCCGGCGGATCGCCGCGCTCGCCCGCCGCGACCGAGCGGAGCAGCTCCGTCATGCGGCGGAACGAGAACTGGAACGCCGCCCAGTGCTCCATGTCGAAGGCGCGCCGCAGCTTCTCGCCGACACGTTCGAAGCGCTTGCCCCAGGCCCCCTCGCACACGGCTTCGTTCCACGCCTCGATGTAGTGGAAGCCCGGTGACATGAGCATCGGCAGCGTGTCGACCAGCAGCAGGTGGTCGTAGCCGCCGGTGGCGTGCTGCTCGACCCACGACCACTCGTGGTCGTCGGCCATCGCACGGTGCGGGTGGAACACGCGCCCCTCGCGTGAGTCGAACATCACGAGCCGGACCTTGCGCATGTCGCGGGTGTAGCTCCAGATCGAGCCACTCTCCCTGCGGTCAGCCCGGTGAGCCTCGTGGCGCAGGATTGGACCGCCGTCGTCGGCGGCCTGCACCTTCGCGAGGAGGCCGCGCCGCTCTAGCTCCGCCGGCGACAAGTTGCCGATGTGCTGATAGATCCAGTACGAGACGAGCGCGCTCTCGATCCGCTCGTGCCACCAGTCCTGGCGGTCCATCTCGGCACACCACGACGCCGAGATGTTCCAGTCGTCGTGCGTGTCGTGGTCGTCGAACAGCATCGCCGTCGGGACCGTCGAGAAGAGCCAGCGAATTGTCTCCTCGCTCCAGGTTTCGTGATACAGGTGCGTGTACTCCTCGAAATCCAGCACCTCCTCGAACGGCGCCTTGCTCGTATCGCGCCGGCTGCGGATGAACTCGCGCGTCTTCGGCGCGTCCTCGTCCACGTAGACCTGGTCGCCGATCATCAGCAGCAGATCCGGCCACTCCTCGCGTGGCAGCTTGCGCAGCCGGTACGCGAGCGCGTAGAGCGCGTCGATCTCCCGGCCGTTCTTCTTGTCCTCGTCCTTCGTGAGCGTGTACGGCGGCTTGTGCGGCACCGCCACGCGGCACGAGCCGAAGACGATCGTCAGCTCTTCGCTCTCGGTGAGCGTGCGAAGGCATGGGGCGGGCCACTGACTGGCTTCCTCGGGCCAGACGCGCCGCCCGTCGAGAGCTACGTCGTATTCGTACGTGGTGCCCGGCTCTAGACCATCGACGACGACCAGCGCGTAATGGTGTCCCTCGACGTGAAACGTCCGCGCCGACGCGCCCAGGACGTTGACCTCGCAGGGAGAATCGACCTCGACCCAGATGGTCGCCTCTGTTTCGGAGACGAACCGCAGCAATGGCCCGACGACGAGTTTCCCCATTTGCCGCAGTCTTCCAGCCACCCGTCCCTGGGGTCTCGCTCGACGATCTCGTGAATGCTGGAGCGAACGCGTGCGA
>DATBDN010000091.1:0-12026 GCA_036269895.1 Thermoleophilaceae bacterium
GATGACCACGCTGACCGAGTACCAGGAGGATTGGGACTACCCGGTCGCGTTCCCGCCGGAGCGGCCAAGCACGACGCTCGCGTCGACGCTGTCCGAGCGTGGAATCGCCCAGCTGCACGTGGCCGAGACCGAGAAGTACGCCCACGTGACGTACTTCTTCAACGGCGGCGAGGAGCATCCGTACAAGGGCGAGGAGCGCGAGCTGGTCGACTCGCCGCGCGATGTTCCGACCTACGATCACAAGCCGGAGATGAGCGCCGAGGCGGCGGCGGACACGTTCGTCAAGCACTGGAGTGAGAGCGAGTTCGGCTTCGGGATCATCAACTTCGCGAACCCCGACATGGTTGGCCACACCGGCTCGATCCCGGCGGCGGTGAAGGCAATCGAGGCCGTCGACGCGCAGCTCCGCAAGGTCGTCGAAGCCGTGCACGCGAAGGGCGGAGCGCTGCTGATCACCGCCGACCACGGCAACGCCGACAACATGCTGGAGCCCGACGGGACCCCGAACACGCAGCATTCGATGAACCCCGTGCCCGTGATCGTGACCGCCGAGGTGGGCGGCCTACGAGACGGAGGAGTCCTGGCCGACGTGTCGCCGACACTGCTGGAGCTGATGGGCGAGGACCAGCCCGACGAGATGACGGGCGAATCGCTGATAGAGCACTCGCCCCGAATCTGACCCGTAACAAAAGGGGTCAGAGCACTTTTGTAACAGCTACCGCTGAAGCAGCCGCCGCATCCCGCGCCCCTCGAAGAACGCCTGCTCGGCGGCGCCCATCTCGGTCGCCGGCGGATCGCCGAACCAGGCCTCGCGGACCATGCGGTGCCAGTTGCGCGTTACGCCCAGCTGGCCGAGGACGGCGACGACGCCGATGCCCATTCGGTTCAGCATCAGGTCGTCGGCGGGCAGGCTGATCGTTCGTGCCAGCCGCAGCGTCTCGGCGTTGATCTGCGCCTGGGTCGTCATCAGGCGCGCGACGTAGCTGCGGTCGAGCGTGAACTCGGTGTCGGTCAGCACCCACTCGTTGGGGACCCTGATCTGGGCCGCCAGCAGCGCGGCATCGGGGTTCGACTCGGGGCGGACGTAGCCCAGCTCGCGCAGGACGTCGACGACAGCCTCGTCGTCGGGCTCGGTCGCTGCCGTCAGCAGCCGGACGCCGACGCGCAGCCGCCCGGCGCTCATCTCCTTCACGCTGCCGAAGTCGATGAACGCCATCCGCCCGTCGTTCAAGAGCATGTAGTTGCCGGGGTGGGCGTCGACGTTGAAGCGCCCGAGCCAGTGCAGCGCGCCGTAGTAGAAGCGATAGATCGCCTCGCCGATCCGACCGCGCTCGTCATCGGGTAGCTGCAGAATGTCCGTGAAGGGCTTCCCGTCGACCCACTCGGAGACGAGTACGCGACGGGCTGACAGCGAGGTGACGACGTCGGGAACGTGGGCGAACGGATGCCCGCGGTACGCGCGCGCGAACGCGCGCTGGTTCTGGGCCTCGAGCTCGTAGTCGAGCTCCTCGAGGATGCGCTCGCGGATCTCGTCCATGATCAGCTTCGGATCGACGCCGGGCGCGATCGCCGTCCCGAGGCGGGCGATGATTGCTGCGGTGCCGAGGTCCGCCTCGAGGGCATCGGCGATCTCCGGGTACTGGATCTTCACGGCGACCGCGCGACCGTCCGGCAGCCGCCCGCGGTGCACCTGGCCGATCGAGGCCGCCGCCGCGGCATCCTGCTCGAGGTCCTCCAGGACCGACTCGGGTGGTTCGCCCCACTCGTGCTCCAGCACGGAACGGACCGGCTTCCAGCTCATGGGCGGCGCCGAGTCCCGCAGGGCCGCCAGCTTCCGCTGGTAGGTCTCGCGGTACTCAGGCGGGATGAAGTCGACGTCGATGAACGAGGCCATCTGGCCGATCTTCATCGCCCCGCCGCGAAGGGACCCGAGGGCGTCGACGACCTCGTCTGCGAGCTCCTCATGGCGCTTGGCGAGCACCTCCGCAGCCTTGTCCGGATCGCGAGCAGCACTGGCGGCAATGCTCGTGGCGAGCTTGAGAGTGCCGGGCGCGAGCGCACCGGTAGTCCGCGCAGCGCGCCGCAGCCGCCCTGTGGGAATGCGATCACCCATAGGAAGGAAAGAAAGGCTACGGCAGCAGAAAAATTGCCAAGCTAAGACTTAGGTATTATGCTCGACTTACCAGTGGGGGTCTGACCCCTATCAGTAAGTGGCTTAGATCTGGAGGTAGTCGCATGAGCCTTCTTGTTCGGCCTGAACCGTTTTCCACTGAGTTCAACCGGCTTTTCAACTCGCTTTGGGATACGCCGGCTACTTTGCAGCGCTGGGTTCCCGAGATGGATCTCGTCGAGAGCGATGACCGCTACCTGCTCAAGGCCGACCTTCCTGGCATGAAGCAGGAGGACGTCTCGATCGAGTTCAACGACGGCACGCTCACGATTTCCGGTGAGCGCAAGGCTGAGTACGAGCGCAAGGAGAAGGGGTTCTTCCGCCTCGAGCGCTCGTTCGGCAAGTTCAGCCGCTCGCTGACGCTGCCCGAGGGCGTCGATCCCGAGAGGATCGAAGCGTCGTTCCACGAGGGCGTGCTCGACGTCCGCATCCCGAAGCCCGAGGCGCGGAAGCCGCGGCGGATCGAGGTTGCGTGGCACGGCGACGGCAACAGCAGGCCGGCCACGATCGAGGGGAGCTCCCCAACAGAGTCCTAGGCTCAGCACATCGCTGAGCTCTTCACGACAGGCGCCCGCGCAGGCTCAGCCCGCGCGGGCGTTCTTCATCTGGCCCACGGTGACGTGCAGACCCCGGCGTTCGTGCCGCTCGCTTCGCACGCGACCGTCCGCTCTCTACAGGCCGATGAGGTCGAGGACCTGGGCTACGAGATGGTCCTCGGCAACACCTTCCACCTCTTCCTGAACCCCGGGCACGAGCGCATCCGCGCGCTTGGCGGCCTGCACGAGTTCATGGACTGGCGACGCCCGATCATCACCGACTCGGGCGGCTTCCAAGTCTTCTCGCTCGGGTACGGCACCGTTGCCGACGAGGTGAAGGGGCGGCGGTCGGAGAGCGGCCGGCACAGCCGCATCCTGGAAATCAACGAGGAGGGCGTGCGCTTCCGTTCCTACGTCGACGGTTCGGAGCGCTTCATGGGACCCGAGACCTCGATGGAGGTGCAGAACGTCCTCGGCTCCGACATCGCGCTCGCCTTCGACGAGTGCACCCCGTTTCACGCGGAGCGCGAATACACCGAGCGCTCGATGCACCGTACCCACCGCTGGCTCGAGCGCTCCGTCGAGTGGCAGCGCGACCACGCGCCGCCCGGCCAGGTGCTCTACGGGATCGTGCAGGGCGGGGTGTACGACGACCTGCGCCACGAGTCGGCGACGGCCGTGGCCGCTGCCGGTACGCCGGGCATCGCGATTGGCGGCTCGCTCGGCGCGGACAAGCAGCAGATGCGCGACGTCGTGTCCTGGACCCTGGCGTCGCTGCCGGCGGACCGGCCGCGTCACCTGCTGGGAATCGGCGACGTGGACGACATCGTCTGGGCGGTCCAGTTGGGCATCGACACCTTCGACTGCGCGACGCCGACTCGGCTGGCGCGACATGGGACGGCGCTGGTGCCTGAGCCGGGCCGCCGCTGGCGAATGGATCTGGTGAAGGCCGAGCATGTCGGCAGCCGCGCGCCGATCCAGGACGATTGCGAGTGCTACGCGTGCCGGCATCACACGCGTGCCTACCTGCACTACCTGGCGCGGTCGAAGGAGCTGACGGCGGTGCGGCTGCTGACGCTGCACAACCTGACCTTCATGCGCTCGCTGATGCAGAGGCTGCGGGCGGCGATCGAGGCGGACCGGTATGCGGACGAGGCGGCGGCGATCCTGGGCTGAGGAGCGCGCGGCTACTTCGCGTGCTCGCGGATCAGACCGGGTCCGGCGCGGCTACTTCGCGTGCTCGCGGATCAGACTCTCGATCCCCTGCGCCTGATCGTGCACGCTGTTCTCGGTGACGGTGTTCTGGCTTCCGCTTCCGCCGGCCTGCAGGATCGCCAGCGCTACCAGCGCGCCTGCGGCCAGGATTGCCAGACCGGCCAGGAAGTTGCCCCAGCGGCGGCGTGAGGCCCGGCGTCGCGTGTCCCGGGCCGGTGCCGGCGTCGTGCGCCGGCGCGCCGCCGGCGGGATCGACTGCGTCCGGTCAGGCATCAGGTGCGGGGGGACCTCCGATGCCGCGACCGCCTGCGTCCGCGCCATTGCCTGCGTCGCGTCCTCGCTCCCGGCCAGCGCCACCGTCTGCGCCTCCAAGCGCCGCGTGGTCTGCGTGACCTCGCCCTCGACGCCTGCCTCGAGCGCTTCAGCCAGCTCCAGCGCCGACCCGTATCGGGCTTCCGGATCCCGCGACAGGCACAGCTGGATCGCGCGATCCAGCTCCGGCGGGACCTCGCGGCGGAAGTCGCGGATGGGCTCGAAGCCCTCGTTCTGCTGCTTCAAAGCGAGCTCTGTCAACGAGCTGTACTCGTACGGAAGCCGCCCGGTCAGCAGCTGATAGGCGCACACCCCGAGCGAGTAGATGTCCGACGCCGGCCCCGCCTCCTTGCCCTGCGCCTGCTCGGGCGACAGGTAAGCGGCCGTGCCGAGCACCGAGCCAACCTGCGTCACGCGCGTCTGCTCGGCCGCCTTGGCGATCCCGAAGTCAGCCAGCTTGACGGCGCCCGTCTCGTTCGAGATCAGCAGGTTGCCGGGCTTGACGTCTCGGTGCACCACGCCCGCGCGGTGCGCGTAGTCGAGCCCGTGGCAGGCCTCGGTGATGATCCGCACGGTGTCGTCGATCCCGAGCTGCCCGTGCTCGCGCAGCAGGTCCGAGCACGACGGCCCGTCGACGTACTCCATGACGATGTAGTGCCGGTGTGAGCGCTCGTCGTGCCCGGAGTCGAAGACCTGGACGATGTTCGGGTGCTGCAACCGGGCGGCCGCCAGCGCCTCGTGGCGGAAGCGCATCACGAACACCTCGTCGTCGGCCAGGTGCTCGGCCAGCAGCTTGACGGCCACCTGGCGCTCCAGCACGGTGTCGATGGCCAGGAACACCGTCGACATCCCGCCCGCGCCTAGGCGGCGGTCCAGGCGGTAGCGGCCTCCGATCTCGGTAGGCGCGTTCATCAGCCCTGGCCGTCCCCGCCGCCGCCCGGCGCACCGGCGCCGCCGTTGCCGGTGGTCGTCGTGGGCGTGGTGGTGCTCGGCGTGGTCGTGGTCGGAGTGGTCGTGCTGGGCGTCGTCGTGGTCGGAGTCGTCGTAGACGGCGTGGTGGTGGTCGGGGTCGTGACGCTCGGGGTCGTGATGCTCGGCGTGGTTGCCGTCTGGCTCTGCGTGGTCTGCGTCTTGGTCTGCGGACGCTGGCACTCGCTCTGGATCAGCGACAGCAGGCGGTCGTAGCTCTGCGCGAGCCCGTCGCGCACGCTCTTGTCGACCGAGCTCGGCACCTGATCGAGCACGCTCTGCGCCTCGCGCACCTTCGCCTGCGCCCCGCCGCACCGTCCGTCGGCGGACTGCTGGTCCGCCAGGCGGGTGAGGGCGACCATCCGGTTGGCCTGGTCGGCCGGAATGGGCTTGCCCTTGCTACCACCGCCGCCGCAGCCGGGCACGGCAATCAGCGCTCCACAGCAGAGCGCGAGCGCCCCCCTTCCAAAGCGGGAGGCCGTAAAGGCGCGAGCGGGCCTCACTGACCGAAGTAAAGCCGGTCGGCCAGCGAGCGCGGAAGGCCCGCCTCCTCGATCGCCTTCGCGGCTTCGTCGATCGGGTAATCGACGCGCTTCCAGTGCGCCGTCGAGCGTTCGAAGTCCAGGAGGAGCCACGCCGCGCGCGGATCGCCGTCGCGCGGCTGCCCGACGCCGCCCGGGTTCAGCAGCCACTCGCCCTTGCTCAGGTCGACCTCCATGCCGCCGCCCGCCTGCTCGCCGATGGTCCTGCCGCCGTCGTCGCGCCAGAACCACAGCGCGACGTGCGAGTGGCCGACGGCGCCGATCCGCCCGGGCATCTCCTTGATGCACACCTCGGCGAGCCCGACCGAGAGCACGTACTCCCAGACCGGGTCGCGCGGGCTCGCGTGGTAGAGCTTCACCGGACGCGACTCGTCCTGCGGCGCGAGGTCGGCCAGGAACTCGCGCGTCTCCGACGTAATGTGGTCGCGCGTCCAGAGGGCGGCCGTCGCGGCATTTGCCGAGAAGTCGTCCAGGTTGAGCTTGTCGATCACCACCAAGTCGTGATTGCCGATCAGGCAGACATCACACGCATCTTTTGCCAGCTCCACGCATTCGTCTGGCTGAGCGCCGTAGCCGACGAGATCCCCGAGGTTCCAGATCGCGTCGACGCCGGTCGAGCGGACGTCCGCCAGCACTGCCTGGAACGCAGGCAGGTTCCCGTGGACGTCGGACAACACGGCCACTCGGGCCGGGCCGCTTCCGGGACCTAGAGTTTCGGTCGGATGCTCGTTCATCGCTATCGGCTGCCAGTGGCGGTGATAGGCGCAGCCATAGCCGCGGGTGGCGCGACTCTGTTGCTACGCCCCCGTACGGTCGTGACCAATCCCGCCGCCGCGAGCGCGGGAGACTACTTCACCCCTCAGCAGCTGGAACGTGCGCACGATTTTCGCGCCCCCCAGCGGACGGTGCTCCTGACCTCGGTGGCGCTGGACACCGCCGCGCTCGTGCTGTTGGTCGCAAAGCCCCCGCACGTGCTAACCCGTCTGGCGCGCAGGCCCGTGGCCGGAGCGGCCGCGGCCGGCGCCGGCCTGAGCATCGGCATGACCGTCATCGGACTGCCTCTGTCGATGCTCTCCGAGCAGCGTGCGCGGAACGCGGGCCTGTCGATCCAGAACTGGCGGTCCTGGACGGGCGACGTGGCCAAGTCGACCGCCGTAGGCGCTGGCATGGCCGGCGCCGGATCTGCGCTCGGCATCGCGGTCATCCGCCGCTTCCCGCGGACCTGGTGGGCCCCGGGCTCCGCAGGGATCGTGGCTGCCTCTGCGCTGCTCGCGTTCGCCTCGCCCGTGGTCATCGATCCGCTGTTCAACAAGTTCGAGCGACTGCCGGACGGCCCGCTGCGGGACGAGGTGCTCGGAGTGGCGCGCGGCGCTCAGGTGAACGTCGGGGAGGTGTTCCGCGTCGATGCGAGCCGCCGCACCACCGCCACAAACGCCTACGTCTGGGGCCTTGGAAAGACCAAGCGGGTCGTGATGTACGACACGCTGATCCGTGACTACCCGGACGACGAGGTGCGTTCGGTGGTTGCCCACGAGCTTTCGCACGTGGTGTACCGGGACGTCCTACGCGGCCTCGCCTGGCTGGCGCTCGTCGCGCCCACGGCCACGTTGCTCGTCAAGGAGCTTGCCGAACGCCTTAATCGCGGTCGCTCGCTCGGCGTGCCGGCGGCCCTGCCGGCCCTCGGACTGGCCGCGGGGATCGCCGGCGCGTTGCTGGGGAGCGCGAGCAACGCCCTGTCACGGCGGGTCGAGAGGCGCGCCGACGCGTTTGCGCTCGACCTGACCCGCGACGCCGACGCCTTCGTCGGCCTGACGCGGAGGCTGGCGCTGACGAACCTGGCGGATCCATCCACGCCGCGCATCTGGCAGCTCCTGTTAGGGACGCACCCGACGACGATGGAGCGGATCGGCGCCGGCCTGGCGTGGGCACGCGAGCACGGGCTGTAACAAATGGGGACTGTCCCCTTTTGTTACGGGGTCAGCGCCCAGCGTTTGACGTCTGGCCAGGGTCCGTAGCCGGCTTCGGTGTTCAGGTGGCCACCACCGGGGATGACCCCGTAGTCGAGCGCGAGCGGCTCGCCGAAGATCGCTGCGGCGCCCGCCGGGCAGTACGGGTCGGCCTCAGAGCAGAGCATCCGCGTTGTTCGGGCGGCTCGCTCCACATCGCGGGGCGTCACGCCATCGGCGCGAAAGCGAGCCACCGGCTCGACCTCGTCCGTGCACGGGGGAGCGACGAGTAGCACGCGCTCGGCCACATCGGTGGCCCCCGCGCGAGCGTTCAGCAGCCACACGAGGCACGCCAGCGAGTGGCAGAGCACGATCCGCTCGCCGTCCATCGCCGCCAGCTCGGGCTGGAGCGCGGCCAGCCACTCGTCGGGCTTCGGGTCGAACGGATCAGGCAGGTCCGGATACGACACCCGCTCGCCTCGCGCGCGCAGCTCGGCGGCCAGCCAGGTCTGCCAATGATCCGGCCCCGAGCCCTCGAGACCGTGCAGGATGAGGAACGAGCGGCTCAGTCGTCGTTGCCGAGATGCTCGTCTTCGCGGGAGTACTCGGGCAGGTTCTTGATGCCCTGGCGCGTCTCCCACTTCGACCACGCGTCCTGCAGCGCCGCGATCAGCTCGCGAGTGAAGCGCGGCGACATGTTCACGCTCGAGACCACGACGCCCGGGATCTCCTCGTCCTCGACCTCGTGCTCGACGCGGGCGAACGTGAGGGTGAACTCGTAGTCCGAGTGGCTCACGTTCGCGAAGTTCGCATACACCCCCGCCATCACCTCGGGGGAGGTGTGGAGATTCACTCTGCGCTCGGGGCCGGAGCCTTCCACGCGCCTAGTATCGCGCACCCGCCATGCGCACGCTGATTGTCGCCGTCGGCCGCCTCCGGCCGCCCTACCAGGATGATGTCCAGCACTACCGGAAGATGCTGGCCCGCTACGCCCATGTCGAGGCGATCGAGCTGCGCGACGAGGAGAAGGTCAGCGGCCGCATCCCCGAGGACGCCTTCAAGGTCCTGCTGCACAGCGACGGCGAGCAGATGGACTCCGTGAAGTTCGCCGGCTTCATCGACGAGCGGCGCCATTCCGGGCGCGATCTCTGCTTCGTGATCGGCGGCCCACGCGGCCTCGATCTGGATGCGTGCGACCTGAAGCTGTCGTTCGGGCGGATGACCCTGCCGCATCAGCTCGCGCGGGTCGTTCTCATCGAGCAGATCTACCGTGCGCACAAGATCATCGCCCGCGAGCCCTACCACTACTGATGACGAGGACGAAGACCGACCCGATAACCGCCCTGCGCTCGGCCATCGCCGACGCCGCCGCGAGCGTGAGTGAAGGTGGGTCCGCGGCCGCGGACGCGCGCCTGCAGCGGCCGCCGCGTCCGGACTTCGGCGACTACTCGACGAACGCCGCGATGCTGCTGGCGCCGGCGCTGGGCGAGCAGCCGCGCGCGATCGCCGAGCGCCTCGGGACGGTGCTGAGCGAGGCGCTCGTGGGTGATGTCGAGCGCGTCGAGGTCGCCGGCCCAGGCTTCCTGAACCTGTTCATGAGCGATGCCTGGTACCGCCGCGTGCTCGCGGAGATGTACGGCGAGGTGGCGTGGGGAAGTGGCCGCGCGGAGTCGCCGGAGCGGGTGCTGGTCGAGTTCGTGTCGGCCAATCCGACCGGGCCCATCACCGTGGCCTCCGGCCGCCACGCTGCTCTCGGCGACTCGCTCGCCCGGCTGCTCGAGTTCGCGGGGCACACGCCGAATCGCGAGTACTACGTGAACGACCTCGGATCGCAGGTGCTGCGCTTCGGCGAGTCGATCAAGGCGCGTGCGCGAGGCGAGGAGCCGCCCGAGGACGGCTACCGCGGCGACTACGTCGCCGAACTCGCCCAGCGGATCCCGGGTGCGGCCGACGGCGACCCGGACGAGCTGGCGCGGCGCGGCATCGAGCTCATGCTCGAGAGCATCTCGGCCACGCTCGAGCGCTTCGGCGTGCACATGGACGATTTCTTCTCCGAGCGGGCGCTGCACGAGTCCGGTGCCGTCGACCAGGTGCTCGAGCCGCTACGTGAAAAGGGACTTGTCTTCGACAGCGAAGGCGCAACCTGGTTGCGCACCACGCACCTTGGCGACGACAAGGATCGCGTGCTGCGGCGTTCGGGCGGCGAGGTCACATACTTCGGTGCCGACATCGCCTACCACGAGAACAAGCTGACGCGCGAATTCGACCGGGTGATCAACCTGCTCGGTGCCGACCACCATGGCTACAGGGCGCGCATCCTGGGAGCCTGGAAGGCCCTCGGGGGTGACCCGGAGCGCTTCGAGATCCTGATCATGCAGCTGGTCAACCTGCTCGAGGGCGGCCGCCAGAAGCAGATGTCCAAGCGCCAGGGCCAGTTCGTCACGCTCGACGACCTGATCGACGACATCGGCGTCGACGCCGCGCGCTTCTTCCTGCTCCAGCGCAGCCACGACACCACGCTCGATCTGGACCTGACGCTGGCGCGCGAGCAGTCGCAGGACAACCCCGTCTACTACGTGCAGTACGCGCACGCCCGGATCGCGTCGATCCTGCGGCGCGCCGAGGCGCAGCCCGACCCGGGCGCGACGGCGCACGAGGAGCTCCACCCGTCGGCACGGGCGCTGATCAAGGCGCTGCTCGAGTACCCGGCGGAGATCGACTCGGCGGTCGAGCTGCGCGCGCCGCATCGTCTGACAACCTATGCGCGTGCGCTCGCGCAGCAGTTCTCGGCCTTTTACCGCGACGTCAAGGTCGTGGGGACGCCGGATGAGCCGTTCCGGCTGGCGCTCTCGGTCCAGACGCAGCGTGTGATCGCGCAGTCCCTCGGACTTTTAGGCGTTTCTGCCCCAGGAGAGATGTAGGGTCGACCCCAGCAGGGTTCCTTCCACACGAAAGGGGTCAGGAATGACGAAGCGGTTCCTGCTGGTGGCCGTGGCGGCGCTGTCGATCTTCGCCGGCGCGACAGTCGCGCAAGGCGCGTCGAAGCCGACCAAGCACAAGTTCTCCGGGACGCTGAAGGCGCGCGTGCTGAGCGGCAGTTCCTACACGGGGATCGTCACCGGCACAAACGGCACGGGTGCGGCGATCATCAAAGTCACCCCAGGCAAGACGCCAAACGACTTCAAGACGACGGCCACGGCGTTCTACAAGAACGGGTCGATCACAGCCACCGGGCCCAACACGGCCACACCGCGCGCCGACGGCAGTGGCACCGACTTCGCCGGGACGTCGAAGGTGACCAAGGGCACCGGCGTGTTCAAGGGAGCGACGGGGACGCTCAAGCTGACCGGCTCCTCGACAGCAGCCGATCCGACCTACGGCGTCTTCAAGGTCACCGGGACCGTCAAGTACTAGGCACCACTGATCAGGTTCAACCCCAGGTCGTTGGCCCAGGTGTTGAGCCTGGTCAGGTCGTTCGTGTAGAGCGCCAGGCCCATGGCGATGAGGATCACTCCTGCGACGAATGTGATCGCGCGGAAGTGGTTGCGGAAGAGGCGGAAGAAGCGCGTCATCGACGCCATCGCGAGCGCGCAGAGCAGGAACGGCACGGCCAGGCCGGCCGAGTAGACGGCAAGCAGCCCGGCACCCTTCGCGACGGTGCTCTGGTTGCTCGCCGCGGTCAGGATCACGCCGAGCGTGGGACCCGTGCACGGCAGCCAGGCGACGGCGAAGGCCAGCCCGGCGACGATCGGTCCGCCTGCCGACGCCTTCTGCAGCAGCTTCTGCGAGCGGAATTCGCGGTTGAACGCGGGGATGAAGAGCGTCGCGATGAAGAACGCTCCGAGCGCCGCGATGACGATCCCGGAGATCTCGCGCATGAGTGCGCGGTGCTCCTGCAGCGTCTGGCCGAGGCCGGTGGCGGTCATGCCGAGCGCGACGAACATCGCGGTGAACGACAGGCAGAAGAGCAGCGCCGGCCCGAGCACTTTCCAGCGGCTGGCGCCCGACTGCATCTCGGTGTAGGAGACGCCGGAGACCGCCGACAGGTAGCCCGGCACCAGCGGTAGCACGCACGGCGAGACGAACGACAGGAAGCCGACGCCGAATGCGGCGAAGATCGTCGTGTTGACCGACGTGCTGGTCGCGGCAAGGAGCACGGCCGTCACAGGTCGTAGCGCTCCAGGTCGGCTTCGAGGCGCGCGGCATCCTCGCCGCGAATTGCCGGGGCGGTGGCCGCGGCGCCGTTGCTGCCCGGCGGTACGCCGCCGCGCCTGCGCCGGTGGAGCACGATCGTCGTCACCGCGGCGATACCTCCCAGCACCACCGCCGCCGGCAC
>DATBDN010000092.1:0-18260 GCA_036269895.1 Thermoleophilaceae bacterium
CGACCGGTCGCGCCGGCACGGTGTACGCGGGCTTCCTGTTCGCGTACAGCTGGCTCAGCAGCGTGAAGACCTCGCCCGAGCTGATCGGCTCGGGATCGACCAGATGGAACGTCTCGCCGATCGCCTTGTCGTCCTTGGAGCCCGCCAGCAACCCGTTGACGACGAAGTCCACAGGCACGACATTGAACGGCGCCGCCGACCGCCCATACTTCGCGATCGGCCAGCCCCGCTGCATGCTCACGCCGATCGCGCGCAGCATGAAGTACGGACCGTCGAACTTCTGCGTCTGACCGCTGTCGGAATCACCGACCACGATCGCCGGACGGTAGATCGCAGTCGGCACCTTGTCCATCGACTCGCGCACCCAGACCTCGGCCTGGAACTTGGTGGACTCGTAGTGGTTCTTGAACCACTGGCCCATGATCAGCTCGTGCTCGTAGACAACGTTCTTGCGCGTGCCCGCCACGTAGGCCGTGGAGACGTAGTTGTGGCGCTGGAGCTTCTCGCAGCGCCGGCAGAACTCGACGATGTTGCCGGTGCCCTCGACGTTCACCTTCTGGGCGATCTCGAGCGGGACGGCGAGGTTGTAGACGGCGGCCAGGTGGAAGACGGCCGTCGTCTCCGCCGTCAGCCGCTCGTAATCGTCATCAGACAGACCAAGGCGCCGGTCGGTGATGTCGCCCGGGAGGACCTCGACCCGGTCGCCGGCCGCCTCGCGAGCGGCCTGCTCCATGCGCGCTTCGACGAGGCAGGCCACCTGTGCGGAGGGGTCGTCGTCGAGCAGCGCCCGCACCAGGCGCTTGCCGATAAAACCTGGAAATCCTGTAACGAAAAACACGCGGCGGGCAGTCAAGCAGACGGGTGTGCTCGCTAGACTCCTATCTCCGACTCCCGAACTAGGAATCCATGGCTGCCACTGACAAGACACGAATTCCGAACAGCACGATCAAGGAAGACGAGCAGGGTCAGCTCGTTGCCAAGCGCGGCATCTCGCGCGAGGTCGTCAAGGAGCTCTCCCGGATCAAGGGTGAGCCGGACTGGATGGCCGAGAAGCGACTCAAGTCGCTCGACATCTTCCTTCGCAAGCCAATCCCGACCTGGGGCGTCGACCTCTCCGGCCTCAACCTGGACGAGCTCGTCCTCTACTCGCCTCCGACGGCGGGCCGCTACAACAGCTGGGACGACGTCCCGAAGGAGATGAAGGACACCTACGAGTCCCTTGGCATCCCCCAGGCCGAGCGCGAGCACCTCGCAGGCGTCGTCGGCGTCTGGCGCCAGGAGCCGGTCTACGAAGGCCTCAAGGAGGAGTACGCGAAGCAGGGCATCCTCTTCTGCTCAATGGACACCGCGGTCACGGAGTACCCGGACCTCGTCCAGCAGTACTTCATGAACAAGTGCGTGCCGCCGCAGGACAACAAGTTCTCGGCGCTGCACGGCGCGATCTGGTCGGGCGGCTCGTTCGTCTACGTGCCGCCGGGCGTCAAGCTCGACCTGCCGCTGCAGGCGTACTTCCGGATGGAGGGCGCCAACGAGGGCACCTTCGAGCACACGCTGATCATTGCCGACGAGGGCTCGGACGTGAACTACATCGAGGGCTGCACGGCGCAGACCTACAGCGTCAACTCGATGCACTCCGCGGTCGTCGAGATCTTCGTCAAGAAGGGCGCCAAGGCGCGCTACACGACCGTCCAGAACTGGTCGAAGGACGTCTACAACCTCAACACCAAGCGTGCCGTCGTCGAGGAGGAGGGCACCGTCGAGTGGGTCGGCGGCTCCATGGGCGCCAAGTACGTGATGCTCTACCCGGGCTCCTTCCTGCTCGGGCGGCGCGCGCGTGCCGACCACCTGAACGTCGGCGTCGCCTCCGGCGGCGTCTGGAAGGACACGGGCGCGAAGGTCATGCACCTGGCCCCCGAGACGACGTCGAACATCCTCGCCAAGTCGATCTCCAAGGACGGCGGGATCATGGGCTACCGCGGGCTGGTCCGGATGGGCCACAACTCGCAGGGCTCGAAGGCGCGCGTCCAGTGCGACGGGCTGATGATGGACCCGATCTCGCGCTCGGACACATGGCCTGACATCCAGATCCAGAACCCGCACGTCACGGTCGCCCACGAGGCGGTCGTCGGCAAGATCTCCGACGAGCAGCTCTTCTACCTCCGCAGCCGCGGGCTGTCCGAGGAGGAGGCTGCCGCGATGATCGTGAACGGCTTCATCGAGCCGGTCACGAAGGAACTGCCGATGGAGTACGCCGTCGAGCTGAACCGTCTGATCCAGCTCGAGATGACCGGGTCGATCGGATAGGGCCTAGGCCCTACAGGCGAACCGACATCCATTGGGTAGAAACGGGGCATGAGCTCCGTGTCTGAACCGCGCCAGCCTCCGGGTCCGACAGTGGGCTCAGGAGCGGTCATCGGCAGCTCCCGCGAGGACTTCGTCGTCGTCCAGGGCCTGCGCGACACACGGGCCACGTTCGCGATGTGGCATCGCGATCGCTGGCGCGTGCTCGTGCCATGGTTGGCGGGAGCGCTCGCGATCGCAGTGCTGCTGCTCGCCGCGGTCTGGATCGTCTCGAGGCTCGTGACGCCCGACCCCTCACCCATCAGCCTCGCCGGCGTGACGCACGGCGCGACGCTGGACGACGCGTGGCCGATCCTCTACCGCAACTCGCTTGTGCTGGCGCTGCACGCGATGGCGTGCGTGGCCGGGTTCATAGCCGGAAGCTCATTGCCGATGGTGGCCGAGTCGAAGACGGGCGTCTGGCGCAAGGTCCACGACACCGCCGGCCCCGCCGCGATCGCGTTCGTCGCCGCCGCGACCACCTTCTCGCTGTCCACGCAGGCGTACGCGCTCGGCGCGCGCACGTCCGATCTCTCGTACCACCTCGGACTCACGCCGCTGCAGCTGCTCGTCACGCTCACGCCGCACGCGATCCCCGAGCTCGTGGCGCTCTTCCTGCCGCTCTCGGCGTGGCTCATCGCAAGTCGGCGCGACAACTGGCACCACCTGATGGCCGCCACCTTCGTGACGGTCGCAATCGCGGTGCCGATGCTGCTCGCATCATGCTTCATCGAGCTGTTCGTCTCGCCGAAGCTCCTGCTGGCAATCCTGTAGTTGGCCCCGCGTGCGCCTGCCGCCCGACAACGAGGCGTTCGCGCCTGAGTTTCCTCAGGGCCTCCAGTGGGTCGGCGTCGCGTTCTTGCGCATGGCGCAGCAGATGGGTCGGCCGATCCTGGTGGAGTTCTTCGACAGCGGGCGCATCAACTCGTACCGGACGCTGCCGTACCTGCGCGCGTGGCACGAGCGTTACGCCGGGCCTGGGCTGCTGCGCATGATCGGAGTGCACTCACCGGCGTACTCGTTCGGGCGCGATCCCGAGGTTGCGTCCGCGTCGATCCAGCGGATGGACATCCCGTATCCCGTCGTCCTCGATCCGGACTTCGCCGTCTGGCGCGAGTACGGCAACCGTGGCTGGCCGGCGCGCTACGTATTCGACCGTCGCGGCGTGCTGCGCTTCGTGCACTGGGGCGAAGGCGAGTACGACGAGTCCGAGCAGGTGATCCAGGAGCTCATCGCCGAGACCGACCCCGAGGGCGAGCTCGAGTTGCCGCCGCTGATGGAGCCGCTGCGCACGGAGGACGCTCCCGGCGCACAGATGGATCCGCAGACCGCGGACGTGACGCTGCCCGGCGACGTCGAGCGCGTGCAGCTCACCGGTGCCTGGGCCGAGGGCGCCGACTATCTCGAAGCGCGAGAAGCCGGCGCGTCGGCCCAGGTCCGTTTCCGCGCCGGCGAGGCGTACGCGGTGTTGTCGGGCACGGTCGAGCCCGGATTGCATGCCAGCGACGGAACCGTCGTGGCCGAGGCGCCAGGCCTGCGGCTGCACGGGTTCCAGTTCACGCCGCTGCCGCCGAGCACGTAGGCCCGGCGGCAGCTGCAGATTTCCTAGCGGCGCTTCTTAGCGCTCTTGCGGCCGCCCTTGGAGCCGGCAGCGGAACGCTTGGCCGACGATCTGGCGGTCTTGGCGCCGCTCTTGGCGCCGCTCCTGGCGCCCTTCGAAGCCGCCTTCGTTGTGCGCTTGGCGCCCGACGCAGCCCGCTTCGCCGTCTTCTTCGCCGACGAGCCCGTCTTCTTCGCGGTCTTCTTCGCGGAGGCGCCGGTCTTGCGCGCGGTCTTCTTCGCGGAAGAGCCGGACTTGCGTGCGGTCTTCTTCGCGGAGGCGCCGGACTTGCGCGCGGTCTTCTTCGCGGAGGCGCCGGACTTGCGTGCGGTCTTCTTCGCCGAGCTCTTCCGACCGCCCGACTTCTTGGCCGAGCTCTTCTTCGCCGACGACTTCTTGGCGGAGCCCTTCTTGGCCGAGCTCTTCTTCGCGGAGCTCTTCTTCGCCGACGACTTGCGGCCGGAGCTCTTCTTCGCGGAGCTCTTGCGCCCGGACGACTTGCGCCCGCTGCCGGTCACGCGCTCAGCCGCATCCTCGACTGCAGAGACAGCAGCACCGGCTGCAGCCTCGGCGGCGTCGGCCGCGCGCTTCGCCGCGGTCGCCGCGGTCGCCGCCGCGCGAGACGCGGTGGACTGGTTACGAGAAGCCATCGAGATCTTTTTCCTCCCCAGGATGGAGTTCGGGACGCGGGCAACCTATCGCTTATGCAAGACGTATGCGTGGAATTGCGCGTCGAGTTGCGACGAACGTCGTCGTCAAGAACGCGCAGCGAGCTCGCGCCGAATCTCTTTCGGCAGCATGAAGCGCACGTCCTCGTGGATGACGTCGAACTCCTGAACGTCATCCGTGCCACGCTCGCGGAACCAATTGACAAGTCTCTTTACTAGCTCCTCAGGGGCGCTCGCACCCGAGGTGATGCCCACCACGCGCTTCCCGTCGAGCCACTCCTCGCGAACCTGCGACTCGTTGTCGATCAGGTGCGACTCGGCTCCATGGTCGCGTGCCACCTCGACCAGGCGGTTCGAATTCGACGAGTTGGCCGAGCCGATCACCAGCACCAGATCGCAGTGCGCCGCCATCTGGCGCACCGCCATCTGGCGGTTCGTGGTCGCGTAGCAGATGTCGTCGGTGCGCGGCCCGACGATGTTCGGGAAGCGCTCGCGCAGCTTGTGGATGATCGCGGTGGTCTCGTCGACCGACAGCGTGGTCTGCGAGATGTAGGCGATCTTGTTCGGGTCGTCGACCTCGAGGCGGTCGACGTCCTCCTCGGTCTCGATCAGCACGATGTGATCGGGCGCCTCGCCCATGGTGCCCTCGACCTCTTCGTGGCCGGCGTGGCCGATCAGGACGATCGTGTAGCCCTGCCCGGCGAACTTCTTCGCCTCGACGTGGACCTTGGTCACGAGCGGGCAGGTGGCGTCGATGGTCTTGAGGTCGCGCGCCGCGGCGCCGGCATGCACGCTCGGGGCGACGCCATGGGCGGAGAAGACGACCGTCTCCCCCTCCGGCACCTGGCTCTCCTCCTCCACGAAGATCGCTCCACGCTCACGCAGCTGCTCGACCACGTGCTTGTTGTGGACGATCTCCTTGCGTACGTAGACCGGCGGCCCGTAGAGCTCGAGGGCGCGCTCGACCGTCTGAACAGCACGGTCGACGCCCGCGCAGTAGCCGCGCGGCGCAGCAAGCAGCAGCTTTTCCGGCGCCTTCGCCATTGCTTCAAGAGGATAGAGACGCGAAGATTGCCGACCGATGGCGGCTCAGGAGCACATGGATCGGCTGTCGGCGACGGACGCCTCGTTCCTCGCCGGCGAGAAGGAGTCCTCCCATATGCACGTGGGGGCCGTGATGATCTTCGAGGGGCCGCCGCCGTCGCGCGAGGACACGCTGGCGCACATCGAGTCGCGCCTGCACCTGGTGCCGCGCTACCGGCAGAAGCTGGCGGTGCCCCGCTTCGAGATGGGGCGGCCGCTCTGGGTGGACGATCCCTCGTTCAACCTCGAGTACCACGTGCGCCATACCGCGCTGCCGTCGCCGGGCGACCTGGACCAGCTGCGGCTGCTGACGGCGCGCATCTTCAGCCAGCGCCTCGACCGCTCGAAGCCGCTCTGGGAATGCTGGTTCGTGCAGGGGCTCGAGAGCGACCGCTTCGCGATCATCAGCAAGACCCACCACGCGCTGGTGGACGGGATCTCGGGAGTGGACCTGGCGACGGTCCTGTTCGACGTCAGCCCGGTGCCGCCGGAGCGCGCGGACGTCCCCGAGTGGACGCCGAACCCGGAGCCGTCGCAGGCGCAGCTGATCGCGGAGGGGGTCAAGGGCTTGCTTCGCCGGCCGGTCGACCTGGGACGCGGTACGGTCAGCGCCGCCGTGCATCCGGAGAAGACGGCCAAGCGCGCGAGGAACGCCGCGGAGGGGTTCGGCGAAGTCGCGTGGGCCGGATTGAACCCGGCGCCGGAGACGCCGCTGAACGTGCCGATCGGGTCGCACCGGCGCATCGTCTGGGTGCAGACGGACCTGGACCATTTCAAGGCGATCAAGAACTCGCTCGGCGGCACGGTGAACGACGTGATCCTGGCGGTGGTGACGGGTGCGATCGGGCGCTGGCTGCGCACGCGCGGCGTCCGCACGGAGGGCCTCGAGCTGCGAGCCCAGGTTCCGGTGTCGATCCGGTCCGACGACGAGCACGACCGACTGGGCAATCGCATCACGGTGATGCGCGCGCCGCTGCCGGTGTACGCACGCGATCCGGTCGAGCGGCTGCGGATCGTGCGCGAAGCGATGGATGGGCTCAAGGAGTCGAAGCAGGCCCTCGCGGCGAAGATGATCACGGAGCTCGAGGACTTCGCGCCGCCGACGATCCTGTCGATGGCCGCACGCACGCACTGGTCGACGCGCCTCTTCAACATGATCGTGACGAACGTGCCGGGACCGCAGTTCCCGATCTACATGTTGGGCCGCGAGCTGCTCGAACTCGCGCCGGTCGCGTTCCTGCCGGACAACTACGCGCTCACGATTGCCGCCATGAGCTACAACGGCAAGCTCGACTTCAGCCTGCTCGGGGACTACGACGCGATGCCGGACATCGACCTGGTCGCTGCATACGTCGAGGAGTCGCTCGACGAGCTGCTGGAAGCAGCGGGTCGGCGGCCGGCTGTCCTACAGCCTCAGTAGCCAAGGGCGAACTTGGCGTCCTCGCTCATCAGCTCGGGCGTCCACGGCGGCGTGAAGACCATCTTCGGATGGACCTTCTCAACGTCTTGGAGCTCGCCGACGTACTCACGGATCTGATCGGAGACCTGCGGGCCGATCGGGCAGCCCGGTGAGGTGAGCGTGAACGTGACGTACACCTCGGAGTCCTCGATCTCGATCTCGTAGATCAGGCCGAGCTCGACGAAGTCGAGGCCGAGCTCGGGGTCGATCACGTTCGTGAGTGCGTCTTCGACGTCGTCAATGGATGCCACAACCATCAGGATACGAGGCCGGCATAGCGGCTCTTTGAGCAAGCGTGGCCCTAGTAGCCTCGGATCGCCCCATGTTCTTCCTGGTCGCCCTCTTCGTCCTGATCCCGATCGCGGAGCTCTACGTGATCCTGAAGGTCGGCGACCTGATCGGGACGGTGCCGACGCTGGCGCTTCTCGTTGCGGACTCGCTGCTGGGATGGTGGCTGATGCGCTCGCAGGGCCGTTTGGTCTGGCGCCGCTTCCAGGAGACGATGCAGGCCGGCCGTGTTCCCCACCGCGAGGTCTTCGACGGGGTGCTCGTGATCTTCGGCGGGGCCTTTCTGATCACACCCGGCTTCTTGACCGACATCTTCGGAGTGCTGCTGCTTCTGCCTCCGACGCGCTCGGTTTTCCGGCGCTGGCTGACCCGCCGCGGGGGCCGCTTCCTTGGGATCTCCGTCGCCGGCCGCCGCTCGCGCGTGAACGGGTCGGAACAGGACTACGACGTCGAAGGCAGCGCCTACGAAACGGACCAGCCCAGGCTGGATCAATGACCGAACCTGCGCTGGCACTCACGTTCGTCGACTCGGCGAACCGCCGTTACGCCACGGCGCGATCTGGCTTCGCGCTGGTGTTCGAGGACGGCAAGGCGTCGTCGCACGACGAGGAGGTCGCGGTCGACGCGACGGATGACGGCTGGCGGGCCGTGCTTCCGGGCGGGCTGGACCTCGGGTTCCAGCGGCTTGGTTCGCCGGTCGAGCTCGGCGGCATGCGGGCGTTCCTGTGCGCCGTCGACGGCGGCGGGCTTGGGGTCGTCGCCCAGATCCACGATCCCCCGCGCTGGCAGGAGCTCGATGCCACGCGCTATGTGTGCGCCCTGTTCGACCAGAACAACGCGGTGCTCGCGTTCGCGCGGCGGCCGACGGGGTCGCTCGGGCACGGCGAGGAGCTGATCGTGGCCCATCTGTGGTCGGAAGGTGAGCTGAAGAGCGTGGAGGACGCGCGGCTGTCGACGATCTACGACGGCGACGGCCGGCCGCGGCAGGCCAGCATGGAGCTGTGGCTGCCGGGCGAGGACTTTCCGCGGCGGGCGTTCGGGACGCTGACGGCTGGGGCGTCGCTGGCGCTCGAGGAGCTTGACGTGCATGCGGCGGTCATGGACTGGCGGATGGACATCCACAAGGGTGCGGGGTTGTACGAGCTGACGGTGCGCGAGCCGGCGCCGGCGGCCGCGTGAGCACGATCCGGGCGGTCATCTCGGACTTTGGCGGGGTTCTGACCAACCCGCTGTGGGAGGCGTTCGCCGCCTGGAACGAGCGTGTGGGCGCTGATCCGGGGATGCTCGGGATGGCGCTGCAGAAAGCGGCGGAGGAGCGTGGCGAACATCCGCTGTACGCGCTCGAGAAAGGGCACATCACCGAAGCGGAGTTCACGGGGGCCGTCCAGGCGCAGTTGCCGGCGGAGATCAAGCTCGACGGATTCCGCGAGATCTACTTCTCGCACCTGCATCCGAATGAGCCGATGATCGAGCTGATGCGCGAGCTCCGCGGGCACGGGCTGCGTATGGCGATGCTGACGAACAACGTGCGCGAGTGGGAGCCGCTTTGGCGCGCGAAGTTGCCCGTGGACGAGATCTTCGACGTGGTGGTCGACTCCGCGTTCGTAGGGATGCGGAAGCCGGAGCGTGAGATCTACGAGCTGACTTTGGAGCGCCTCGGCGGCGTGGGCGCGGAGGACTGCCTGTTCGTGGACGACGTCGACGTCAACTGCACGATGGCGACCGAGCTCGGCATGACGGCGGTGCACTACGTGTCGCCCGAGCAGGCGATCGACGAGATCAAGCGCGCGATCGGCTAGCGGGCGCAGGAGCTCGAACTGCGGCGACCAAGGAGTGGCCGACGAGCGTTCGCGGCCGGTCTGCGCGCCGCGCTCGGGAGCTGGAACGGCGGCACGAACGCAGAATCCGGGCGCCGCGTTCACTTATCCACCGTATGGGTGGATACGCGCACGCAGCGACGCGAAGGCTTCGAGGCTTAGCGGGCGCAGGCTCGCCAGAGGCCGCGGCCAGCGTTGCGCGCGCGGCGGGCCGCGGCGACGAAGCGACTCGCGTAGTCGACGTTTGGCGGGATCGTCAGCGGGGTCGCGTAGCCGCGCTCGGCGAGCAGTTCGTTGAACATGCGACCGTCGCCGAGGTAGACGTACGCGAGCGCCCGCCCATACCGGTCGCGAGGGTCGACGCCGAGCCGGTACCTGACGCGCGTGCCCGGCGGAAGCACCCGAGCCGTGAAGGCCGCCGCAGCACGCCCGAAACACGCAACGTGACCGAACACCTCAGGCGTGTCGATGCCGATCAGCCGAACCTTGCCGATCCCGCTGAGCCAAAGGGTGTCGCCATCGGTGTTGCGAGTGACGACGGCAGGATGAGTCGAATTGGAAGCAGTGCCGAGCGGATGAGTATTGGTGCAGCCCGCCAGAAACAATCCCACCGACGCAAGTAGAGGCAGCGAACGGCGGCGAAAACCGAGCATGGCAAGGAAGCAGGCACGAGATAGGGCTCTGCCCATCTCGAGCCGATGACGCAGCCAGGCGAAGGTTTGCAGCCGCCGCGCCTAGTTATCGCAACCGAGGCGATCCCAGCAATAGAGCTCCAGCGCCTCCGCCGCGAGCTCTTCCTGACGCTGCTCCGACAACCACGGAACCACTGTGTCGATGACTGCGTCGCAGCTCGCCTCCTCGCTCGCGAACGCGTCGTCGCCGCGGAAGCCTGCTGCGATCTTCAGGGCCTCGCGGCGATTGTCGCCGAGGCCCGGGAAGGCCTTCAGGAGGAACTCCTTGTTCGGGACCGGATGGCCGACGTCGAGGGATGCGTGCCATGCAGCGAGCATCGACAGATCGTCCTCGTCGAGATCCTCGACAGCCTTCGCGTAGTGGACGGCAAGCTCGTCGTCGGGGATCTCGTCAACCCAGGCGTGAACGATCTCGCCGAGCAACTGACGCCGGGCTTCGCGGCCGATGGACTCGGCGACTACTCGGATTGCTTGCTCAGGTTCGATGAAGCAGAGAGGCACTCTCTTTTTGCTCCTCCGGGGTCGCATGAAGAGTCAGTCGCAAAGTACGTGCCGGGCCTGACGGAAAAGCTGTCCGTAAGCGCGAAAAGCCGCTGATTGCGGGGCAGCTTCTTTGCGGTTTCTCCGAGAGGGTCCCGCTAATTGCGGGCAGGCTCGGGGCCCGCTGCCTCGAGGCGGGCGATCAGCTCGTCGAGCTTGAGCTCCTCGAGCCCCTTGCCGACGGCGTCGAGCTCGCCGGCGGCGTATTCGATGAGCTCGCGGCCTTCCTTGACGAGCTCGAGCGTCTCGCGAAGGCCGGCCTCGTTCGAGTCGAGTCGCCGGATGATCGCCTCGAGCCGTTCAACCGCCGCTTCGTATGTCCGCTCCTCAGGCGCCATCGAGCTCCGAGTCTTGCAGGAGGGTCGGCTGGGCGGCCGGATCGACGCCGTCGACGCGGTCGCGCGGATCGACCTCGCCGCTCTGGCGGATTTCGGCCGGCAGCGTTCCGTCGGCCATCCGCAGATCGAATGCGCCTGCCGTGCGGACGGCCGCGGCGTTGGCCAGCGGCTCTCCGTCCGCGCCCAGCGCAAGCGCATAGCCGCGCTCGAGCGTTCGCTGGGGATCGTGGGCGTTCAGGGCTGCTGTCAGCGCTGCCAGCTTCTCGACGCGGCGCTCGCCCAGACGATCCGCTGCCCGGTCGAGTGCCTCGGCGCTGCGACGTAGATCGAGCCGGCTTCGCTGCGCGCTTGCCGTCGCAACTCCCAGCTTGCGCTCGAGGACGGTCAGGAAGCGCTCGATTCGCGAGCCTCGCAGCTCCAGCCCGCGCCGGGATGCCGCCCTCATCTCACGCGTCTTCTGGTGCAGCTGCATCCGGTGCCGCGCCAGGTGGTCGCGCGGCGCGCGCGACAGCGCTGCGAGGTGCCGCGCCCGCGTCACCACCGCGCCGCGCCCTGCGGCTTCCAGCCGCACTGTGTCCCGCGTCAGCCGCTCGCGCGCCGCCAGACAGTCCACGCGGACGGCCACCTCCGACGCATGGGTCGGGGTCGAGCAGCAACGCGCTGAGACGTCGTCGATCAAGGTCCGGTCGGTCTCGTGACCAACCGCGCTGATCACGGGCGTCCCGAGCAGCGCGACCGTCCGGCAGAGCGACTCGTCGCAGAAGGCCCAGAGGTCCGCAATGCTGCCGCCGCCGCGGGTCACGACGATCGTCTCAACCTCCCGCAGGATCGCCAGATCCGCGATCGCCTTCGTGATCGCAGCCGCGGCTCGACGGTCCTGCACGGGCGCGTAGCCCCACACCAGCCGCCCCTGCCATCCGCGTCGCTCGAGTCCGGCCAGGAAGTCGCGGCGGGCGGCGCTGCCTTCGGCGGTGACCACGCCGATCGTGCGCGGTAGGGCCGCGATCCGCAGCTGCTTCTGCCGTTCGAACAGCCCCTCGGCAGCCAACTGGCGCCGCAGCCGCTCCAGCCGCGCGAGCAGGTCGCCCTCGCCCGCCGGCCGCAGTTCGTTGACCCTGAAGACGAAGCCAGGCGAGGCCGTGGCACTGCCGGGATAGAAGTCGCATCCCCCCGCAGCGACCACCTCGATGCCGTCGCGCAGATCCTCCGGCCGGATGCCACAGCGATCGAACTCGTTGCGCCACATCGCGCACGGGAGCGCGCCGTCGCGGTCGCGCAGCTCGAAGTAGATCTGCGGCCCGTTGCCGATTCGCAGCTTGAGCACTTCGCCAATCAGCGCAATGCGCGCGAATCCGCGAAGCTGCTCGCGCAGGCGATGGGCGTACCGGCCGACCTCGTAGGGCCCAGGGAACCCGGGGATGCCGGGCTCGGTGCGCGAGGCGAGGATTGGGCCGTCGGGCTCGGGCGGCAGCAGCGGGTCTGGAGTCGAAGTGGTCACGCGAAGGTCCTCTCGGGAGGCCACGAGCAGAGTGCCGCCCGGCCCGGACAACCCGCACACAGATCGGCGCCTGGCGCCGGCGACGGCTCGAAGCGGCCGGCGACCAGGCCGGCAGCGAGCTCGCCGAGCCGAGCCTCGAGCGCCGGCTTGTCCGCGGCGGTGAAGGCCGACGAGACAACCTCGTCCGGCCGCTCGAGGAAGGAGTAGGCGACCTCGACCCGCTCGGCGCCCGATCGGAGTGCCGCGAGGGCGTAGACCGTGCGCTGGCCCCCGTAGCGCTCGTCGCAGACCGCTGCGGGATCGCGGCCCTCGAGCGCGTCGGTCTTGTAGTCGAGGACGAGCGTCCGATCACTCTCGACCGCGAGCACGTCGAGATAGCCGGTGATCAGCAACGACCGCTCGCTGGTCCGGAGGTTGAAAGCGAACGGGACCTCCGTGCGAACGCCGGCGGCGCGGCCGAGGCGCTCGCGCATCGGCGATGACGCGAAGCCGCGCAGCATTCCACGCACGTCTCCGACGGCGTCCACAGAAGCGCGTCCGCCGTTGGACTCGATGACGGCCGCAATCCGCTCGTCGTCAGCGACGCCGCCGGTCGTCATGTCCATGTGCTCGAGCAGCTCGTGGACGACGGTCCCGCGGGCGAGCGCGCTGATGTCGGCGCCGAATTCGTCCGCACCAGGCGCGACCTCCTCGGTCGCGTGCAAGCCGGCGACGCGCTCCAGGTGGAAGCGATAGCCGCAGCGCGCGTAGCTCGCGAGCGCGGAGTAGCTCAGCCGGCTGACCGGCAGGGGGCTCGGCGCCGCGACCGGGTCGAAGTGCGGCGCCAGCGCGAGCATGTGCTGCGCGTCCGCCGGGTCGCGCAGCGGCTCCGGTGCCCGGTCCTCCGGCGACAGCACCGCGTCGACAGTCGCCGGCGCACATGCCGTCCAGGCGACGCGCGCCGTCCGGCCATGCCACTCGCGGGTGCTCTCACCGCCGACCTCGCCGTCCACGACCCGCTCGGCCATGTCTGGAGCGAGCACGCGCCACAGCCAGTTCGCAGGGGCGCCGAGCGGTGTCGGCTGCGGCCACTTCTCGAAGTCGGTCGCGCCGCTGACGATCAGCCGTTCCTCAGCACGCGTCAGCGCCACGTACATGACGCGCCGCTCCTCCAGGTCGTCGGCGTCGCGCCGCGCCTCACGCAGCTCGGCCCGGTCGCGTGAGTCGACGAGGCCGTCCTCGAGCGTCGCAATCCGCAGGCCGATGCGTCCATCGGCGGCGAGGTCGAGAAGGGCGTCGTCCTCGCGACCCTCGCGCCCCAGGTCAGCGACGCAGACGACCGGAAACTCGAGGCCCTTGGCGTTGTGGATCGTCATCAGGCGGACGGCGCCGAGCTCCGCGCCTTCGAGCGTCGCCTCGCCCTCGCGCGGGCGGATGAGCCGCTGCTCATCCAGGAAGTCGATGAAGCGACGCAGGTCGCGTCCCTCCTCGTCCTCGAACGAGCGCGCGACGCGCATGAGCTTGCGGAGGTTCGCCATGCGCCGCTCGCCGTCGGGCATCTGGAGGACGGCGCGGTCGTAACCGGAGTCGGTGACAGCGCGGTCGAGCAGGTCCTCCAAGGCGATGCGCGGCGCATCGCCGCGGTCGCGCTCAAGGCGGTCGACGAATGCGCGGATGCGGACGCGGTCGCGCGGCGCCAGCGACACCCCGACGGGCGCTCCGGCCGCGGGCGCTCCGGCCGCGGGCGCTTCCTCGACGACCGCGAGCAGCTTGTCCCACAGCGGACGCTTCGAGCGCTTTGCCGCGAGGCCAAGAGCCACGATCGCGTCGAGCGAGACGTCGCCGAGCGGTGATGCGAGGGCGGCCATCAGCGCCACCTCGTCGAGCGGATTTGCGACCGCTGCGAGATAGGAGCGGACGTCGGCAACCTGCTGCTGCCCCCAATAGCCGCCGCCGCCCGCCAGGTAGGTGGGGACGCCTCGGTCACGCAGCGCTCGCTCGTACAGCGGCGCATCACTCAACGCGCGCAGCAGGATCACGAAGTCGCCGTAGCTGCGGCGCTCGGCCTCGGCGAGCGCCTGGATCCGCTTGGCGAGCAAACGCGCCTCTGCAGCTCGCCACTCCGGCACGTCGCCGGCGCGGAATGGGTCGTCGCCGAGCGTCTCCTTCCAGCGCGGCCTGCTCTTGTCGACCATCAACAACTCCACCCGCGGCTCATCCGTGCGCTCGGCATCGTCGGGCGCATCGAGCGGCTGGAACGCGTCGCCGAACACGTCGGAGAACCCCGCGTCGATCACGTCCAGGATCTCCGCGCGGCTGCGGAAGTTGACGGTCAGCGACTCGATCCGGTTGGCCCGTGCAGCCTCTGCTCGCCGCCGCTGGAACACCCCCACGTCGGCGTGGCGGAAGCCGTAGATCGACTGCATCTCATCACCGACGGTGAACAGGTGAGGGGGAAGGGATTCATCCTGTCCCGCGATCAGCTCGAGCAGCTGCTCCTGAAGCGGGTTGACGTCCTGCAGCTCGTCGACCAGCACGTGCGCGAACCGCGCCCGGTAGCGCTCGCGCAGGCCTGCGCTGCCGGCGAGCAGATTGCGCGTGAGCAGCTCGAGGTCCTCGAAGTCGAGCGCAGACCGCCTGCGCTTCGCCTCGGCGTAGCGCGCGCCGAACCGCTCGACCAACTCCGCGAGCAGGCGGCAGCAGGCGATCTCGCGTTGATCGCGATCGTCGTCAGGCACCGGCAGGCGCGGCTCCGTCTCGCCGGCAGCGCGCCGCCGCGCGTGGAATTCGCGGACCAGCTGGCCGAGTCGATCCGGCCCGTAGGCGGCGATCAGCTCCAGGCGGTCCGGCTGCGGGTCGCCACCGAGGAAGCCCTCCATCGCCTGCTCGCTCGCATGCAGCGCCAGTCGCGCCGCCTCCCCCTCGTCGAGCACGCGGTACTCGGGGTCGATGCCGGCGGCGAGCGGGTGGGCGCGCAGCACGCGCGAGCAGAAGCCGTGGATCGTCGACACCCACGCGCGCTCGGTCTCGCGCGCCAAGTCGCGCTCGCCGAGCTCCGAGAGGCGCGCGCGGATACGCAGCTTCATCTCGGCCGCGGCCTTGTCGGTGAACGTGATGGCGAGCACGCTGTCGATGCCGGCCTCGTCGTCGCGCGCCGCGCGCACGAAGCGCTCGACCAGGACGCTCGTCTTGCCCGAGCCGGCACCGGCGTGCACGAACAACGGGCCGTCGCGGCGCTCCACCGCCCGCTGCTGCTGGGGCGTCGCCTTCACGCCGCAGCGCCTGGTTCGTTCCGGCAGATCGACGGGAACGCGCAACCCGTGCCACCGGAGCAGCAGTTCGGCTTCGGCTGGATCTCGCCGTCGCGCATGCGGGAAACGACATTGCGGACCGTCTGGCGCGCCTCGTCCAGCGCCGCATCGAGCTCCTCTGGTGACTTCCAGTCGGTGCGGAAGTAGCGGTCGCCGAGCTCGTCCTTGTGAGCGTTGTCGACCACGCCGCGCGGGCGCAGGTCGTCACCGGCGAGCGGTTGATAGACCGCGCCGATCGGAACGAGGCCCATCAGGTCCTTTACGACCAGCGCGTAGAGCGGCGCCTGCAGCTTGCCCTTGTCGGCCCACTTGGCGACGCCCATCACGTTCTTGCCGCTTTTGTAGTCGACCACGAGCGCGTGGCCGTTCGCGCGGTCGACACGGTCGATCACGCCGCGTATCTCGATGCCCTCGGGCTCGACGCGAAGCGCAGGCAGGCTGCTGTCCTTCAGGCCGAACGCGAGCTCCAGCTCCGTGGGCTCCAGCTCCGACTCGCTCTGCGCCTCGTGGCGCAGGAAACGCAGCAGGTCGTATTCCAGCCGCCGCACGGCCACGCGCACGCGCGTTTCGCTCGGCGAGAGCGGGAACTCCGCCTGCTCCTCGCGCAGCGCCTCGTGCAGAAGGCCCTCGGCGATCGGCAGCGTCGCCTCTGTCACGCGCGCGGAGCCCGTCTGCCCGCGCAGCCGGCGGTAGGTCAGCTCGAGCACGCGGTGCGCGAACGCGCCGCGCACCAAGTGCTGCGGATCGGGTTCCAGCACGCCCGGCTCGAGCACGCGTTCGACGAGCCACCGCACCGGGCACTCGGTGAAGGCCTCGAGCATGCCGGCGGAGAAGCCGCCGCGCTCGCCGAGCCACTCGCCGAGGGCGGGCGTGAGGATGCGCGTGGCAAGCCGTGGCATGACGCGCGGTGACTCGAGTGCGACCGCGCGCTGCCACTCCACCTCGGTCGGCGCCTGCTCGCGCGGCCAGGTGACTTCGGCAAGGTCGCGCAGCCGCGGCTTCGCAAGGGCGTCGCCGAAGACGTCCTTGACGTCCTCCACGAAGAACGAGCGTGCTTCCGGATTGCCGTCCTCGTCGCTGTGACGCCAGCTCAGGAACAGAAGGCGCTCCGCGCGGGAGATCGTCGCGTAGAAGAGATAGCGCTCGCGATCGAGCTGGTCCTCGCGCAGCGGCAGTGCCAAGCCGCCGGCGGAGGCGATCTCGCGACGGTCGTCGTCCGCGAGGAAGGGGTCCGCGCCGGCGGGAGCCGGCCACTCGCCCTCCTGCAGGCCGCAGGCGAAGACTGCGTCGAAGCGGCGGGCGCGGATCGTCTCGGGCGAGGCGATCTGAACGCGCTCCGGATCGGGTGCGTCGCCGGTCCGGACCTCCAGCTCCGCGAGCAGGTCGTGCAACGCGAACAGGTCGGCCTTGACGCCGGCGCGTGCAACGGCGGCGATCTCGGCAAGCGCCGAACGGACGGCGTCGAGCACGCGTGCATCGTCGAGCTCGGAGCCGCGGAGGACATGCGCGGCGCGCCTGTAGGGACCGGAGAAGCGAGCCTCCGCAATCCCAATCAATGTGTCGGCGATCGATTCCGCCGTACGCAGGCGCGCGACCTCGTCCAGAGGCCATCCGGCGAGCTGCTCGAACGTCGCCATCGCCTCGTCCGCGCTCCTGATCCCGGCTCGGCGCACCGCTGCCTCCAGCCGATCCGCGAGCGTCGGGTTTCGCAGCCGCCCCGGCGTCCGCAGGTAGGCCAGCAGGTCGGCGGCCGTGCCGCCGGGGCGCGCGCAGCGGATCAGCGCCAGCAAGCCGCGCCCGAGCGCCGTGTGGCCGAGCGGGACGCGGCGGTCGACCGAGTACGGGATCCCGTAGGTGTCGAATGCGTGGCTGGCAAGCGCCGCGTAGCGACGCGGGTCGCGGAACACGACCGCGATGTCGCCCGGACGCGTCCCGGCTCGCAGCAGCGCTAGCACCTCGGCGCCGATCAGCTCGATCTCGGCGCGTGCACCCCCGGCGGCCAGGAGCCGGACCGGAGCGGCCGCCGCCGCCTGCACGGCGCCCTCCACCCCCGATGGCGGGGGGGAGGCGAACAGCCCGCGCTCGAGCGCGTGCAGCCCCACCCGCGACTGCGGGTCGTAGTGGTCGTCCAGCGCCGGCAACTCCTCGACGCGCTCCCCCGCCAGCGCCCGGAGCCGCTCGAACATCGGCGCCAAGGGCTTGAACGCGACCCGCCCCCGCTCATACGGAAGCGCCACGACCACGTCCGTCTCAGACCGCTCCGCCAGCGCCTCGAGCGCCTCGAGCTCGAGCTCCGTGAAGTCGTCGAAGCCGTACACGAACACCGGTGTGCGGCCCCAGCGATGCGGCTCGTGCCGCAGCCGCTCGAGCGCCTGCCACTCGAACAGCTCGCGGTCGACCAGCCGAGCCGCCTCGAGCCGTTCGCGGTACGTGCGGTACAAAGCCGCGATCTCCGTCGCGTACGCGCCGCGCGAGCCCTCGGGCGCCCACCGCTTCAGCGCCGCAGCAAGCCGCCCCGGCTCGACCCGGCTTCGCTCGAGCTCGGCAAACAAGCGCACCGCGGCCCGGGCGAATCCAGGGCGCTCCGCGGACGCCGAGAGCGCCACGAGCCGCGTGCGCTTCGTCGCCTGCTCGGCGATCAATTCGA
>DATBDN010000093.1:0-52804 GCA_036269895.1 Thermoleophilaceae bacterium
TTCGTCGCGAAGCCGCCGCACGCCCTCGCGCAGGTCTGCCTCCCACACTGGGTGCACCGCTAGGTCACAACGGCGGCGTATGCACTCAGTGCCGGCTGCCCGCCGAGGTGCGCGTAGAGCACCGTCGCGTCGCGGGATATCTCACCGCGCCGGACGAGGTCGATCATGCCTGCCATCGACTTTCCCTCGTAGACCGGGTCGGTGATCATCCCCTCGAGCCGGCCGGCGAGCCGGATCGCCTCAACTGTCGCGTCATCCGGAATCCCGTACGTGCCCGCGTGGTAGCGGTCGTCGAGGACTATCTCTTGGTCGCGCAACTTCCGCCCGAGCCCGATCAGCTCGGCGGTATTGCCCGCGATTCGCGCGACCTGTTCGCGCGTTTCGGCGGGCCTCGCGGAACCGTCGATGCCTATCACCCGGCGCTCGCGTTCCTGTCCTGCGAACCCGGCGATCATTCCCGCCTGCGTGCTGCCGGTGACCGAGCAGACGATCACGGTGTCGAAGAAGACGCCCAGCGCGCGCTCCTGCTCTTCAACCTCGAACGCCCAGTTGGCGAATCCGAGGCCGCCGAGACGATGATCGGAGGCGCCAGCCGGGATCGCGTATGGCTGCCCGCCGCGCTCCTCGACCTCGGCGAGCGCCTGATCCCAGCTGTCCTTGAAGCCGATGCCGAAGCCGGCCTTCACCAAGCGGACGTCGGCTCCCATGATGCGGCTGAGCTGGATGTTGCCGACACGGTCGTAGACGACATCCGGCCAGTCAACCCAGCTCTCCTGGACCAGCACGCAGCGCATGCCCGTTCGCGCCGCGGCCGCTGCGACCTGGCGGGTGTGATTCGACTGAACGCCGCCAATCGAAACGAGCGTGTCGCAGCCCTGCGCGATGGCGTCGGCGACGAGGTACTCGAGCTTGCGCGTCTTGTTGCCGCCGAACGCGAGGCCGCTGTTGCAGTCGTCCCGTTTCGCCCAGATGCTGGGACCGTCGAGGTGCGCACTCAGGCGCTCAAGCGGGTGGATTGGCGATGGACCGAACAGCAGCGGATAGCGCTCGAAAGCGTCGAGGTTCATCCGGACTCGCAATCTGTCAGACACGGCAATCCCCGCGTTTTCCCAGATGGCGACGCGGGGACCACTTCCTGACGGATTCATCACCAGGGAGGGAATGGACATGATCGGTGCGATCGTTCTCGGAATCGTGGCCGGCTACATCGGGCGGCTCTTGATGCCCGGCAGAGACAAGATGGGCTTCATCGCGACGACGCTTCTCGGCCTCGGCGGCGCGGTTGTCGGATTCCTGGTCTTCACCGAGTTGCTGAACATCGGGGACGACCGGATGTTCGACTTGGGCGGGCTGATCGGCGCGATCATCGGCGTCATGATCCTGCTCGGGCTCTACCGGGCGGTGCTCAACAACAAGGAACATCCGCTCGCCCGCTGACGCGTCCGGTCGGGGCGCGTCAGAGCCGAGCGATCACGAGTCCTGCCGCAAGCAGGGGGAGCGCGAAGGCGCACGCTCGGAGCGCCTCGTCCAACGGGGCCGCCAGCCGCGCAGCGTCGAGCTTGACGATTGTGCCGTCGGCCAACCGCTGCTCACCGTCGACGGAGATCGTGCGTCGCCGGAGCGCGCGGACCGGGGTACTCAGCCGGCGCTGCGCGAAGCTCAGCACGGCGCATGCCGCTGCCACGAGAAGCCCCTGCAAACGGAACTGCAGCGCGTTGATCCAGTAGGCAGTCAGGGCTGGAAACGCACCCCACGCAACGGCGAACCAGAAGTCCGAATGAAACCGACCCCCGAAGAGCTCGAAGTTGTACGCCACCACGATGAACGCACCGGCGGCGACGAACGGCAGGAGGCCCAGCGACACGGTCACCGCGCCGACGATCCCGACGGCCACGGCTCCGGCCAGCGCCACGGCGGCAAGTCCGATCAAGAGACCGTTGGACAACTGCGTGCGCAGTGGCCGGCCATTCAGCTCGTCGAGCGCGTGCGCGCACACACCGACCGCAAGGAAGAACGCGAGCAGCGTCGCGGCCAGCCGACCGCCATGCAGCTCAGGTGCCGCGGCGGCTCCGAGCCCGACATAGCTGAGATGCCAAGCCGTGTAAGGCGGATGCAGCAGCGTGAGGAGATCCCGCCATCCGCCCGGGCGCAACGCATAGAACGCGGGACGATCAAGCGGATTCGGCGCGGCCATCGCTTCTCGTTCCCCAAATCACGACGCCGCCGCCAAGGCTCATGCGCCGGACGTGGATGGAGGAGATCCCCGCGTCGGACCAGAACTCGAGCTGCTGCTCGAGTGGATGGCGCGCGTAGAAAGCGGGGATGTTGCGCGCCAGGAAGCTGCCAGTCTCGCGCCATTCCTTGGAGACGAGACGCCCGAGCGCCGGAAGCCCGACGTGGATATACACGCTCCACAGCGCGCGCCACAACGGCGCCGGCGGCACCGCGAACTCCAACGAGGCCACGCGCCCACCCGGCCGCACGACGCGCGCGATCTCGCGCAGCGTTGCCCCCGGATCGTCGACGTAGCGCAACAAGTAGGTGAACGTCAGGTGGTCGAACGCGCGGTCGGCGAACGGCAGCCGCTCCGCCTCCCCGGCCACCAGGGATACGCGCCGCTCGAGCGCCGGGTCGCGCGCGAGCCGGGCTCTGGCACCTTCAAGCATCGCGGCGCTCTGATCGAGGCCGACGACGGTGCACCCGTAACGGCGCACGAGCGCCTCGGCGACGAGCCCGGTGCCGGTCGCGACGTCGAGGACACGGTCGCCTGGGCTCGCCTCCACCGCCTCGACCGCCGTCCGTCGCCACCGCGGATCCTGGCCGAAGCTCAAGACGGCGGCGACACGGTCGTAGTGCCGCGGTAATCCAGCGAATAACTCCAGCGCATGACGCTTGCGCTCCGTTGCGTTGTCGGACGCCGAATGGTTCATCTGAATTCAAATCATCGATTCTCGGCCCCACGAGTGCAATGGCTCGCTACTCGGCTGAGGCCATGGCGCCGGGATGCGAGACTCAGGGCTTTGGAAGAGCGCGTGACAGCCGGCGGCCGTACGTTCCGGGTGACGCCCGTCGAGCAACCGGCCGGTGTCGAGATGCCGGAGGAGTTCACGCCCCGCAGGCTTCTGCGGCGGACGCTTCAGGTCGTCGCCCTGCTCGTCGTTCTCGGCCTCGTGCTGCTGTTGGCGCCGGGGCTCGGGCACGTCCGTCAGCTCTTGACGGACGCACAGCCAGGCTGGGTCGCGCTCGCCGTGGCATTCGAGGGCCTGTCGTGTGTGTCGTACGTGTTGATGTTCCGGCCGATCTTCTGCAGGCACATGCCGTGGCGGACGAGCTGGGAAATCGGGCTGGCCGAGCTCGGCGCCGGCTCGATCATCCCGGCGAGTGGGGCCGGGGGCTTGGCACTAGGCGCGTGGATCCTGAGCGAGGGCGGCATGCCCGGGGAGCAGATCGCACGTCGGTCGGTGGCGTTCTTCCTGATCAAGAGCTCGGTGAACTTCGTGGCCGTCGCTGTGCTCGGCACGATCATGGCGCTCGGACTCGTCGGGCCGGATCAGCCGCTCTGGTTGACCGCGCTGCCGGCCTTGGGCGCGATCGTCGTCATCGCGGTCGTGCTCGTCGTGCCGCGGCTGGGGCTGCCGGGTCCGCTGAGGGAGGACGCGGGGAAGGCGGGCAAGGCGTGGTGGCACACACGTAAGGCTCTGGCCGGCGGCACCGCCGAGGCGGTGCAGATCGTCCGCACGAGGGAGGCACTCGTGATCGTGGGCGCGATCGGGTACTGGGCGTGGGACAACGCAGCGCTGTGGGCGACCTTCCATGCGTTCGGCTACTCGCCGCCGATCACGATCATTTTGATGGGCTACCTGATCGGCCAGCTCGGCGGGCTGTTGCCACTGCCCGGTGGCCTCGGCGGGATCGACGGTGGCCTGATCGGCACGCTGATCGTGTACGGGACGCCGCCTGCGGTCACCGCGGCCGCCGTGCTCGTCTACCGCGTGATCCTCTTCTGGCTGCCGCTGATGCTCGGCGCGGTCGCCTTCGGCTCGCTGCGACGCGGCCTGAACGACCCTGACCGGCCGGAGCTCTGCGTGGTGCCCGCGGCGATCTGAGGGCGACGGCTGTCGCGTTGCCGTTGACAGCGCAACGCCGTGGGCAAAGAATGGCGGGGTGTCAGGGCCTTCAGTCCTGTCGTATGCCCACGGCGTGTCGACAACCCCGCTGATCGGCCAGACGATCGGTGAAAACCTCGAGACGGCCGTCGTCCGCGTCCCCGAACGCGATGCGCTCGTGTCGTGTCACCAGTCGCTGCGGCTGACCTATGCCGACTTCAACGCGGCGGTTGACGGCCTCGCAACCGGGTTGTTGCGGGCGGGGATCGAGCGCGGGGACCGCGTCGGCATCTGGTCGCCGAACTGCGCCGAGTGGTCGCTCGTGCAGTACGCGACCGCGAAGCTCGGCGTGATCCTCGTCAACGTCAATCCCGCATACCGGACGCACGAGCTCGAGTATGTGCTGCGCCACTCCGGCATCCGCATGCTCGTCAGCTCACCGGGTTACAAAACGAGCGACTACCGCGGCATGGCGACCGAAGTCGCGGAAGGCGTCGAAACACTCGAGCGGGTCGTGTTCATCGGCGATGACGACTGGCAGGAGCTCGCGGCGGCGCCCAGCGATGCAGACGCGATCGCAAGCCGGATGGCCGAGCTGTCGTTCGACGATCCGATCAACATCCAGTACACGAGCGGCACAACCGGTTCGCCCAAGGGCGCGACGCTCACACACCACAACATCCTGAACAACGGCTTCTTCGTCGCCGAGCTGATCCACATCACCGAGGAGGACCGGATCTGCGTCCCGGTTCCCTTCTACCACTGCTTCGGGATGGTCATGGGCAACCTCGCCGCTACGTCGCACGGCGCGTGCGTCGTGATACCGGCGCCCACGTTCGAGCCCGAGGCGACCCTCGACGCCGTTCAGGCGCAGCGCTGCACCGCGCTCTATGGCGTTCCGACGATGTTCATCGCCCAGCTCGAGCACCCACGCTTCCGCGAGTTCGACCTGAGCTCATTGCGCACAGGGATCATGGCCGGCTCGCCGTGCCCGGTCGAGGTGATGAAGCGCGTGGTCTCCGACATGCACATGTCCGAGGTCTCGATTTGCTACGGGATGACCGAGACCTCGCCGGTGTCGACCCAGACGCGCGTCGACGATCCGCTCGAGTTGCGCGTCGGCAGCGTCGGGCGGCCGGGGCCGCACATAGAGGTAAAGATCGTCGAGCCGGAGACGGGCTTGACCGTCGAGCGCGGCGACGCCGGCGAGCTGTGCACGCGCGGCTACAGCGTGATGCTCGGTTACTGGGAGGAGCCCGAGAAGACGGCCGAAGCGATCGACCGCGCAGGGTGGATGCACACCGGCGACCTCGCGACGATGGATGACAGCGGCTACTGCAACATCGTCGGGCGCAGCAAGGACATGGTCATCCGTGGCGGCGAGAACGTCTACCCGCGCGAGGTGGAGGAGTTCCTCTACACGCACCCGGCGGTTGCGGACGTGCAGGTGGTAGGCGTGCCTGACGAGCGTTACGGCGAGGAACTGTGCGCCTGGGTTGTTCTGCGCGAAGCCGTGTCGGACCTCGACGCCGACGCGGTCCGCGAGTTCTGCAACGGCAAGCTCGCTCACTACAAGGTCCCGCGCTACCTCATCGTCGTCGACGAGTTTCCGATGACCGTCACCGGCAAGGTGCAGAAGTACAAGATGCGCGAGGAGTCGATCGCCCGCCTGGAGCTCGACGCAGCAGCGCGAATCGCGACTGCATAGCGCCGCCGCCGCGGGGCTCAATCCCAGGGTTGACGGGGAAGATCAACCCGGGCGCCGACGACGGGAACACGCGCTTCGCGGATGCTCCTCGCATGAGCACGTTCGACTACATCCTCGGTGTTTCCGCCCTCGCCCTGCTTCTCTTCAACATGCGCCGGCACGAGCTGACCGACCGCCGGCTGCGGCGTCCAGTGATCATCGCCGGCGTCATCTGCGTCGCGTTCCTCCACAGCGTGCCGACCGCCGGAGCCGACGGACTGCTAGTGGGCGCCTGCCTGCTGATCGGCGCCGCCTGCGGGGCCGTCAGCGCGACTGCCACACGGGTCGAAGGCGATCGCGAGACGGGCGTCGTCATCGCTGAGGCGACGCCGCTCGCGATGGCTGTCACCGGCGTCGCATTCGCTGCGCGCATGGGGTTCGCCGTCGCCGCGACCCACGGGCTCGGACCGGCGATCGCTCGGTTTTCGACCGAGATCGGCGTCCACTCCGCTGCCGCCTGGGTGGCGGCGCTCGTTCTCATGGCCGCGACCGACCTGGTTGTGCGCGCCGCCATTCTCTGGCGACGCCGCGCGGCGGCCCGCGCCGGCCGGGAGTGGGTTGCGCTGCCGCGTACGGCTTAGGTGCGCACATGGCGACTTCGCCGCGGTTGGTGGCAGTCCTGAAGATCGCGGAGGCCCGCCGCTCGCGGGAGCGGCGGGCCCTTCGGCTGCTTGCGCTCCCGCTGCTGCTCGCCGTCATCGTCTCGGCCCTGACGAGTGCGCCGCACCTGGCGACCCACGGAACCGGTCTCGTCAAGGCTCTGTCGCTGGTCGCGCTCGTCGGGTCATTTGCCGTCATCCGCGCCCGTGGAAGCCGACTGGACGCCGGCGACGAATCGCTTGCGCCGACCGTCGGCGGGCTTGTCGTCCTTGCCCTCGCCGCGGCGGCGCTCGTCTACATCCAGCCGTCTGGCGCCGGCGCGCTGGCCCTGAGCCTCGTCGCCTATGTGTGCGGCGCCCGCTTGCCTCTCCGGCTCGGCATCCTGCTGACGGCCGGAGCAACGGTTGCGGTCGTGATCGCTGCATTGCTCGCCGAGAGCAGCCCACACACGCTCTCGACCAGCAGCTCGATCCTGCTCGCGGTTCTGCTCCTCGTGATGGCGCGCACCTACCGCCGGGCAGAGGAGGATCGTCTGCGCGCCGAGGTCGCGACGGCTGAGCTCGAGGCTGCGCGTGAACGCGAGCTCGAGTCGGCCGCCGTCGCGGAGCGCAGCCGCATCGCGCGCGAATTGCACGATGTGCTCGCGCACAGCCTTTCCGGCCTGAGCCTGCAGCTCGAGGGCGCGCGCCTTCAGGCCGAACGGGAAACGGTCAGTCCTGAGCTCCACGAGATGCTGGGTCGCTCGCGTCGCCTCGCTGCCGAGGGTCTCGAGGAAGCGCAACGTGCCGTGCGAACGCTTCGAGGCGAAGCGCTACCCGGTATCGAGGATCTCGAGCGGCTCGTCCAGGACTTCGGCGCGGGACCGCTCACCGTCGCGTACACCGTGCGCGGCGAGCCGCGCGAGGTACCAAGCGAGGCTGGGCTCACGCTGTACCGCGCTGCGCAGGAGGCCCTGACCAACGTCATGCGCCACAGCGGCGCGCAGAATGCTGACGTGGTGCTCGAGTTCGCGCCGGATCAGGTCAAGCTCACCGTGGCCGATCATGCGGGGGCCGATGCGACACCGGCGCTCGCCGGCTTCGGTAGCGGCTACGGCCTCAGTGCGATGCGTGAGCGTGCCGAGCTCTTGGGCGGCCAGGTCACGTCGGGGCCGGCTGGTGACGGATTCCGCGTAGAGGTCGCGCTGCCGGTATGACTCAACGACCGATTCGGGTCGTCGTCGCGGACGACCAGCGTGTCGTCCGCGAGGGTCTGCAGACGTTGCTTGGGCTGCTCGATGGGATCGAAGTCGTCGCTCTGGCCCATGACGGCGAGACAGCGGTCATGGCCGCGCAGGCGAACCAGGCCGACGTCGTCCTGATGGATCTCAACATGCCGCGGGTCGACGGCGTCGAGGCGACACGGCGTCTGAAGTCGCAGAGCCCGGACACGCGCGTCCTCGTCCTCACGACCTACGCCGACGACGAGGTCTTGTTCCCGGCCCTGCGTGCCGGTGCCGGTGGCTACCTCACGAAGAACGCAGGCGCGGACGAGATAGCGAGCGCAATCCGCGCTGTGCACCGAGGTGATACGTACCTCGACGCAGCCGTGCAAGCACGCCTCGTGGCGGCAGTCGTGGACGAGGGGGATCGCCCGGAGCCGCCGCCGGCGGAGGCCTTGCCCGATGATCTGACGCCGCGCGAGGTGGAGGTTCTGACGCTGATCGCGCGCGGGCTGAGCAACGCCGAGATTTCCTCGGAGCTCGTGGTCTCGCCGGCGACCGTCAAGACGCACATCAACCGCATCCTGATGAAGACGGGCTCGCGTGATCGGGCGCAGGCGGTCCGGTACGCATACACGCATGGGTTGGCCTAGTCGCGCGGTGGTGCGCCCTTTACTTCGGCCAGCAGCAGCCGGTCGAGGCCGCGCAGTAGACCGACCTGGTCGCGAACGCGGCGGACGGCGAGCAGGACTCCGGTCACGTACGGAGTGGCCGTGCCGCCGGCGTCGTGCCGGATGCTGAGCCGCTCGTCGGGCGCGCCGAACACGATCTCGGTCGAGACGACGAAGCTCGGGATCCGGAGCGAGTGGACCTGGGTGCCGGCGACGGTGGCGCCACGGGCGTCGGGGCTGCCCGCGACCTGGTCGACTGGGACGTCGACGTCGGGCTCGCGGACTTCCTGGAGCCGCTCGGCGAGCTCGCGCGCGGTCCCGCTCGGCGCATCTGGCTTGGTCGAGGCGGCGTAATCGATGATTTCCCACTGGGGGAGCAGACGGGCGGCGAGTTCGGCGCCCGCGAGCATCATCGCTGCCGTGAGGCTGAAGTTGCCGGCGGCAATCGCACCGACGCCGGCGGCGCCCGCCTGCGAGTCGACCTCCTCGTAGTCGTCGGCGGTGAGCCCGCTCGAGCCGATGACGACCGCCACCCCCTTAGCGATCGACGCGAGCGCGATCTCCTTTGCGTGTGCGTGGGAGGTGAACTCGACGAGCACATCGACGCCATCGAGCGCTGCCGTCACGTTGCCATGCACTGGGAGGCCGAGCGGCTCACGGCCGAGCGCCGTCCCGAGATCCTGACCTGCGCTTCCGCGCGCGATCGCGCTCTTGAGCGTGATGTCGGGCGCGGCAAGCGCTGCATCGACGATGGCGCTGCCGGCCCAGCCGGTGGCACCGGCGATGGCGAGGTTGATGTTCGTCATCCAGCGATCTTCGCGCGCCTCGGGCGATTGAGCACGTGTATCCGAGGGAACCGGTGGAGAGGATGTCGGAGCAGATTGCGATCCTCGGAGCACCGTCGGCGCTAGGGCTCAGCACATATCGCGACGGGAGTCCACGCGCGGTCGACCAAGCGCCGCGAGTCCTGCGGAGCCTCGGACTTGCCGACCGCATCGGCGGCCACGACTTCGGTGACGTGGTTCCTGAGGCGCCGTATCGAGACCTCGAGCGGCCGGCTCGCGGCGTGCGGAACGCAGCCGACGTCGCGGCGTACAACGTCCGAATCGGCAGCCGCGTGGCTGAGGTCGTCGCACTCGGGTACTTCCCGTTGCTGCTCGGTGGCGACTGCAGCATCCTGCTGGGCGCGCTGCAAGGACTCGGTGAACGCGTGGGCGACGTGGCGGTCGCGTACCTGGACGCGCACGCCGACTTCGGCTCACTCGAGGAGTCGCCGTCAGGTTCGGCGTGCAGCATGAACCTGGCGCTCGCGGTCGGCCGCGATCCGGAAGCGGCCGGAGCTCTGGGGCCGGTCGTCGAGGCCGCACGCGTAGTGCACATCGGCCGGCGCGATGAAACCGACGAGGCTTACGGCGGCGCGGCACTCCGGGACTCGCCGATCCTGGATTTGCCAATGCGCCAGGTCCGGGCCCCGGGGCCCGACGCCGCCCTCGGACGCGCACTCGAGCGCCTCACCGTCGCACCAGTCGGCTACTGGGTTCACTTCGACGTCGACGTGCTCGACCCGAGCGTGATGCCGGCGGTCGATAGCCCGCTCGCAGGCGGTTTTTCAAGCCTCGAAGCAACCTCGGTGCTTGGGCGTCTGCTGACGCATCCACGAGCGCTCGGGCTGCAGGTCACGATCTACGACCCGAAGCAGGACCCGGACCGCAGCGCTGGACAGAGGCTCGTCGACCTCCTGGCCGCCGTGCTGCCCCCGGCTGCTCTGCAGCCGCCCCAATTCTTCCCTTAGGGTGAACCATGGAGTCGATCCCCACACCGGATGAGGACTCAGCACGCAGCACCAGCGAACCGGGGGCAGCGCCCGCCGTCGCAGGCGGACCCGCCGCTGCTACTCGAACGCGAGCATGAGCTCGCGACGCTTGAGCGCGCGATCGCCGCCGCCCACGACGGAGCGGGACAGGTCGTGGTCGTCGAAGGCGCCCCTGGCATGGGCAAGACGCGGTTGCTGGCTGATGCGTGTGCGGACGCCGGCCGCTCAGGGCTGTTGGTGCTCGAGGGCCGGGGCGTGGAGCTCGAGCGGGAGTTCGCATTCGGCGTGGTGCGACAGCTACTCGAGCCGGACTTGGTCGGCCTCGGGGATCACGAGCGCGCGGAGGTGTTCGCGGGCGCGGCGGGCCTGGCGGCGCGCCTCTTCGATGCCAGCCCGGACGACGCGAGTGGCTTCGACGCAAGCTTCGCGACGTTCCACGGGCTCTATTGGCTCGTCGTCAATCTGGCTGACCGCGCGCCGGTGCTCGTCTGCGTCGATGACGCTCACTGGGCGGATCCCGAGACGCTTCGGTTCCTCGATTACCTCGCGCACCGCATCGACGGCCTTGCGGTCTCGATGCTCCTTGCAGGGCGTCCACCGGATACAGGCGATGCAGGTGAGATCTGGCCGGAGTTGGTCGCGCAGGCGGGCGCGGTGGCGCTGCTCCCACACCCGCTGAGCGAGGAGGGCGTGCGAACACTCGTCCGCGACACCCTGGGGCCGGACGCCGCCACTGAGTTCTGCGCCGCCTGCCACGTCGCGACCGCGGGCAATCCGCTCTTCCTTCGCGAGCTGCTCGGCGCGCTGCGAGCGAACGGCGTCGCGCCGTCGGCAGATGCGACTGCCGAGGTCACCAGCGTCGGCTCTGGCGCCGTGAGTCGCTTTGTGCTGCATCGCCTGGCCGCGCTCGGCCCAGATGCGATCGAAGTCGCGCGGGCCGTGGCTGTCCTCGGCGACGAGACCGACATCCGGCTGGTCGCGCGAGTCGCCGGGTTGGGTGAGGACGCGACACGGCGGGCGGGCGACGACCTGGTGCGGGCCGACGTGCTCATGCCGTCGGAGGAGCTGAGGTTCGTCCATCCGATCGTGCGGGCCGCGATCTACGAGGACATGGCACCCGGCGAGCGACAACTGCGGCACGACGCGGCAGCCGACACGCTCACAGCCACCGGCGCGGCGCCTGAACGCGTTGCGTCGCACCTGCTGTTGACGGTGCCGGCGGGCGATCGGCGTCGCGCCGAGATGCTCGGCGCGGCGGCCCAAAGCCTTGCCCAGCGCGGCCTTCCAGACGCCGCGGCGCGGTATCTGCGTAGGGCGATCGACGAGCCGCCGCCGGACGACGAGCTCGGAGCGCTGCTGCAGGAGCTCGGCAATTGCGAGCTCGCCACGATGGAGTTCGAGGCTGCCGAAGAGCACCTCCAGGCCGCGATCGCGACGACCACGTCGGCCGCCAGACGAGCGACTGCGGCATCGCTGCTGGCCCGGTGCGCAGTCGTGTCAGGTGGGCGCCATGCGGAGGCGGCGGCGAGCGTCGTCGAGTCGGTTGCCGCAGAACTTGGCCCCGACGAGCGCGAGCGCTCGCTCGACCTCGCGAGCGACCTGTTGATACTGACCGCTGCCGTGCCGCAGCAGCGGGCGAAGCTTTCGGACCGGCTGGCGAGCTTCCGGCAACAGGCGGCAGGCGAGCCACGTTATGGCGCCGTCGCCGAGGTCCATGCTGCGGCGCAGGAACTCATGCGCGGGGGCCGGGCCGCCGATGCGGTCGACAGAACGCGTGACGCGGTCGCCGGCGGTCTGCCTGCGGAGGCTGTGACGAACACGCTCTTCATGGCGCTGACGACGTTCGTTCAGGGCGAGGCGTACGACACTGCCTCCGCGCTGATCGACGCCGGGTTGGACCTGTCGCGCCGACAGGGCCTTGCGACCCGTCAGGGCGTCCTGCACGGGCAACGTGCTGTGATCGCACTCGCACGCGGGGCGCTTGACGACGCGCAGCTCGAAGCTGAGACCGGGCTAGCACTGATCGGTGGGAGGCACGCCACAGTGCTGCAGCTCGCGGCTGTGGCGATCGCCGTGTACATCGAGCGCGGCGACCTGGAGGCCGCGAAGCGGGCCCTCGAACGCGGCGCCGTCTTTGGTGACACCGAGGACCGCATCTACCTGGAGCAATACCTGACGAGTCGCGGGCGCCTGCGCATCGCGAGCGGTCAAGTGCGCGAGGGCGTGAACGATCTGCTGTGGTGCGGCGAGCGGCTCGCGGCGCTCGGCCTACGCTGGCCGGTCAGCTGGCGCGCTTTCGCGGCTCCGGCGCTCGCGTCGCTCGGTGAGGAGCAGCGGGCCGCGGAGCTGGCGAAAGAGCAGATCGAGCTCACTCGGCAGGTCGGTGCGCGCGGCGCGCTCGGCCAGGCATTACGAACAGGCGGGCTGGCGATCGGCGGTGACGCCGGGCTCGAGCTGCTCGAGGAGGCTGTCGAGGTTCTCGAGGGCTCGCCGGCGCGACTCGAGCTGGCCTACGCGTTCGCCGATCTCGGCGCGGAGCTGGGTCGCCGTCGCCGAAGGCGCGAGGGCCGCGAGGTATTGCGGCTCGGGATGCAGCACGCCCTTGGCTGCGGTGCCTTCGCCCTGGCCGAGCGCGCACGTACCGACCTCACGGCAGGCGGAGGACGGCGCCCCCGGCTCGACTTGACGGGCGTGAACGCGCTGACGCCGGCGGAGCGACGCGTGGCCGAGATGGCGGCCAATGGCGACCTCACGAACCGTGCGATCGCCCAAAGCCTCTTCGTCACCGAGAAGACCGTCGAGCTTCACCTTCGGAGCGCCTACCGCAAGTTGGGTATCCGTTCCCGCTTCCAGTTGGCCGAGGCGCTGACTGACTAGGGATTTGTCTGGTCGAAATCCTCGGGCAAACCCTGGGGTCCTGGCCATTGCGGCGCCGCGCGCTCGGCCGCGAGGATTGCTCTGCCCGCGAACCGACGGAGGACTCAGATGACTGGCCCGCTCTATCACATTGGTCGCTTCTGCACCCGACACCACTGGCCGGTGATCGTCGGCTGGATCGTCGCGGTGGCCGGGCTCGTGGTCTTCTCCCACGCGGTTGGCGAGAAGACGAGCGACAACCTCAACCTGCCCGGGATGGGATCGACGCAGGCGACCGATCGGCTCGACCAGAGGCTTCCCGAACAGGCGAACGGCAGCAACCCGCTGGTCATCAAGACCGAGACCGGGAAGATCACCGACTCGAAGCGCGAGAAGGCTGTCAACGACACGGTTGCGGCGCTCGAGAAGACGCCCCATGTGATCAAGGTCGTCAACCCGCTTTCGAGCGACGCGTCGGCCTTGCTGTCGAGGGGCAAGACCGAGGCCTACATCCCCGTCACGCTCGACGTCGGTCAAGGAGACCTGACCAAGGATGAGGCGCAGGCGGTCCTCGACGCGGCCCAGCCGGCGCGCGACGCCGGGATGAAGACCGCGGTCGGCAGCTACGTGGGCAAGGCGCTCTCGAAGCCCAGCACGGAGGTGAGCGAAGCAATCGGCCTGGGCGCAGCCGTGATCATCCTGCTGTTCGCGTTCGGCACCGCCACCGCGATGGCACTGCCGATCGCCACCGCGCTACTCGGGGTGATCAGCACCCTGTCGGCGATCAGGCTCATCGAGCAGATAGCCACGGTGCCGAGCGTTTCGCCGACGCTCGCGACGATGATCGGCCTCGGCGTCGGGATCGATTACGCGCTCTTCATCGTCACCCGCCACAAGCTCCAGCTGCGCGACGGCATGGAGATGCGCGAGTCGATCGCGCGAGCGGCGGCCACGGCCGGTGGAGCAGTCGTCTTCGCAGGTGGGACGGTGATCATCGCGCTGTGCTCGCTCTATTTCGCGGGCATTCCGCTTGTGACCACGCTCGGCTATACCGCGGCAGTCGCGGTGGTCGTGGCCGTGCTGGCGGCGACGACGCTGCTGCCGGCGCTGCTTGGCGCGCTCGGGCCGCGGATCGATTCGCTGCGGGTCAAGGTCGGACGGACGCATCCCGACGACCACCAGCCGCACGGCTGGACCCGTTGGGCGCGGGGCGTCGCGGCAAGGCCCTGGCGATCGACACTCGCGAGCGTCGTGGTACTAGCCGTGCTCGCGATACCCGTCCTGCAGTTGACGCTCGGGCAGAACGACGTCGGCGCCCTGCCCAAGTCGACCACTGCCCGCCAGGCCTATGACCTGATGAGCGAAGGGTTCGGGGTCGGGAGCAACGGGCCACTGCTCGTGGCGGTGAAGCTCGGCTCCAAGGCACAACCGGACCAGAACAACCTCGATCAGATCAACAAGCAGGAGAAGCAGCTTCAGCAGCAGCAGAACCAGATCGTGCAGCAGGGCCTGGCAGCCGGGCTGACGCAGCAGCAGGCGCAGCAACAGGCGCAGCAGAAGACAAAGTCGCAGTCGGACGAGCTCGCGACGAAGAAGAAGCAGGCCGAGTCACCCGCCACGGACCCCAGGCTCAGCACGCTGCAGAAGGACATGGCCAAGGCGAACAACGTCCAGTCCGTGTCTCCGCCGACGCTCAACAAATCGGGGGACACCGCGGTCTACACGGTCGTGGCGAAGACCGCGCCGTCGTCACCGGCGACTGAGGACCTCGTCAACAACCTGCGCGACACCGTGATCCCGCAGGCCCTAAAGGGCACCAACCTGACCGCCTACGTCGGCGGACAGACCGCGGCCTACATCGATCTCGCACAGCGGATCAGCGACAAGCTGCCGTCGATCATCCTGATCGTCGTCGGACTCAGCTTCATCGTCCTGCTGCTGGCGTTCCGGACGGTGGTGGTGCCGCTGAAGGCAGCGGTCATGAACCTGCTGTCGGTCGCCGCGGCTTACGGCGTGCTCACGTTCGTGTTCCAAGAAGGTCATGGCGCGAGCCTGATCGGTCTGGACGGCGGGATCCCGATCGTGAGCTTCGTGCCGTTGCTCATGTTCGCGATCTTGTTTGGTCTCTCGATGGACTACGAGGTGTTCCTCCTCACGCAGATCCAGGAGCACTACCACGAGCACGGCCGCCCCGTGCGGGCGGTCGTGGAGGGGCTCGCGAACACTGGACGGGTCATCACCTCCGCCGCGCTGATCATGGTGTGCGTGTTCACGAGCTTCGTTCTGAACGGCGACCCGATCGTCAAGGAGTTCGGGGTGGGGCTGGCCGTGGCGATCGCGATCGATGCGACGATCGTCCGCTGCATGCTCGTCCCGGCGGTGATGACGCTGCTCGGGAAGTCCGCGTGGTGGATGCCGCGCTGGATGGAGCGGGTTGTCCCACGCATCTCGATCGAGGGCCAGGGGTACTTCGCGGCTCGCGACGCCGCGACGCTCGCCACGATCAGTGCGCCACCAGACACTGAGGCCGCCGACGCGGTGGAGAAGACCCCGGAGACCGTGGCATGAGGCGGCGTCCTGGATGTGGCAGCGGCACTCGCTTCGGTGCACTGAGCACCGCGCGTTACTCAGACGACGGTGACGACCGGGCAGGCGTTGCGTTCCCACTCCGACGTCCCGGCCTCCGTGCCGGTCCGGACGAAACCGGCGCGGCTCAGGAGCGTGCGCACGCCGTTGTTCTGCGCCAGTGAGTTCGCCGTCAGCCGGCAGAAGCCGTTGCGCGCGGCGTCTGACATCACCCGCAGCAGCATCACGGTTCCGATGCCGTGGCGCTGCCAGTCGTCGCGGACGCTCACCGCGACTTCGGCGCTCTCGTCGGCGAACGCCACGTAGCGCGCCTCGCCGATCAGCTCGTCATCGCGCCAGGCGGCGACGGCGCTGTGGCGCCGGCCGTCGACGTCGACCATGGAGTCGAGGGTGCGCTCCGGCAGCCGCGGGATCGGGGCAAAGAAGCGCTTGTAGCGCGAGTCCATGCTCAGGCGATCGAAGAAGCGCGCGAACGCGGAGCGGTCGTTGCGACCGAGGGGGCGGATGTCGACGCCACTGTCCATGTACCGATCATCCACCCGGCGGCTGGCCCCGTCGTCGTTCGCACGGATGACTACAGGCCTACGACGCACAGGCTTTCCACGTCGGTCGCTCGTTGTCGCGCGTACGCGCATCGGTTTGAATCGCAAGGTGGCGGACGCCGCGGTGCAGCCTCCCGGAATCTCCTCAGATCGCCCCGACGCGTTCATCTCGTATTCGCGCCGCGACAAGGACTACGTCGAGTCGCGCCTCGCCTCCGCGCTCGAGGCGCGCGGCAAGGAGGTCTGGATCGACACCGACGACATCCGCGGTGGTGCGTCTGACTGGCGGGCGACCGTCTGGGCCGGCATCGAGGCGTCGAAGGCCGTCATCTTCGTCCTGACACCAGATTCGCTCGTGTCGCGCGTCTGCGCTGACGAGCTTGCCCACGCGGAGGCGCTCAACAAGCGCCTCATCCCGGTGCTTCACCGGCCGGTCGACGGGCTCAACGTCCCCGCTGCATTGGAGCGCCCGAACTGGATCCTCGCGCGTGACAGCGACGACTTCGGTACGGCCGTGACAACGCTCGTCGACGCGCTCGAGACCGACGAGCAATGGCTCGACGCGCACGCCAGGCTGACCCAGCGGACAGCCGAGTGGCTTCGCATGGACCGCGACCGGAGCTATCTGCTGCGAGGCGGCGACCTGCGCGCGGCCGAGCGCTGGCTCGAGGAGCGCGGCACGCACAAGGAGCCGCCAACGCCTGAGCAGGTCGCATACATCGCTGCGGGCCGCCGGGCATCGGCTCGGCGGCAGGCAATCGTGTTGAGCGGCGTCGTGGTCGCGCTTGGGGTCTCGGTCGTCCTCGGAACGCTCGCCTACATCCAGCGCCAGACGGCGAGGTCGCAGGCATACGCCGCGCGCGCGATCAATGCCGTGCAGGACGATCCCGAGCAGGCTCTGAAGCTCGCGCTCAAGGCGGCATCGCTGCGCCACAGCGCGCTGGTCACGCGCGCCCTGCGTGAGTCGGTTGCCGCGTCCACCTGGTCGCACATCCTGCGTGGCGATGAACCGCGCCCAATAAATGATGTGGCGTTCTCCCCGAGCGGCCGACTCGCCGTGAGCGGCGGCGAGGATGGCAGTGCGAACGTTTGGGACGCGCGCAGCGGCCGGCGGCTGGCGTCGCTCATGGGCCACACGGGCGCGATCAACACCGTTGCGTTCAGCCCCGACGGGCGCCGGATCGTCACCGCGTCCGCCGACGGAACCGCGCGGATCTGGGACCGCGCCGGGCACCCCCTACGGCAGTTGCACGTAGGCGGCGAAGTGTGGAGTGCGGCGTTCGACCGTGCCGGCCGGCGGGTCATCACTGCCACCGACCGCGGTTCGGCGCAGGTCTGGGATCTCCAGCGCAGTGGCGCGCCTGAGCGGCTGCCCGGAGCCGGTCAGGACAGGCTCGTCTTCTCACGCTTCAGTCGCGACGGCCGCGAGGCGCTGACTCCTGGCGAGGACGGGAGTGTGCGGGTGTGGACGATCGCGCCGCGCGCCCGGGTCGCAACGCTGCGGGCGGACGTCGGCCCAAACCCGCTGGTGACCGTCGCCGCCTTCAGCCCCGACGGCCGCCGGGTACTGGCCGGCTACGGATCGGGGGTCTCCTGCCTGTGGACGGTCCGGCCGCACGGCAGACGCCGCCCATCGCCTTCGGGGTCCTGCCACAAGCAGCGGGGCTCGATCACCTATGTGGACTTCAGCCCCGACGGCCGGCGGCTCGTCACCGCGAGTTCCTCCGGGACTGCTGTTCTGCGGGCGGCCGATGGGCGGCGCATCGCCACGCTCCGTCAGGGAGGTCAGATCAACTCGGTGGCGTTCAGCCGCCACGGGCGGCACATCGTGACCGCCGGCGATGACCGCCGGGCAATGATCTGGACCGCCGGCGGCCGCCTGCAGCACGTGCTCGCAGGCGACACCGATGCGGTCGCCGTCGCGCGCTTCAGCCCGTCGGGCGCCTTCGTGCTGACCGGTTCGGCCGACGGAAGCGCCCGCCTCTGGGCAGCGCGGCAGGGCACGACCGAGCTTCCGGGCCCGCCCCTGACGAACGCCGATGTTGCCTTCAGCCCGGACGGTCGCCGCCTGCTGGCGGTCAACCCGGATGGGCGCGCCGCCATCTGGGATCTCGTCCACGGTGCCGCGGTACCACTGAGCGGCGGCATGGGCGTGAGCCCGCTCGTGACGCCGCCGTGCGAACGCCCGACGGGCTGCGCTCCGTGGAGCAGCGATGCCCGCGAGGTCGCCGGGGTCGACAAGTCGTACCGGGCAACGATCTGGGACGCGCGCAACGGCCGCTCGACGCGGCTGCCGTTCGTGGCGGCCGGCGCCGCGTTCAGCCTCGACCCGCGGCGGCTCGTCGCCCTTGGAGGCGACAGCGGCGTGACGCTCGTGGACCCCAGATCCGGCGCCCGCCGCGGGCAGTTGCGGACGGGCTCCCGGGTCGAAAGCGTCGCTTTCAGCCCGAACGGGCGCATGCTTGCGGTGACTGACCAGGGCGCCGTCGCGCTCGCACACGTCGCCGACGGGACGCCGGCTGGTCCAAGCCCCGTTCGCGACGGCGCAAAGGCTGCCGCGATCACGGCGGGCGGCGGGCGGGTTGTGGTTGGGATGGAGGACGGAGGCGTCGCGGCGTACGACCTGAGCGGCGACGCCTCTCGGGCACACGCCGCCACGAACAGCCCGCGCGACGTGACCGACGTCGACTTCGATCGAGCTGGCGGTCAGATCCTGGCGGTCAGCACCGACGGCACGGTCCGGGTCTGGGCCGTCCAGCGGTTGCAGTCCCCGCCCGCCATCCTCCGCCACGGCGCCGACATCGTCGACGCCGAATTCAGCCCGGATGGCCGCTTCGTCCTGACCGCGAGCCGCGACGGCAAGGCGACCGTGTGGGATCCGGGGCTCGAGACGAAGTTGTTCGTGATCCAGAAGAGCCGGATGGGCGGGGCACGGTTCAGCCCGGATGGCAGGGTGATCGCGGTCGGCGGCGTGCGCACGGTCGAGCTTCACGGCTGTGACGCGTGCGCCCCGTTCGACTCGCTGGTGCGGCTGGCTCGCGCACGCTTGCCGGCGGGCTGACGATCCTGTCGCCGCCGGTCAGCGGCGCACGAACACCGCCTTCACCGCACTGCGGTTCCCGATGATCATCGTTCGCGTTGCGAACGGATACCCGACGTCCGCCCAGCGCACGAACCTGACTCGACGAGAGCCGGTCGCGTGCAGCACGATGCGCTGGTTGCGCGAGTACTGGCGCGTGCACGTGCGCTTACAGGTCGTGCCCCTGCGCGGGCTCCCCGTTTTGGGCGTGAGCGAGATCTTGCCGCCCTTCGGTCCCCCGTAGATGAGCGTCACCGGCAAGCCGGCGGGCGTTGGGATGTCGAAGTCCGGTGCGGTGCCCGCGCGCACGAATTCGTCCTTGCGCATGTTCACCGTGCACGTGCGGCCGGCGCCTATGCACGAGCCGGTCCATGCGTCGGTCGCGACCTGCGCCGCCGCGGGGTCGCGCTGCAGCTTCACGTTGCTGTCGAGCGGGTACGCCAGCTGGCAGGGAGGATCGCTCGGCTCGGGGTCCGACGGGAGAGTGCACGTCGTGCCGGGTGGGGACAGCGTGACAGGGCCAAAGGATCCGCCCCACACGCTTAGGTAGACGGGCGTGAAGAACGCGCTGAGATTGCGGTCGCCGTTCATCGTGACGCTGCACGACGGCCCCCGCCCGCAGCGGAAGTCGCTCCAGCGTACGAAGTGGGCGCCGGGCACTGTCGGGTCTGCGAGCGCCGTGACGGTCACGCGCGTTCCGTTCGGATAGCGGGGTGTGCAGGGCGTCGGCAGTGGATTGAAGATCGGGACCTCGACGGCACAGGTGGCATCGCTGCGGCCGGCCTCGACCGGGTCGATCGTAAGCGTGCCTGCGCCCTCGGGTACAGCGACCAGCTCGGCCTCCGGGTAGAGCGACGCCTCGGCCGTCACGTCCTGACCGTCCTGATCGAGCGTGAGCGAGCAGACAAGTGCCTTGTCACAACGGGTGCCTACATCGTTTCCGAAGACATCCCAGCGCGCGAACCGGTAGCCCCGCTCACGCTCCACGGTCAGCGTCAAGTCGCTCCCGGCCGCGAAGGCCGCGCTGCACTCGCCCGGACAGTCGATCCCGGGCGGGTTGGACGTAACGTGGCCCCAGGTCGAAGAGTTGGGGTTGGTGTCGAACGATGCGTCCGTCACCACCACGGTGACCGTCTTCATGCTCGCACCTGCTGCACCGGCGCCGGCAGGCCCCACCAGAGTCAGAGCAAGAGCCAACAGCAGCCACAGGCGACGGCTGCAAGGTGCCGGAGGTTGACTGCGCATGGCGGGCCTCCTCGGACTCTCTTCAGGCAACGCTAGACCTACCGATCCCACGCGGTCAAGCCCGCGCCTTAGCATCGCCCTGTGGCGCCCACCGATGCCGAGCTCCTCGAGCGCTACTGCCCCGTCCTCGCGTACGACTCGCAGGGGAGCTTCTTCGCCGATTCGCCCGCGATCATGACCGACCGCGTGTCGGACGACGGCAAGGAGGTGAACGCGCTCAAGCGTGCGAATGGCCGCGTGATCGCGGCAGCGAAGGCAAGTCGCGGCGGGTCGCAGCTTGGCCTCGAATTCCTGGGCGCGAGCAAGTACGCGAGCGGCGACACGGTCCAGCCGGGCGACTTCCTCGACTTCGTCGGCAAGGACTACGTGCTGGCGGGGCGCGAGATGCACCGGCCTCCGTACAACGACGTCGTCAGCGGCCACGTCGCCGTCGACAGCAAAGGCGGGGCCTGGCTTCAGTACTGGTTCTTCTACCTGTGGAACAACAAGGCGTTCCTGGGGTTCGGCCTGCACGAGGGCGACTGGGAGATGGTCCAGATCGGCCTCGGCAGTGACGGCAAGCCGCAGACGATGACGTTCGCGCAGCACCAGCATGGGCAGCGCTGCGCCTGGTCCGTTGTCGAGAAGCAGGGTGAGCGGCCGGTGGTGTTCGTTGCCCGCGGCTCGCAGGCTTCCTACCCGGTGGCCGGCCGCCACGATGCTCCGCTTGTCGACGACGTGGCCGACGGAGAGGGCGGGCGTGTCTCCCCCCGGGTCGAGCAGCTCGCCCAACGCTCCCCGCGCTGGGTTGGGTGGCCGGGACGCTGGGGCAGCACCAAGGCGCGCTGGCAAGCCGAGAGCGACAGTCCGGTCGGCCCGCGCCAGCACAGCCAGTGGAAGGCCCCGCTGGCGTTTCATGAGGACGCCATCGAGTACGACCCGCGCCGCGCCGCCCTGTTGCCGCCGCCGCCCGCGCCGCCTAAGCCGCGCATCAGTGCTCGCCGCGAGGGCGGGCATGCGGTCGTCACGTGCCGGTTCCGGCGACGCAAGCCGCACGAACCGCGCCCGGCGCAGCTGGTCGTCTCGGTTGCCTCGCCCGAGGACGACCTGCCGCCGGCCACCTACAGCTTTCCCGTCACGGGCGCCGAGTTCACGGTCGTGCACCCGCTCGTGCTGGAGGACCGCCGCTACGTGGTCCGCGCGAGCGCCGCCGACGACAGCGGCCACACGAGCGACACGGTTCAGGTCCGCTTGACTGGTTAGCCCCCTTCGGCGATTGCGTTCGCGGTCGCGGCGGACGTAGGGTCGCAAGATGCTGACGTACAACCTCGCACTCGTCTCCGAGGTGGATGGCCACGACGCTTCGGACGTCGCCCGCGTCGCGGCTTCGCTGCAGCGGCAGACTTCGCGCGACTTCGGTCCGGTGTGGCAGATCGAGGCAACAGTCGACGCGTTCCCACGCCTCGAGGACGTGCCCATCGGCTACTGGCCGATGATCGTGCGCGACGACATCGGGCAGCCAGGGGCCGCGGGCGTGCACCTCGACAAGGACGGACAGCCGTTCGCGCTGATCACGATGAGCGACAGCTGGTCGCTGACCGCGTCGCACGAGATGCTCGAGATGGTCGCCGACCCGTTTGGCAAGCGCGTCATCCCGGGTCGCTCGCCGAAGCGCGGCCAGGGACGCGTCGAGTTCCTCGTCGAGGTCTGCGATCCGTCCGAGGCCGCCGAGTTCGCCTACACGGTCAACGACATCCTCGTGTCGGATTTCCTGACGCCGCGCTTCTACGACCCGGTCACCTCGCCGGCGGTCCGCTACAGCTTCACCGGCGCGATCACGAAGCCGCGCACGATCCTGCGCGGCGGCTACATCAGCTGGCACGACCCCGTGTCCGACCACTGGTGGCAGGAGGTCTGGTTCGGCCAGCGCAAGCAGTACCGTGATTTGGGCGTGTTCGACGCCGCATCAGCCGCCAGCCTCAGGACCTGGATCGACGGCCAGACAGACCACCCCGGCATCGACAGCGGGCTCAAGAAGAGCGACCCGTCGCTGAAGTCCGCCGTCGCCGTTGGCAAGGAGACAGCCGACTCGGCGTCTTCGAAAGCCCAAGCGTGGCACGACCAGATCTCAGTGCTGCTCGCGGAGGACTGATTGACGACCGACGACGAGGACGCGCGCAAGCGTCGCGCGGCTGAGCTCCATCGCGCGATCGAGGAGGCGACGGCAGGCGAGCGGCCACCGGCCTCGCCGCGCGAGTTCACGGATCGCGAGGCTGCCGAAGAGAGCGCGCGCGAGGAGTCCGAAGGGGACGACGACAGCGCTTAGCTGCGTCCCGAGATGCCGACGCGGCGAGTGAACGGCGAGTCGAAGACTCCCGACGAGTTGAACTCGCGCTCCACGGCGAGCCAGTCGTCCCAGCGCGGATAGAGGGACTCGATCCGCTCACGGGTGAGCGCGTTGATCTGGCCCCAGTGCGGACGCACACCGAGATCGGCGAGTCGCTGCTCGTAGCCGGCCAGGAGCTCTTCACCACGTTTGGTGCCGGCGACCATGATCAGCTCGATCATCATCGTCGGCTGGCCGTACATCATCGACGCGTACGCGCGCGACGGCGCGACGAAGCGCAACGAGAAGGGCGAGGTGTGGTAGATCCGGTCCCGACTACGGCGCTCGGCTGCGATCTCCAGGATGCGGTCGACGGCCTCGAGGTGGCGATCGTCCTCCAGCGTGACGCCGAGCTCCATCGAGTAGGCGGGCAGGTGGTTCGCCTCGCCGATGTTGAAGACCTTGTACGAGACGTTCGCGTAGCCATCGTCGACCATGCCCTCGAGCAGCGAGTCGAAACGGCTGGCGATCAGCGCCGGCCACCAGCGCGCCATCAGCCGCAGGACGAATCCCGTGACAGGGAGCGACGACTCCAGCTCGGTGAGCGGATGCCGCTCGAGCTTGTCCTCGGGCTGGTCAACTGGATTAGCGCAGTCATCCCGTCGCGTAACGAGCACGCGATGGCGGCCATCTTGCATCGGATACGGGTTCACGAACAGCTCGTAGTGATCGCCGTTGCCGAGCACGCCGCGCTCCGTCACGGTGTCTCGGACCTCCTCCCACGTCGAGAGTGTCCGGACCTCGTTCAGCCAGAACTTCTCGCGGACCTCGAGGACGACCGAGCTGATCAGTCCGAGCGTCCCGATTCCGCACACCGCGGCGAAGAACTTCGCGTCGTCCTGGACCAGGCGCCAGGGTGGATCCGGCGGCGCAGCTGGGTCGCTCGGCCCGTCGCTTGGCTCGAGCCGGATCGTCTCGCCGCCCGCCACGACCAGATCAAGCGAGCGCACGAAGTCGGGGAACGGCCCCCAGCCGAGGCCGGATCCGTGGGTCGAGGTTGAGACGACCCCGGAGATCGTCTGAGCGTCGTACCCGCCCATGTTCGGCAGCGCCAAGCCCAGGCGATCGAGCTCGTCGTTCAGCGCGTGGATGGGCGTGCCGCCGAGCACGCGCACGAGCCGGCCCTCGACGCGGCTCACGCCGCTCAGGTTGTCCGGCTTGATCACGTAGCCATCGCAGAGCGCCGCGTCTGACCATGAGTGGCCGGCTCCGACCGCGCGGACGGTCGTGCCCTCGCGCTCGGCGCGCTGGACGAGCTCGACGAGCTCGTCCGTGGACGAAGGCCGCACTATCGCGCGCGCTTGACAGCTCTGGTTCCCCGTGTGGTTGTGCCAGGCGGCGCTCACGCAGCCTGCTCGACCAGTCGTGCACTGGCGCGTTCCGCCAGAGCGGCGATCGTCTTCGACGGGTTGACGCCTAGCGCGGTCGGCACGATCGAGCCGTCGAATACGTTGAGACCGTCGTAGCCATAGACGGCTCCGAACTCGTCGACGACGCCGCGGCCGGGGTCGTCGGCCATCGGGCAGCCGCCGAGCGGGTGCACGGTGGCGAACTTGCTGAGTGGGCCGGCCTCGAGCGCGTAGAACGGTTTCGCCTGGGCCGCGCCCGCGAGCTCGTCAGCCGTCCGCTCGAGTTGCGCGAAAAGGGCGGCGCTGCCGTCCTTGCGCCAGCGGATGTCGAAGCGCTTGAAGAGCGGGGACAGGCGCATCTGCCCATCGGCGGCGTCGCGCCCGATCAGGAGGAAGATCAGCGCGTCCGTATCGGGTTCGCGCTCTGCGACCTCCAGCTCGCGTGGATGAACGGGCTGGTCGCTCCATCCGAGGCGCACGAGCGCGTCGCGAACGCGCAGCAGCCAGCGGCGCCAGCCTCTGATCACGTTCACGCCACGCGCCACGTCGAGCAGGACGCTGAAGTTCGCGGGCAAGCCGCCGTCGGCCACCATCAGCTGACGGTCGCCGCTGTAGTCAATGCGGCTTGTCATCACTGGGCCGTAGTCGTTGCGCGCGCCGCGAACGTCCGGCGAGCCTGGGTCGAAGGCGATCGCCAGCGCGTCGCCGTTGCCCGAGAAGCGGCTGCCGAGTGCGGCCGAGAGGCCGGGGAGTCGGCGGCGGTTGGTCAGGAGAAGGCGCGGCGAGCCGATCGTCCCGGCTGCAAGCACGACCGTCGGGGCCTCGAGAGTCCCGCGTTCGCGCGTTTCGAGGTTGCGGTAGGCCACCGTCCAGGCCTCGCCCGGGCGGCCCGGCGGCTCGAGCCCGTCCGCGAGATGGAGCGGCCGCACCTCGGCGCCGTGGCTTTCCGCGCGCGCCACGTACGTGATGTCGACGGTGTTCTTGGCATGTACCGGACAGCCGAGGTCGCAACGGCCCAGGTTCTGACAGCCCTCCTGCTGGACGCCGCTGAACGGATGCGCGCGTGGAGCGCCGAAGTGCACTGCGAGCGGCAAGAGCTCGGCCTCGCGCGCGGCGGCGCGCGAGGTCGCCGCGAACGCCCGCACCTTGGCGAGCGCCGGCTCCGGCGGCGTCGTGCGCGGCTCGAGCGCCTCCTCCGTGCGGGCGTACCACGGTTCGAGCTCGTCGCGCGTCAGGGTGGCGGGCCAGCCGTGCTCGAAAACGGCGGCCGGAGCTCGCAGTTGCACGTTCGCGTAGACCAGCGACCCGCCGCCGACTCCGGCGGCCGTGATCACGGTGAGGTCACGCATCAGGCGGACGTCGAACAGCCCGCCCGGGTTGGCCTTCTCGTGCCAGAGCATGCCCGGCGCCTGCTCGGGCTGGTCGGGGAAGTCGTCGCGTGCGAAGCGGCGCCCGCGCTCGAGTACGCACACCCGCTTGCCGGCCTCCGCCAGCCGACAGGCGGCGATCCCGCCTCCGAAACCGGAGCCGACCACGATGACGTCGTACCGCGAGCTTGCGCTCATTGGACCTCCCAGCGCTCGAAGGCCGATCCTTTACCTATCGCGGATGCGAAGTCAAGGGTCCCGGCTCCGGTCATTGCCCTGGATATCTGCGAGCCGGCGCGAGATGATCGGCCTATAGATGACCCACCGGGTCGAAGGCAACGGCCGGCCCTTGAACGTCTCGTTCGACAACGGCAATCGCGCCGCTCTGGTCGCCGCTCGCTCGGGCGACGACGCGCGCGGCCTCCTGGGCGCGCTCGGATTGGGCGCCAAGGCCGGGCGTCCGGTGATTCTCGTCTGCGGCGGCGCCGACGAGCTCCAGGGCGAGCAGCGCGAGCGGGCCGCAGGGTTGCTGGGGCCGGCGGTCGCGTCGGCGGCGGCGCGGGCCGATGCTGCCGTCGTCGACGGAGGTACGGCTTCCGGCGTCATGGCGTTGATGGGGGCCGCGCGTTCGGAGCGACCGAGCGCGCTGCCGATACTCGTCGGCGTTTCGCCGGCGGGCAAGGTGACCTATCCGGGGTCGCCGACGGCCGACGGCACTGCGCTGGAGCCGCACCACACGCACTTCGTGTTGGCCGACTCCACGGAGTGGGGTGGCGAGACGCCCCTCCTGATCGCAGTCGCCGAGGCACTCGCCGTCGACGCCCCCGTCGTCATGGTGCTCGCCGGCGGTGGATCGGTGGCACGAGCCGAGGCGCTCGAAGCTGCCATACGCGGGTGGCCGCTGTTCGTGATCGAAGGGACTGGAGGGGCCGCCGACGACATTGCGCAATCGCGCGCCGATGCCTCGGTTCGTCAGATCGTGGCGCGCGGCGACATCCGGGGCTTCAAAGGCGATGAGCCCGGTCAGCTGTCCCGCCAGCTCGCCTGGGAGCTGCAAGACGAGCCGATACTCAAGGACGCCTGGCGCACGTTCGCCACCTACGACCGGCATGCCGGCGAGTTGCGGAAGACCTTCGAGCGCTTCCAGACCTCCATCCTCGGGCTGGGTGTTGTCGCGACGTTCCTCGCACTGCTCGAGAATGCGATCAACAGCGCCGCGCTGCATTGGATCGTGGTCGCCGCGCCGATCCTGATATCGGTGCTGATCGCGCTCGCGAACCGGAGGGCCGCCGGAAAGCGCTGGGTGCTGCTGCGCGGTGCGGGAGAGTCGGTGAAGGGCGAGATCTATCGCTACCGCACGCGCACCGGGATCTACGGCGACGCGCGGATGCCGGACCACGACCTCGCCGCGCGGCCGCATGTCCTGGCCGAGAAGCTCGGCGCGATCGAGGCGAACCTGATGCAAACCGAAGCCAGCAGCGGCACGCTGGCTCCGTACGACGGTGCGCTCCCGCCCGCGATGTACGGCTCGGCGCGCAACGACGACGGGCTGAGCCGACTCGACGCGGCGCGTTACCTCGAGATTCGGATCGGCGATCAGCTGCGCTACTACCACGGCCGCATCGCTCAGCTGGATCGGGGCCGCAGTGTCTTCCAGCTGGTGGCGGTGGCTGCCGGAGGGGCGGGTGCGATCGTGGCCGCGGCCGGCGCGGAGATTTGGATCGGGCTCACTACGGCGATCTCCGGCGCGGCGCTCTCGTACCTGGCCCACCTCCAGGTGGACAACACGGTCGTGGCCTACAACCAGTCGGCCAGCAAGCTCGCGCGTCTTCAACGCGAATGGACCGCGCTCACTCCGCAAGAGCAAGACGGTGCCGCCCTGGAGACACTCGTGACCGGAGGCGAAGCCGTGCTGAGCACGGAGCTCGGCGGCTGGGTCCAGCAGATGAACGAGGCCATCGACAAGCTGCAAGCAGAGCAGGCTGAGGCCGCGCGGCAGGGAGAGCCGGATGAGAAAGCTCCAACCCGCGAGGTGACTACTTCGTGACCAGGCCCTGGTCGCGGGCCCAGTCGACCGTCCGGCGGAACGTCTCTGTCAGAGGCGTGTAGACGAGGCCAAGCTCGCGCGACGCCCGCGACCCGTCGTAGCGGTGGCCGTGCAGGATCGTGCGCATGCGCGCGCGGCACAGCGAGCTCGTCTTGCCGCGCGCGCGGCCGATGCCCTCGGAGACTGTTGCGACGCTGCGGGCGAGCATCGGAGGCGCCATCCGCACGGGCTCGCGCACGCCGGTGAGTTCGGTGAGGATCTCGAGCGCTTCCTGCGCCCGCACCGTCGCGCCGTTGAGCACATAACGCGCCCCGGGCCGGCCGCGCGCGGCGGCTAGCAGGTGCCCCGTTGCAACGTCGGCGATGTCGACAACGCTGATGTACACGTCGACGAACACCGGCAGCTTGCCGTTCAGGTAGTCGATCAGGATCTTGCCGTTACCCGATGCGCGCCCTGGCCCCTGTACAGAGGACGGGTTGACGGCGATCACCTCGACGCCAAGGCGGCGGCCTGCACTGAGCGCCCGTTGCTCACCCTCATGCTTCGATCGGTCGTAGAGCGACAGGTAGTACCCGCGGTGTGGCGAGTCCTCGTGACCGACCGTCCCCTGCGCCTCGCCGACTGCCGCCGCCGACGACGTGAGGACCACGCGCGAGACGCCGGCGCGCGCCGCCGCCTGGACCGCCGCCTCGGCGCCGCCGACGTTCACGCGCATCATCTCGACCGGATCGTTGGGGCAATGCGAGTTGACGCCTGCGACGTGGTAAGCGACCTCACAGCCGCTCATGCCGGCTGCGATGCGGTCCTCGTCGAGCGCGTCGCCTCGCAACGGTTCAGCACCCCTGGTTGCGACGACCTCTTCAGCGAGGTCGGAGCGGGCAAGCGCGACCACTTCGTCCCCGCGGTCGACGAGCCTCTCGCAGAGGGCTCCGCCGATGAAGCCGCTGCCACCGCTCAGGAAGACGCGTGTCATCGCCCGCCGGCGGTGGTGGTCACTGCTTGCTCCCGGTTGGTGGCTATCCGCCGGTTCGGCGTGGTAGGTGCGCCTTGTGATTCGAAGAACAGCCGCACTTGTTCCATCACCTCTCTGCGCTGCTCGAGCGGCCTGGGAGCGATCGGTGCACCGAACGCGACGCGTACGTGCTGCCGCCGTCCACTGGGACGCCGGCGCATCCAGCGACGGCCGGGCGGCATGGTCGCGTGCGTGCCGCCGATGTAGACGGGGACGATCGGGACCCGGTGCCGAGCGGACAGCACGGCGGCGCCGGACTGAAGTGGACCGATGACGCCCGTGCGCGACCGTGTCCCCTCCGCGAACACGAGAATGCTCCAGTCCTGGTCGAGCAGGCAGTCCAGCAGTGCGACGGCATCGTCCCGTCCCCGCGCGCCGTTCCGTTCCACCGGGACGGTATTGAACGCGAGCGACACGGCCGCCGCCATCCAACGCCGGTCGTAGAAGTAGTCGGCAGCGGCAGCAACTCCGGTGCGGCGCCGCCACCTCCACGGCAGGGCGCGCAGCATCAAGGGCGTGTCCATGTGGCTGCAGTGGTTCGCGACGAAGATGACCGGCCGCTCAACAAGATCAAGGTGCTTGACACCGGTGACATCGCGGCGCGCCCACAGCGCGATCAACGGACGGAAGACAGCGCTGAGAAGCCCCTCGCGCACGAGGCACGCCGGCTCGCTGCGCGCCCAAGCCTCGTCGCTCACACGATCTTCCCGGGGTTGAGGTTCTGCGCAGGGTCGACGGAGTCGAACAGCCCGCGCAGCATGACCACGCCGGGCGTCGAGATGTCCTCCTCGAGCCATTGCGCGTGTTCCGTCCCGACGGCATGGTGGTGCGAGAGCGTGGCGCCGTTGTCGACGAATGCCTGCTGGATCGCCGACTTGACCTGCCCGTACTGGTCGAGCGGCTCGCGGACGGCGCCTGGCTTGAATGCGAACGTGAAATACAGGCACGCCCCCGAGTGGTACGAGTGCGACAGGTGGCACATGATGTAGCCCCTGACGCCGAGGCTCGCGAAGGCGTCACGGGCGGCGCGCATGACCGCGTTGTAGAGCGGCACGAGCGCGTTCCACGGCGCGGATGTCTCCGACACGTCAGCCAGCGCGCCCCGGTCCAAAAGGAAGTCGCGGATGTACGGCGTGTCGAATTTCTTCTGGTCATACAGCGCGCCTGGCCCGGCGCCGATGCACAACCCGCCGTGTCGCGTCACGATCCGGCCGACGAAGCGCCGCTGGCTCGCGACGTGCCGCTGGGTGCCCTCGTAGCCGATGAACGAGAGGCACATGTTCTCTACGTCGTAGCCGCGCCGGCGTTGGAGGTAGGCGGCCAAGGCCGCCGACTTGACGCGGTCGAGCGCCGTCGGATCCTTGCGGGTCGCGAACGAGAAGCGCGTCTCGTAAGAGTCGGACACGCGGGTGACCGTGGGCTCGGCCTCGCTCGCCGCGATGTCGCGCATCGCCGCGATGGCCTCGGCCCAGTCGGGAAAGAGATAGCCCAGAACGACACGGGTCGGCGGGGTGCGCCGCACGTGCACGGTCGCCTCCGTGATCACGCCCAGCCGGCCTTCGCTGCCCAGCACCATCTCGCGCACGCTCGGACCCGTGGATGCGGCCGGCACCGGCCGCGTCGCGAGCAGCCCAGCGGGCGTGACCACGCGCACCGCACGCGTCAAGTCGGCGATGTCGCCGTAGCGATCGGACTGCATGCCCGACGAGCGCGTCGCGATCCAGCCGCCGAGCGTCGAGTGCGTGAACGAGTCCGGGAAGTGCCCAAAGGCCCATCCGCGCTCGTCCAGCTGCCTCTCGAGCTCAGGTCCATAGATCCCGGCCTGTACGCGAGCCAGACGCGAGATCTCGTCGATCTCGAGCACGCGGTTGAGCCGCTGGAGGTCTACCGAGACGACCGGGCGCTCCTCATCCGCCGGCGGCTCGAGGCTCCCTGAGATGCTCGTGCCTCCCCCGAACGGGATCACCACGGCGTCGGCGGCCAGGGCCGCCTCCAGAGTCGCAGCCACCTCGCCTTCGTCAGCCGGCATGACCACCACATCAGGGAGCCGGCTGAAGTGGCCGCGGCGCTGACGGACGAGGTCGCGGAGGCTCTTGCCGCGGCCATGAACCACCCGATCGAGTGGATCGGTCGAGACGTACTCCTCGCCGAGAGCGCTTTCGAGCTCGCTTCGCAACGCGGCCGGCAGCGCGGGCTCGGGGACCGGCAACCGCTCGAACGACGCGGGCCGCTCGACCAGCCGCTCGACGTCGATGTCGAGATGCTCCTTTATGAAGGGCCCAAGCGCGGGCTGGCCTTCGTGGCTGAACGAGACGTCCTCTCGACCCCAGCCCCACCACTTCATCGCCTCCCCGCGAGATGCGCGCGCAGTCCGAGGAGTTTGGGTGCTTGCCGTGGTCATAGCTGAGGGCGCCAACCCTCGAATAGCGAGTAACCAGCCAGTGGGATGTCGTAACGCACGACCCCCCAAACGGGTGGGTGATCGAATTTCAGCCTCCGTCGGCGCCCCGTGGAGCGCGCGCGATATAGGGTCGCATCGAGAGGGTCCCGTGCGCGTACGTCTTCTATCACTGGCGCTGTTTCTCGCCGTAGCCGTCGGCGGTTGCGGCGGCGGAGGTGACAGCACCGTCTCGTCCACTTCGCTGCAGTCCCGTCTGATTCCCGCGTCCCAGGTTCCCGGGTTCAAGTTCGAGCGTCGGCTGGACTGGAGCGATCCGGTCAACCTCGTCGGCGAGGGCATGACCCTGCCCGAGGTGACTCACCCGAGTCAAGCCGTGAGTGAGCTGAAGAACGCCAACTTCGAAGGCGCGGCCGGCGAGGTTCTGCGCAAAGGCTCGGGCTTCGCCACGACTGAGCTGAACATCGGCGCCGCGAAGTTCAAGTCGCCGGCCGACGCGGACAACGTCCGAGACTGGATGCACAAGCAGGACCTCCAGCAGCCGTGCTTCGTCCAGTGCATCTTCAGCCCCCGGCCGGCAACGATCCCGGGAGTGCCCGGCGCCCGCTTTGTCGTGCAGCAACCGACAGGGGCTCCGAAGCCGCCGCCCGGCCTCAAGCTTCCTCCGGGCGCGCGGTCGGGCCCACCGGCGAACTATTTGGCGGAGTTCACGGTCGGCCCGTACCTCCACTGGGTCTTCCTCCAGGCAGACCCGAAGGACAGGGCACAGGTGGTCGCGGGCGTGAAGCGCTACCACGACTACGCGCAGAAGATCGCCGGCTGAGCGATCACGACGCTCACAACTCGACGATCACTTCGCCGCCGCGCTCCGGCACCACCACGAGCAGGCTGCGCCGGGCCTGCTCCGGCTCTGGGCGCGCCGGCCGGAGGTTCAGGCCGGCGGCCGCCCCCAGTACCTCGCGCATCTCCATCTCCGCGAACGCTGCCCCGGCGCAGCGGCGCACGCCGCCGCCGAATGGGATCCACGACATGCGGTCGGGCTCCGGGCCCTCGAGCCAGCGCTCCGGCCGGAACGCGGCGGCTTGCGGCCAGAGGTCCTCGCGCCGCATCGCCAGCCAGATACAGGCTGCGACCTGCACGCCCGCGGGTATTCGCCGGCCGCCGACAAGGGCCGGCTCGAGCAGCAGCCGCGGCGCGATCGTAAGCGCCGGCCGGACACGCAGCGACTCCTTGACGACCGCGTCCAGATACGCCGGATCGCCCTCACGCAGCCGTGCCTGGACCGCGGGATGCCGGGCCAGCCGCTCGAACGCCCAAGCAAGCGAAGCGGCGGACGTGTCGTGCCCTCCCATCAGCAGCGCCACCAGCTCGTCGCGCAGGTGGCGGTCGCTGGGCGGGTTCCCGTCGTCGTCGCGCTGCTCGAGGAGCATGTCCAGGACGGACTCAGCGCGCGGCTCGGCGCGTCGGCGCTCCACCAGATCCAGCAGCAGCGCGTCGAAGCGCTCGACCGCCAGCCGGAATCGCCCCCACGGGCTGCGCGGCCCGAGGTCGCGCTGCATGATCGCCATCGCGAGCATCCTCGGTAGCGACCGGACGTCGGCGAGCGTGGACTCGATCGCGTCGCGCAGGACGACGACGTCGCGCTCGTCGCGCGCTCCGAAGATGACGCGCAGGATGATCTCCAGCGTCAGGTGGCGCATCCGCTCGAGGGTGTTGACCCGCCCGCGCCAGGTGCCGAGCTCCTCGCGCGCAAGCGAGGCGGTCAACGGGGCGAACGCCCGCATCCGCTCGCCGTGGAACGGCCCCTGCATCAGCCGTCGCTCGCGCAGGTGCGGCTCCCCGTCGAGCAGGAGGATCGAATCGGGGCCCGCGAACGGGCGCAGGAACTCCCAGCTCTGCCCAGCCGGGGCGATCGCCGGATCGAGGCGAAAGACGTCGCGCACCGCGTCCGGATTGGAGACGAGCACCATCGGCTCCTCGGTCCAGTAGGTGCGGATGGTCGCCGGGTCGCCGAAGCGCTCGTGGACGCTCCGCATGAACGCCGCCGGCCGCGCCATCCACGCGAGTGTCTGCCAGGCGGCGGGAGCGCGAGGGCCCGGGGGCAGCTGCATGAGCCTGAGGGTACGGTCAGCCCATGGCAATCGAGCGCGTAGCCGTGTTGGGCGGCGGGTTGATGGGATCGGGCATCGCGGAGGTGAGCGCAGCGGCCGGCCTGTCGGTTGCAGTGCGCGAGGTCGACGACCGTGCGCTCGATGCTGCGCACGGGCGTATCGAGTCATCGCTCGAGCGTGCAGTCCGGCGGGGGAAGCTCGATGAAGCCGCGGCGTCCGACATGCTCGGGCGGATCCAGTTCACCGGTGACCTGCACGACCTGGCCGACGCCGACCTAGTTGTCGAGGCGGTGCCGGAGAACGTCGGTCTGAAGACCGCGGTACTGAGCGAGGTGGCTGCCGCCGTCGACGAGCGTGCGCTGATCGCCTCGAACACATCGTCGATCCCGATCGCGCAGCTTGCCGCCGCCGTACCCGAGCCGCAGCGCGTGCTCGGCCTGCATTTCTTCTCACCGGTGCCCGTGATGGGTCTCGTTGAAGTGGTGGTAGCGCTCGAGACGAGCGCCGACACCGTCGCGGCGGGCAAGGACTTCGTTCAGCGACTCGGCAAGACGGCGATCGAGACGAAGGACCGCTCGGGCTTCATCGTGAACATGCTGCTTGTCCCGTACCTGATGGCGGGCGTGCGTATGTATGAAGACGGCTTCGCGACAGCGGAGGACATCGACGAGGGGATGCGGCTCGGCTGCGGCCACCCGATGGGTCCGCTCACGTTGTGCGACTTCATCGGGCTCGACGTGCTCTACGCGGTTTGCGACTCGCTGTACGAAGAGTTCAAGCGACCGGAGTACGCGCCACCGCCGCTGCTCAAGCGCATGGTCGCGTCCGGGCGGCTGGGACGAAAGACCGGGCGCGGCTTCTACGACTACTCGGCTTCGGACAGGTAGATCAGCGCCGCCTTCACACGCCGGCTCACGTCGGTCGCCTCCGACAGCCCGAGCTTGAGGAAGATCGCGTTGATGTGCTTCTCCACGGCGCGCTTGGTCAGCACCAGCTCGTCGGCGATCGCCTGGTTGCTGTGGCCGCGCGCGACGAACGAGAGGATTTCCACTTCGCGTGGAGTCAGCTCCGTGAGCGGCCCGTGCTCGGAGCGCCTGCGCGCATCGATCAGCACCTCGACCACCTTCGCGTCGACCATCGACCCACCGTGTGCGACGGACTCGATCGCCGACACCAGCTGCCCGCGGTACTGCACCCGGTCCTTCAGCAGGTACGCGCGGCCCTGCGACCCCTTGTCGAGCAACGCCAGGCCATAGCGGGGTTCCGCGAACTGGCTGAGGATCACGACGCCTGTGTCCGGCTGCGTTTCGCGCAGCATGTCCGCCACCTGCAGGCCCTCGTCGCCCTCCGTTGGCGGCATGCGGATGTCGGTGACGACGACATCCGGGCGCTCCGCGTCGATTGCGTCCACCAGCGAGTCGCGGTCGCGGCAGCTTGCGACCACCTCGATGCCGTCGGCCGCGTCCAGCACGTGCATCAGCGCCTCCCGCACGAGGTAGCTGTCATCGGCGAGCACAACTCGGATCGCCGGCTCCGCGTCGGCTCCGTTTGCCGCATGCTGCACCCCGGGAGCCATCACGCGCAGCCTACTCGTGCACACACTCCACGGCTCGGGGGGAGGGTGCCCTTGCGCCGCCGCTCTGCTGAGCGCAACGTTTGGGGATGTCCGGCGAGGCCACCGCGCGCCCCGTCACCGTCCTGGCTGTGGATGACCAGGCGATCTTCCTCCGAGCAGCCCGCGAGCTGATCGCGGCGACGCCCGGGTTCGACCAGGTCGGCCAGGCGGAGTCGGGCGCCGAAGCGCTCGAGCTGGCGGCTGAGCTCCAGCCCGATCTCGTGCTGCTCGACGTGCGGATGCCCGGGATGGATGGACTCGAGACGGCGCAGCGCCTGCTCGAATGCCACCCCGACGCGGTCGTCGTCCTGATCTCGCTCGACGACGCACCAATCGAGCCCTCGCCATCGGAGCTGGGCGTGGCCACCCATCTGCGAAAGCAGGATCTCTCGACGCGAGCGCTGCTCGACCTCTGGGCTGTGCATGGCCGCCCGCGCGCTAAGGGCTGACTCCACGACGTACAGTTACGCGGCCGTGGGCATGCGGCCGCGCACCTCCATGCCGTGCCCCGGCTTCGAGCTGACGACGACGTCGCCCCCGAAGGCTGCCAGGCGGTCGCGCATGTTCGTGATCCCGGCTCCTGCTCGAACGCGGCCGTCCGCGGTACCCGCGCCGTCGTCGCGGACGCTGAAGCGCAGCTCTGAGCGGCCGCCATCGAGGGAGACAATGACCCGCGTCGCGCCTTGGGCGTGCTTGAGCGCATTCTGAAGCGCCTCGAGCACGCAGAAGTAGACGGCGCTCTCGACCTCGGGCGGATAGCGCCCGACATCGTGCGCGTTGAGGTCGACGGCGATCGTGCAGCGCGCCCCGGCCGCCCGCAGCGCCTCGCCCAGGCCGCGGTCGGCCAGCAGCGGCGGGTAAACGCCGTGGGCGAGTGCGCGCAGCTCGTCGATCGCCTCTTCGACTTCGCCCTCCAGCTCCCGCAGCAGCGTCGCACCGCGCTCGGGGTCGCGGCGGACGAGGTTCTCCGCGAGTTCGAGCTCGATTCGCAGCGCCACCAACCGTTGCTGCGCACCGTCGTGCAGGTCGCGTTCGATCCGGCGGCGCTCGCGCTCCGCGCTCGTCGCGATGCGGGCGCGCGACCGGCTGACTTCGCGCAACGACGCCGCCGCCTCGGCCGCGAGCCGGTGGTTCTCGAGAACCATTCCAGTGATCGCGATTCCCGCATCGAGCAGCTCGGGACATGCATTCAACCCGTCGTCGTGCACGATCGCCGCCACCTGCACGCCGTCGCGGCGAACCTCGCTGACGCTGCGGCCGCTGTCGGGCGCCGGCAGCCTCGTCGGCCTGCCGTGCGAGTCGATCCATCCCGAGGTGGTGTCCCCGGCGGGGAACACGATCTCGAGCTCCTGATCCTCCAGAGCCTCTGCGAATACGCGTCGCAGCCTCGGCGCGTCCGGCACCCTGCGCACGCAATCAGCCAGGCGCTCGAGCGCTTCACCGGCGAACAATCGCCAGCGCAGCAGGCCCAAGACGAATGCGATTGCGACCGCTGGGATCGCGAACGCGATGGTCCACGCGGCAGCTTGGAGCGGCCACGCCATCGGGTCGAGCTCTCGCGCGATGATCGCGACGGCGGCGGTGGCCGCCTCCGCGGCTGCGACGACGACGACCGGCGTGAGCATCCGCCTGGCCGGGGGAGTCGCCGAGCGCGCTCGCTGGACGAGACGGAAGGTCACCGCCATGAGCACCGCGAACATGGCGGCGGCGCCGAGGGGCTGCATCAGCGCGTCGACAAATCCAGGCTCGTGGTCGAGTGCGAAGAATGCGTTCGGCGGGCAGTGGTGCACGCAGCTCGTGTATGGGCTCGGGACCTGGAAGTCCTGGTCGAGCGCCAGGCGCGGAAGGAAGAGCAGACCGACCACGGCGCCCATCGCACACACGAGCCTGCGATCCGACTGTTGTGAGACGCGGCCGGTCGGGAACGACAGGACCACGTAGACGACGAGCACGGCGATCAACCAACCGGCGGCACGTCCCACGCCGTAGACGTGCGCTTCGTTCGACTCGGCCAGCGTCGTGACGAACAGGCCGGAGCCGGCGGCCACGAGCACTGCCCCGAAGCGCTCGTGGTGGCGCCGGTACCAGGCATAGAGACCGACCGCCAACGGCATCGCGACCATCGCCGCGCGTGCGACGGCGACAAGCCCACGATGCGCCGGAGCGCCGGCCAACGCCACGCCCACCGACACCGCAATTGCTGCGAGCCCAGCGAGGGCATAGCTCACGAGCAGCAGCGGCCGCCGGTCGCGCCGCGCGACGCCGTGGGCCGCGATCCCTGCGGCCGTATTCATATGCGGACACTAGTCCGCTCGCGGAGCAGCGCGCCTCACCCAGTCCGGGTGAGACGCGCTGCGAAACGGGGTGTTCTTAGGCCAGCGCCAGGCGCTTGATCTTGTCGAACTCCGCTTGGTCGATGGCTCCGGTGTCCAGCAGTTCCTTTGCGCGCTGGATCTCTGCAGCAGCTCCGCCTCCGTCCGTGGCGACACTGCGAATGCGGTCGTCGACGGCGGACTCCGCCGCCTCGACCTGCTTGTTCCGGCGCTCAGCCATGCTCTTGCCCTGCGAGATCAAGTAGACCAGCACCCCGAGGAAAGGCAGGATGATCACGAAGACCGTCCACGCCGCCTTTCCCCAGCCAGAGATGTCGTGCCGGCTGAACAGATCCGCGAGGATCGTGATCAGGATCCAGAACCAGATGACCCATGCGAAGAACACGATCATCGTCCACAGGACGTTGCCGAACGACGGGTAGTCAGCCAAGTACATACAAATCCTCCTGTCTCAGGCGCCCAGGACCTTTGCCTTCTGGGCAGCGAATTCTTCTTCGGTGAGGATCCCCTGGTCTTTCAGGGCAGCAAGCTGCTTGAGCTGAGCGATGGGATCCGGCGCGGGTTCGGCCGCAGCCTGCGGTGGCGGTGGGGCCTGCTCGTAGTAGTCGCCGCCACCCTGCTGCGGCTCGTCCGTGTATCCCCAGCGCCGCGCCTGGCGGCGGGACACGCGGTTGCTGACGGCGGTCGCGGTTCCTGCGACCACCGCGGTGCGGGCCACCCCGCGAAGCAGTCCGGGCATGATTGTCTCCTCTAGGTGTTGGTCGGCGCCTCGACCGCGTCGAGCGTGGCGAGGATGGCTTGGACAGGAATGCGGCCGGTCGCGACGAGCTGACCGCCGGAGTGCCTGAGGGCGACGGCGACCGGTGCGGCCCAGCGGTTCTCCCAGACCATCACTGCCGCCGAGGTGCCAGGCTCGAGGACGCCAGCCGCCTCCTCGAGCTCGTCCTCACCGATCAGGCCGGAGGACGCGCCTTCGAACGCGGCGAAGTCGCTCATGTCGCCGACCTCCATCGCCGCCACCGATCCATCCTCGTCCTTCATCAGGAAGGCGATGTCGAGGATCCGGATGATCCCGCGATCGTGCAGGTCCATGATCATCGGCGCGACTTCACCCGTCGGCTGCTGCTTCGGCCACTCGAAGACTGCGTAGTCGACCGGCCCCATTTCCTCGAATTGCTCTCGTTCCACGCGTTCTCCTTTTGGCTACGGCGGCGGCGGCATCGGCCGCTGCTGCTCCCTCTGAATGTCCGCTTGCACCTGCATGGAGTGCTGGACCTCCTCAGAGGACGGCTTGCGCACGATCCAGTAGGCGACTGCGCCGACGAACGGCAGCAGGATGACGATGATCAGCCACCCCGCGGTGGGCCCCGCCCCGAGATGCCGGCGGAAAAGATCGATCAACGTGATCACCCAGATGATCACCACGCAGATTACGATCAGCGTCCAGAACAGGCTCACACGCTGATCGTCGTGTGACGACCGGCGGCGGGCAATGGCGCGTACCTGTCTACGCGGGGGATGCGGGCACGTATGTCGGCTCGAACGGGCGCTCCTCGAGCACCCCTCCGCGGCCGACGGTCACGGCCGTCTGCGGCGGAATCTCCTGCCACAGGCCCGGCAGGTCGGAGAACGGCTCGGACACGATCAGCCGGTCGTTCCGAGTCAGGCGCTGAAAGCGCGGGTTCTCCGGGTGGAGATGCTTGATGGTCTCGGCGTCGGTGGATGCGAAGAGCGTCCGCGGCGTTCCGTTGGTCGCGTAACGCACTGCCCAGACGGTCTCTCCGTCGGACACGCCGAACGTGCCCATCACCGGCTCGTCGACGTTGTGCTCGGCCGCCACCTCCTCGATCAAGCCGACCGTCCGCTCGAGCGCGCCGATCGGATCGTCGACGAGCCCGAACGTCAGCGCGAGATGGAAGGCCAATTCCGTATCGGTCGACCCAACGATGTCCGCGAACTCGGCCGGGTCCAGGGCCAGCATGAGGTCGCGGCGGACGTTGTGAATGTCGCCGAGGAAGCCGTTGTGCACGAACAGCCAGTTGTCGCGGCGGAATGGGTGGCAGTTCGTCTGCTGCACGGGCGAGCCGATGGCCGCCCGCACGTGTGCGAAGAACAGGGGCGACTCGATGTGCCCGGCGAGCTCGCGGAGGTTCGCGTCGCCCCAGGCCGGCGAGACGCTGTGATAGAGACCCGGACCGTCACCGGTCCCGTACCAGCCAAGCCCGAACCCGTCCCCATTGGTGGGCTCCGCGCCCATGCGAGCGTGCAGACTCTGGTCGACGATTCCATGCTGACTCTTGAACAGCAGCTCCTCGGGCAGGATCGGCTGTCCATGCCACGCCATCCAGCGACACATGCCGCACAGTCTCGCTCGCCGTTGCGCTCGCTGCCAGGGCGCCGGCACGTCGCTCGGGGTGGTGTGAGCGCGTGACGAGCGGCTTCGGCCGCGCGGCGATGGGCGAGCGCCTGGGCGGATTCGTCTACGGGACGATCGTGGTGCTGGCGGTGGTCGTGGCCGGCGCGAAGGCGTATCCGAAGCAGCCGGGACATGTCGCGGTCGTGGTGTTCGTAACGACGGGCGTCTTCTGGCTCGCGCACGTGTACTCAGAGGCGCTCGCGCACAGCGTCACGAGGAACGAGCACCTGTCGTGGGCTGAGCTGAAGGGCATCGCTCGCAACGAGGCGGCGATCATGGAAGCTGCGGTCCTTCCCATAGCGGCGCTTCTTCTGGGGTCAATTGGGCTCCTGTCTGCGTCCGCGGCCGGCTGGGCGGCGGTCGGCGCCGGGCTCGCGGTGCTGGCGATCCAAGGGGTCGTCTTCGCCCGTGCCGAGCGGCTCGGCCGGCTCGGGACCGCCGTAGTGGTGGCGCTGAACCTCGGGCTCGGCCTCGTCTTGGTCGCGCTGAAGGTGGTCGTCACCCACTAGGGCGTCAGCATCCCGGTCGAAGACGTGTCCGCGCCCTTGGCGGGTCGGCCGCGCCCCGTGACCCTACGTCCATGCTGCTCGAGGACTACGGGTTGATCGGTGACATGCACTCCGCCGCTCTGGTCGGTCGCAACGGGTCGGTCGACTGGCTTTGCCTGCCGCGCTTCGACTCGGCGTCGTGCTTTTCGGCTCTGCTGGGGGACGAGCAACACGGGCGCTGGCTGCTGGCTCCCGCGGGTGAAGTGAAGGCGACGTCGAGGCGCTACCGGCCCGGCACGCTCGTGCTGGAGACGGATTTCACGACCGACGACGGCGAGGTCCGCGTGATCGACTTCATGCCGCGTCGCGGCGAGGGACCGCCGCGGCTGATGCGCATGGTGCAGGGCCTTCACGGTCACGTGCCGATGCGCATGGAGCTGGCAGTTCGTCCCGACTACGGCACGATCGTGCCGTGGATCGAGCGCGCCTCGGACGGCGTGATCGCGACCGCCGGGCCAGACACGTTCCGCATGACCACGCCGCTGCCGCTGCAGGTTGGGGATGGGTTGGTCCGCTCCGAGTTCATGGCGATAGAGGGAGCGCGCGAGCGCCTCACACTCACGTGGCATCTGTCGTTTGAGGAGACGCCGCCCGTGGAGGACGCCGACTCGGCGCTTGCCCGCACGCAGGCGTGGTGGGCGGACTGGAGCGGGCGCTGCCGCTACGAGGGCGAGTACCGCAACGAGGTGCTCACCTCGCTGATCGTGCTCAAGGCGATGACAAACGAGACAACGGGCGGCGTGGTCGCAGCGCCGACAACCTCCCTGCCGGAGGAGATCGGCGGCGTGCGCAACTGGGACTATCGGTACTGCTGGCTGCGCGACTCGGTGCTCACGCTCGAGGCGCTGATGGCCGCGGAGTACCTCGACGAGGCGGTGGCGTTCCGCAACTACATGCTGCGCGTCGGCACGGGCGACCCGTCGAAGATGCAGATCATGTACGGCGTCGGCGGCGAGCGCCGGCTGACGGAGTTCGAGCTGCCGGAGCTGCCTGGCTACGAGGGTTCGAAGCCGGTGCGCGTGGGCAACGCCGCCTCCGAGCAGTTCCAGCTCGACGTCTACGGCGAAGTGGCGAACGTCATGTACCTCGGCGCCGAGCTGCTCGGTGACGTCGAGGAGAGACTGTGGCCCCGCTGGTCCGCGATCGTCGACCACGTCGACAAGATTTGGCGCGAGCCCGATGACGGCATTTGGGAGTCGCGCGGCGAGCGCCGCCACTACACCTACTCGAAGGTGATGGCCTGGGTGGTCTTCGACCGCGCGCTGCGTGCCGCCGAGCGGTTTGGGCTGGAGGGGCCGATCGATCACTGGAAGGAGGTGCGCGACGAGATCCACCGCGAGGTCTGCGAAAACGGCTACGACCAGGAGCGCCGCACCTTCACTCAGTACTACGGGTCGAAGGAGCTCGACTCGAGCGTCCTGAACATTCCGCTCGTGGGCTTCCTGCCCGGCAACGACGAACGCGTCACCGGCACGATTGACGCGATCGCTCGCGAGCTCGGCCGCGGCGGCTTCGTCTCGCGCTACTCCACGGCGGAGACCGACGACGGCCTACCGGGCGACGAGGGCCAGTTCCTCGCCTGCTCGTTCTGGCTCGTCAGCGCACTCGCGTGGAACGGCCGGCCCGAAGAGGCGCGTGCGCTGTTCGAGCGCCTGCTCGACCTGAGCAACGACCTGGGCCTGCTGGCCGAGGAGTACGACGTGGGGCGCAAGCGCCAAGTCGGCAACTTCCCGCAGGCTTTCAGCCACCTGACGTTGATCGTCGCCGCTCGCGCGATCTCCAAGGCCGAGGCGGACGCGCACCTGGTCGCCGCGTGACCGTGCCGATCGGTCCCGCCGCCGCCGCCAGCCCGCGCAGGCTCCTGATACCGCTCGCACTCGCGCAGTTCATCTGCAGCTTCGCGGGATCCAACATGAACGTGATGATCAACGACATCAGCCACGACCTCGACACGACCGTCGAGGGCGTGCAGGCGTGCATCACGTTGTTCCTGCTGACGATGGCGATCCTGATGATCCCGTGCAGCAAGTTGACCGACCGCTGGGGGCGCAAGCGCTGCTTCATCGGGGGCCTGGCTCTGTACGGGGTCGGGGCACTGCTGAGCGCGGTCTCGCCCAGCCTCGGCATCCTGATCCTCGGCAACTCGATTCTGGAGGGCGTCGGCACCGCGCTGCTGATCCCGCCGGTCTACATCCTCACGACGCTCGCGTTCAAAGAGCTGACCTCGCGGGCCCGCGCGTTCGGCGTGATCAGCGGGATGGGTGGGATCGGCGCGGCCGCGGGACCGCTGATCGGCGGCCTGATCACCACTGCGATCAGCTGGCGCGCCGCGTTCGTCTTCCAGGCGGCGGTGGTCGCGGCGATCATCGTGCTCAGCCGCCGCGTCGAGGATCCGCTGCCGGCCGACCCGACGCGGCCATTCGACGCCGTCGGGGCAATCCTGTCGGCGGTCGGGATGTTCTTCGTGGTGTTCGGGATCCTGCAGGCCGACAACAACCTTGCCCTCACGGCGCTGTTCGTCGTGATCGGCGCAGCCTTCCTGCTCGGGTTCTTCGCCTACATCCGCTCGCGTGAGCGCGCGGGCAAGGACGCGCTGCTGTCGCTGGCGCTGTTCAGGAACCGGCTGACGAACCTCGCGCTGGTCACGCAGAACATCCAGTGGCTGCTGCTCATGGGTGTGTCGTTCACCGTCGCCGTCTTCCTCCAGGAGGTACGCGGCTACAACGCCATCCAGACCGGCGTCATCTTTACGGCGGCGACACTGGGCGTGCTGGCGTCATCGCTGGGTGCGGAGCGGTTTGCGAAGCGGCGTCAGCAGAGGACGCTGATCATGGCCGGGTTCATCATGACGATCGCCGGGATCGCGCTCCTGCTGGCGCTCGTGCATGCTTCGTCACGCGTCGTCGCCTTCGGTCCCGGGCTGTTGCTGATCGGGCTGGGCATCGGGGTGATGCTGACGCCGTCGGTCAACCTCGTGCAGTCGAGCTTCCCGGAGCAACAGCAGGGCGAGATCTCGGGCCTGTCGCGCAGTGTCTCCAACCTCGGCTCGACGTTCGGCACTGCGATCGCCGGGACGATCCTGGTCTCGGACCTGGCGTCCGGGAACCACACCTACGTGCTCGCGATGATCGTGCTCATGGCATTTGCGCTCGTCGGACTCGGTGCAGCGACGCGCCTGCCGGGGCGTGTCGAGCAGCCCCAGCAGCGGAGCTACGTCGCGCCGGCGCCCTCGTCGTAACGCACTTCGGTTCCGGCCAGCATGTCGTGCAGCCCGCGGCGGCGGCTGTCGAACAGCACCGGCACGAAGCCGAGGAAGAACGTCAAGATGCACAGCGCGAGGCCGATGACACGGATGATCGAGCGTCCGAGATGCGGGGTCCCGTCGCCGGACTTGGTTGTGACACTCAGGTGCATCGCGCGCATGCCGGGCGTCTGTCCGTCGACCGTCCAGAACGCGACGAAGTACGTCGCGGTGATGATCACCCAGGCACCGGCGGTGACCGCCTTCGCGACGGGGCCGAGGTGGACGCCGCCGACCAGCTGAGCGACGAGGCTCGTCAGCCCTGCGATCACCAGCAGCGTCCCCTGGACGATGACCGAGTCCACCGCGAGCGCGACCGCGCGGGTTGCAACGCCCGCGTACGGCACGGGATGGAACGTCACGTCGTGCGCGGCCGGGGCTTGCGCCACCATCCTCGTACGGTCCGTTCCGCGGTCTCGTCCATGGACTGGCTGCGTCGTCGTAGGCCGCCGACCATCTCCTCCGCGAGCCCGCTGCTCTGCTCCCTGAGCGCCTGGCGCAGCTCGGGCGTCGCGGCGATGTGCGCGACCGCGCTCTGCATCTCGCCGCTGGCGAGGAAGCGCTCGGTGACCTCGATCACGACCGGGCTGTCGAGTGCGTTGGCGACGGTTTGCGCAACGTCCATCCTGGTCGTGATCTCGGAGACCATCCGCTCGATCACCCGCTGCTCCACGAGCGAGCGCGCCACAGCCTCGGTCAGCGGCCCGGCAAGCAGCACGTTCAGCACTTGCACGAGCTGGTCGGTCGCCTCCTCGCGAGACCGACGCCCACGGGCCTCGAGCTCCGCGAGCGCCGGCGCGACGAGTGGGGCGCGCGCCGCGACGCGCGCCGGCGCGAGTCCGAGTCGGCCCACGGCCATACCTGCACGGAAGGCCGAAACGGCCGCTCCAAGCGTCAGGTCACGGGGATCGGGTGTCGCGCTCACCGGACTCAAACCGATCGTCGCCCCTGAGCTGCTCCGGGCGCGTCACCCGGCACGGGTGATTCCGGGGGGAGGCTGAGCGCGGAAGATTCGCCCATGGGCTGCCTACTTGCGCTTCTCGCGCTGATCTCCCCCCGCCTGGTCCTGTTCGTGCTGTGGATCTTCAGCAACGTGCTGAGCCGCGCCTTCGACAGCTGGATCATCCCGCTGCTCGGCTTCTTCTTCCTCCCGTGGACGACGTTGACATACGCGGCGTTCTGGGACTGGGGCGCGGGGCACCACGTCACCGGCTTCGAGTGGTTCTTCGTGATCCTCGCGTTCCTGATCGACCTCGGCTCGTTCGGCATGGGCCGCCGCGCGCAGACCGCGCGGGCCGTCTGACGTCGTAGCCGACGCCAGGCAGGTCGGCCTGGCTTCGGCTAGCCAGGCCAGCAGGTGGGCCTGGCGCTAGGGGAGCGCCAGGCCCATGCCGTCGTCCGGGGCTGGGACGACCTGCGTCTGCTGCTCTGGCTGCGTCGACTGAGTCGACGTCGGATGCGCGATGAAGTCGCGCACCGTGTTGGAGGGGATGGCGAAGCCGATCCCCACGTTGCCCGCCTGGCCGCCGGAGGTATCGGTGCTCGCGATCTGCGAGTTGACGCCGATCACCTGCCCGCTGCTGTTGAGTAGCGCGCCGCCGGAGTTGCCGGGGTTGATGGCGGCGTCTGTCTGAATCGCGTTGTCGATCGGAGTCCCATCAGGGGCTTGGATCTGACGGCCGAGCGCCGACACGATGCCGCCGGTGAAGGTGTGATCGAGGCCAAGCGGGTTGCCGATCGCGTAAGTCGTGTCGCCGACCTGGACGTTGGAGGAATCACCGAAGGTGAGCGGGTGGAGCGTCTTCCCGCCCGTGTCGACCTTCAGGAGCGCGAGGTCCTTGGACGCGTCAGCGGCGACGATCGTGGCCGGCAGCTGCTGGTCGCTGGTGCCGAGCATGACGGTGACCTGCTGCGCGCCGTCGACGACGTGCTCGTTGGTGACGATCTCGCCGTCGGAGGAGACGACGAAGCCAGAGCCGGTAGCGGTGCCTTGGTCGGTGTCGGCACTGACGAAGACGACGGAGTTCTTGGTGCTGTTGTAGACGGTGCGAGCGGGATCGGGGTTGGAAGCGGGACGCACGGTCGCGGACGGAGTCGACGCGGTGGTGGTCGCTGAAGAGTGATTATCGAGCTGGGTCAGCGCCACCGCAGAGCCGCCCGCGACAACGAGGCCGACGCCGAACCCGACGATTGCTGGATAGCTCATGTCTCCAGGTTGGAGGGGCGGGATTGAGCGTCGCTGAAGCGCGTCGAAGGGGAACGTAAGAGGGCGCGCCGGGGGCGAGGCGAGCCGCCTCGGTCACTTATCCACCGCATGGGTGGACAACTGAACGCAGCGCATCACGAAGTGGCGCGAATCGCGGCTCGCCAGCACGGGGTGATCACGTCGGTCCAGCTGCTGGCGGCCGGCTTGACGCCGCGGATGATCGAGCGGCGCGTCGAAAAGGGGACGCTGCACCGCGTCCACCGGGGCGTGTACCGCGTGGGCCACGTCGCGCCGAGCACGGAGGCGCGTTACCTCGCAGCAGTGCTGGCCGCCGGCGATGGAGCCCTCCTCGCCGGCAAGGCGGCCGCCCATTTGATGCGGTTGTTGAACGGACCTGCGCCAGCGCCGGAGGTGGTTGCGCAAAACCAACGACGCATCAGGGGGGTCAGGACGAAGCGGATGCAGACGCTCGACGGACGCGACGGCTGGATCCACGAGGGCATCCCATGCACCACCATCGCCAGAACCCTCGTCTCCCTGGCGGGGTCGTTACACGGGGAAGACCTGGCGAGGGCCTGCCACCAAGCAAGCGTGCTCTACCGAACCCAACCGGAAGACGTAGAAGCCGTCCTCGCACGACACCCCAACGCTCCCGGCGCCGCCACGCTCCGCAGCATCCTCCGAGGCGACATCAAGACAACGCTGAGCAAGCTCGAGCGCGTCTTCCTCCACCTCCTCGGCAAGAACAACCTCGAGCTCCCGGAAACCAACAAGCGACACAACGGCCGGTACGTCGACTGCCGCTGGCCTGCCCGGCACCTGACCGTCGAGCTCGACGGCTACCGCTACCACTCAACCCGCCACGCCTGGGAGCAGGACCGCCAGCGCGAACGCGAGGCCCGCCGTCGGGGCGACGACTTCCGCCGTTTCACGTCAGGCGACGTCTTCGACCACCCGAACCAGATGCTCGACGAGCTCGGGCCGCTGCTCGCGTAGGACGCCAGGGGTCGAAGTCCGGTTCGCGCGTCATGCCGATCTCCAGCGCGCCGCCCTTCGGTGGCAAACGTTCTTGCCCCAGGGGGAAAGCCAATGACTCGACGTCAGTCAAGCCTGCCGCTGCAGCCCGGCAGCGACCGCGTCGGCCAGCTCCATCAAGAAGCTCTCGTCGTCCTGGGTGTACGGGTTGTTCTGCTCATGCCGCACGAAGCCCATCGCGCCCACAGCCTTCGGCTCACCGCGCAACGGCAACGACAGCATGGCCTCGATCGGGTAGCGCTTCACGTACGGCGCAAGCCGAGGAAACATCGACAGCATCTCCGGCAACGGCATCGTCTGCGTGCGCATCGGGCGCTGCGTGACCATCACGATCGTCGCGGCCGGAATCGCTGACATCCCGAGTGGCAGACGCACAAGCGACGTGAGCAGACGACGCGCCGCCGGATCGCGGTGGCCAAGTGCGACCGGGTTCAGCCGCCCGTGCTCGAGCAGGGCGATGCAGCAGGTGTCGCCGACCTCGGCGGCCAGCGTCTCCGCAATCCGGTCGAGCAGCTTGCGTTGCGCGCGCGTCGACTTCGCGCTCAAGCGTGAAGCGTCGGCGAGCACACGCTCTCGCAGCGCGCCTTCCGCAAGCTGCGTAGCCATGTCCCGACAATGAAGCTCGCGCCCCCGCGAGTCAAGCTGGAATCCTCCGTTTGGGCTACCGCCGCACGCGCTCGTACACGACCGCGCGAATCCCGTTGCGCATGGTCGAGTAGCCGACCGGCGCTGCCTTGACCGGGCGGAAGCGCGGATCGCGATTGAGCGCTCGCGCCCAGTGGATCGAGAAGATCCCGACCCGGTGCGTCCAAGGCGCGTCCCAGCTGTTCGCCTTCTTGTCGACGATCGGCCGGACGAGCAGGACGTGCCGGTGCAGCGGCACGCTCGCAAGCAGTGGCTCGAGATTCGTCTGGATGCGGACGTGCTTCATCCGGTCCATCGCGTCGACCCAGTTCATGACGCGCGGATCCTTCGACATCCCGAAGATGTCGGCGTAGCGGTACTTCGGCCCGAGGTAGTAGCGCATGATGGGCACTCGCTCGGGGTGCGTGGTGAGGACCAGGTCGCCCGGCTGCATGAACGCGCGGACGTCCTGAGCAACGACCTTCTCGTCGCTAGGCGCAGTCAGGTGCACCGGTTGCGGCAGCGCGGAGATGACGATGAAGATCGCGAGCGCCCACAACCCCAGCCGCTCGGCGTTGCACAGCACCGCCGCCGCGAAGAGCATCAGCGGGCCGAGCGCAACCGACAAGTAGCGCGACGCCCACGCCGGTGACAGCTGCGACGCGGCGAACGCGAACAACACCGCGCCGGCGAACAGAATCAAGAGCACCTGCATGGTGCGCAGCTCGCGCAGGCGCTTCTCGCGAGCCATTGCGGAGATCGCCACTCCGGCAGCCAGCGCCATCGCCACGGACGGGCCGCGGCCGCCGATCGTCGTCCCGGTACCGAAGATGAGCTCGTCGAACATCGGCCGGATCGACCAGGGCGCGCCGGTGTGCTTCGCCTGGAACGCGAGCGTGGGCAGCCATGGCGCGTAGAGCACGGCGGTGACACCGAAGCCGATCGCCCCGTCGCGCAGCATTCCCCGGCGCTCCGTCGCAGGCGACTTCCAGAGCAACCACCCGAACGCGACCGCACAGGCGGCGCCGAAGAACAGGCCCCAGTTGTGCGTGTAGAGCATCAGCACCAGCAGCAAGCCGAACAACGGCCGCCAGATCCGCCGTCGCTGCACGTACGCGAGCACGAAAGCTGTCGAGGTGAGGATCCCCAGCAGGATCAGCAGCGCGTACATGCGCGCCTCGTACGCGTGCAGGGTGAGGAACGGGTCGACCGCCGCGATCGCTGCCGCCGCCCATGCGACGCGGCGTCCCATGATCACGTTGCCCGCCCAGAAGGCGGCCGGGACGCAAAGTAGCCCGATGATCGCCGACAGCGATTGGGTCGCGAACTCGGACGTGCCGACCCAGCCCATCCAGACGTGCAGCAGCATGTAGTAGAGCGGCGGCGAGCCGTCCTGGTGCAGCAGGCCGGGGATGGCAAAGAGCGGGTGCGAGCCGATCCCGACGGACAGTCCTTCGTCGATCCAGTAGGCCGAACCAAGCCCGCGCGCCTTGAACGCCAGCGAGACGATGAGCAGCCCGCCGAACGCGGCAATCGCCACGGCCCGCGTCCCGGAGATCCTCTCGACGCGAGAGCGCACGCCCACGGCCGAGCCGTCGCGCGGCCGCTGGCGGCGCGGCAGCCTGGCTACCTTCGCCGGCGAGTCGACTGAATCCGTAGTCGGCTGGATGTGCTCTAGCGAACTGATCCGATTTCTCCGTGCGTCCCTGAGAGTTGCGATCGCTGCAGTCCTTGCATGCCCCGCCGCGCATCTGGCCAACCCCCGTGGCCGGATGGCGCGTCTTCAGCGACTGCCAGTCGGCAGGTGAGGTTATCGCGCCGTACCTCAAGACTCTGTAAGTCGGGTTCACCCAATCGGGCAAGTCCCGGCCTCACTGAACCGTTAACCGCATGGGATGCCGCCGGCTCGGGGGACCAGCGACTTGCGTCGCGCAGTACCGACAGGGAATGTCCTGGCTGCGCTGTCGGGCGGATGCGGCGGGGGATCCGATCGGATTGGAAGCCGCCCTGCTGTCCATTCCGGCTCGCGGGGGCCGGTGGCGGCTGCGACACAGACACGAGCGCTGGCCCGCTCGGTGGCGCAGTCGTCGCCCGGCCTTGCGGGCCCGAGCCCGCGGGAGCGCGCGTCGCATCCGCTGGGATCGGGTAGGCCCTCAGCGTGGAACACGAGGAGCGGCAGGAAGAGCGCGAGCGGGAGATCCGCGCCGTCACGGACCAACTGGAGGAACGCGGCGAGCACATGGAGCAACGCGGCGACGAGCTCGAACAGCAGGTCGACAACGTGCGCGAGGAATTCCGGCGCAAGCAGCAGTCCGAGGACGTGCCGGGCGCGCAGGAACCGAACCCGATCGAGGAAGAGTCAGACAGCCCGCCGCCTGAAGCCGACATCACACCGGGAGACCAGGATGAGTGAGAGTCACGGAGGATCCGACGTCGACCCGCGTCCGGATGTCTCGGACAACCCCGGCGCCGCGGATGACGAGGGTGAGGCGACGGGGAACCCGCCGGCCGACGACTCGCCCGCTGCCGACGACGACGACCAGCGCTGACTAGTCGAACGAGCGCTTCACGCGCCGGTCGCCACCGAGCGCTCGCAGCAGACGCTGATGCCGGTGCTTCGTGTTGGGCTGCGGGAGCCGCGCGAGCGGCTTCGCATCCTGTCGCAACGACTCGGTCATCTGCCTCACAGACCTGATCCTTCCATGCACCATCTCGGTGTACGTTGTACCCCATGTTGGTCATGGCGAAACTAACCGGGTCAGCAAGCGCGCATTGCCGATCGCGTAGGCGTTCCAGTCGTTGTTGAAGTAGGCAAAGACCTCTCGGTCCTGCGCCCACGCGAGCACACGATCGGCCCACTCGTGGATCTCGCTGTCCGAGTAGTTGCCGTAGCGGCCGCGCTTACCGCCGTGGAAGCGGATGAACGTGAAGTCGGTCGTGAATTCGTAGGTCTGGAACGGCCGCTCCGGGTCGTCGCCGATCACGAGCGCGCAGTCATGCCCACGCAGGAGCGAGTAGACGTCGTCGGTGAACCAGCTCGGGTGGCGGAACTCGAAGGCATGCCGGCCGGGCGGCAGCTTCTCGAGCGCATACTGCAACCGCTCGTCACTGCGATGGAAGTTCTCGGGCAGCTGCCAGAGGACAGGCCCCATCTTCGGCGACTCGGCCAGCGGCTCGATCCGCTCGTAAAAGCGCGCGACGGCCTGATCCATGTCGCCCAGCCGCTTGATGTGCGTGATGTAGCGGCTGATCTTCGGAGCGAAGATGAAGTCCTCGGGCGTCTGCTTGACCCAGCGCGCCACGGCGTCGCGGCTGGCCAGGCGGTAGAAGGTCGAGTTGACCTCAACGGTCGGGAAATGCTGGGAGTAGAACTCGAGCCAGCGGCTGGTCGGACAGCCCTTGGCCGGATAGAAGGGGCCCTTCCAGTCCCTGTAGTTCCAACCGGAACAGCCGATCAGAACCCGCTGTAACAAACGGGGACTGTCCCCTTTTGTTACCGGCGGGCCGGGTCGCTCTCTCGCGGCGTCAGCGTGTCGCGGTCACGTGCCGTGAACTCGACGTCAGGCTGAGCCTGCTCCCGGAACTGCTCCATCCGCGCGGTGTCAGACCTGTTCTGGCGGAACCAAGCCACGGCGCCGATGATCCCGGCGATCAGGAGCAGAGGCACGCCGATCGCAGGCGAGAGGAAGATCGTGAGGCACATCGCGACCAGCAGGCCGATGACGACGAGCGGTACGAACCAGACTGTCTCTCTCGAGGGCATCCACTTGGGCCATACCCTTGGTCTCATGCCGCGAAACCGCGCAGGAACCGCCTTCGCGATCGCCGCGTTCGTCACCGGGATCGTCGTCTGGTTCGTGAATCCACCGTCGCTCTCGGGCGCCGGCGGCCTGGCCAGCCTGATCATCGGCGCGACCGCGTTCATCTACTTCACGGCATGGATCACGACGCTGCTGATGGGTCCCGACCTCGACCAGCTCCCCGAGGAAGAGTTCGAGCGCATCGTGCTGCGCTCGGAGGAGCTCGCGCGCCAGCCGCAGCGCGCTCGCGATGCCACCGAGTTCGAGCTGATCGTGGCCGAGGCGCTCGACCGCCTCCCCCCGGACTTCCAAGAGGTGCTGCAAGACGTGCCGGTCATCGTCTCCCAGCGCGGGGATGAGTTCCACGCCTACGGGCACTACTACGGCGACTCGGTTGCGGGCGGGCGCTACGAGCGCCGCATCGTGATCTACGAGGACACGCTCACGCGCGACTTCGGCTGGGAGCCGGAGCTGCTGACCCAGCAGGTGGAGCGGACTGTCCGCCACGAGGTCGCCCACCACCTCGGCTGGAACGAGTCCGGCGTACGTGGGTTGGGCCTCTAGGCTAAGACCCGTCTCGGGGAGAGGTGTCCGAGTGGCTTAAGGAGCGCGACTGGAAATCGCGTGGGCGGGGACAACCTGCCTCGAGGGTTCGAATCCCTCCCTCTCCGCTTACTTCCGGGTATGCGCGGCGCGCGCGGTCGCTAGCTGGCCTGATGCTCGGTGACCACCGGCAGGTCGATCTCGACCCGCGCGCCCGAGCTCGAGCGCTGGAAGATGATCACGCGATCGCCGCCCGCCTCGTGCGCCTGCGCCAGCGCCGTCTCGGCGGCTTGGAAGACAGCGTGCGCGTTTGCGCCCGCGCGCGGGAAGCCGGCGACGCCTAAGCTCATCCGCAGACGGCCACCCTCCAACGGGGCGACGCGCTCGCGAATCCGCTCGGCCAGCAGGAATGCGCCGTGCTCGTCGGTGTAGGGCAGCAGCATCGCGAAGCGGCCGCCGCCGAGCCGGGCGGACATGTCGATCTGGCGCGGGGTCGTCCGGAAGATCGCGCCCACGCTCGCGAGTAGCTGTCGCTGGACAGCGGGCATCGGCCCGGCCGTGACGGCCGCGAAGTCGTCGAGCTCCGCGATCACGACGCCCAGGCGCGCCCCGCTGCGCCGGGCCCGCTCCACCTCGTTGTCCAGCATCTCGGTGAACGCAGCCGCGTTGTAGAGCCCGGTGGCGGAGTCCGCGCGTCCGATGTCGGTCAGCCGCTCGACGAGCCGCGACAGGCGCGCCGTGAGCGCCTGGATCGCGGCGGCCAGGAGAACGAGCGCGGACGCGGTGAGCGCCCAGTGCAGCGCGCGGCTGTCGTTGGTGCTGTCGAGCAGCAGCAGCGCCGCGCCGTAGCCCACGACCATGCCGCCCACCTGCAGCGCGGTTGACCGAGGACCGAAGAAGAACGCGGTGTAGATCGCCACCCAGACGAAGAAGATCGTGTACGGGCTGCCGGCGTCGCCGCTCGCGTAGATCGACCACGAGATCAGCGTCGTGACGCCCAGCAGCAGGGCGTGCATGCCCCAGTCGGGCAGGCGCTCGAAGCCAAGGAAGACGCCGACCGCTGCTGCGTAGGCAACCCCCGCTACCACCGGCACCGCGTGCTCGTCGTGCAGCGGCGCGTTCGGGATCGCGACCGACGCGACGACGGCGGTGCCGACGGCTGCGAGCAGATACATGAGCGCGCGCGCCATCACGTTGCGGTCGGTCATGGCGAGGAACGCGGCATCGTCGCGTGCTCCGAGCCCGAGCCGTAGCCGCAGGCGTGACCACAAGCCGAACACATCCCTTG
>DATBDN010000094.1:0-20340 GCA_036269895.1 Thermoleophilaceae bacterium
GTGACGTCAGCTCTCGAGGAGGTGGGCATCGACGCGCGCCGCGACCTGATCCCGGTCGCGCCGGCGGCCCACTACACGATGGGCGGCATTGCAACCGACCTTGACGGGCGCTCGTCGCTGCCAGGCCTCTACGCCGTCGGCGAGTGCGCCTGTACCGGCCTGCACGGAGCAAACCGGCTTGCCTCCAACTCGCTCGCCGAGTGCGTCGTGTTCGGCCATCGCGCCGCGCTTGCGGCGCTCGACGAGCCGTCGTTCGAGGGCGACTTCCCCGCCGGCCGACCGGCACCGCAAGTGGTGCCCGAACAGTCGACGCGCGAGGCACTCTGGCGATTGGCCGGAATCGAGCGGGACGCCGGTGGTCTCGAAGAACTGCTCGCCGACCCGTTCCCGTTGGCCCGCGTGATCGCCACGTGCGCGCTCGCCCGCGAGGAGAGCCGCGGCGCGCACCAGCGGCGGGACCACCCCCGCCAGGACCCGGTCCTGGACCGCACACATGCCGTCGTGCGCGGGGGCGACCCGCCGCTGTTCGAACGCTGGGACTGACGACCTAGGAGCGAGACGTCGCCTTGCGCGACGAGCCCGAACGCGAGCGGCCGTTCGACGACGACCCGCCGGCGCGCGATCCGGCTGCCGAGCGGCGTGCGGACGTCTTCGCGGCTTTCGCGCCGGAGCGTGCGCCGGTCGCAGCTGCCTTGGTCGTACGGCGCGCGCTGGACGCCGCCTTGCGCGCGGTCTTGCGCGCGGAGGACGAGCGGCTGCCGGAGGACGAGCGGCTCGAAGACGAACGCTTCGACGACGAGCTGGTCGACCGGCGGCTTGACGAACGACGCTTGCGCGACTGCGTACGCTGATCACGCGGGATCTCGTTCTTGACAACGTCCTTGACCAGCTGCGGGATCAGGCGCTCCAGGTAGTCAGCCGTCTTCTGCTCCTCGCGGCGAATTTCGCGCGCGAGCTTGGCTGTGTCCTTGTCGCCGACCTCGTTCGCGAGCGCCTCGATCGCCGTGTAGGTGCCGATCTCGACGTACTCCTCGCGAAGCTCCTCACGCGCGTTGCGCAGGTGCGTTTCGGCCTGCTCTGTCACCGCCGCGCGTGCCATGCCGACCTGGCCCTTCACGGCGGCGATGCCCTTTCCGGCGAGCTCGCCGACGGCGTCGGGAAGGCCGGGCGCGCGGACGCCGGCCGTGGCCCCGCCACCAAGCTGCTTGATGCGCTGGGCGACACGGCGCTTGTGGTTCTTGGTCTCGGTCAGGTGCTTCTGCAGGCGCTTCTTGTAAGGCGCCTTTTGGGTGAGGCTGATGTGCGCCGTGAGGTCAGCTTCCAGCTCAGCTTCCTTGGCGTGTGCCTCGTTGAGGAACTGGACGAGCTTGGCGTCACGAGCGTTGAGCTCGGCCATTGTCGATTACTCCCTTCGGTTGCTGATTCCGGGCATGCATCACGCCGGCTTGGAACACCGGCAATGAAGTTCCGTTTACCCCGGTCCGCGCGTCGTAACCATGTGGTGGTTAACCAGCACTTAACTCCCGGTTCCTCGCCCGTGAACGACCCGGTGACAGACTCGCTGACCACTGAACGGGGGAGTGAGGATGTATCAGTTCAGTCGTTCGATGTACCGGGAGCTCAGCGCTTTCGTGGTGGCGGAGCAGAACTGCGGAGCAGGTCCCGCGAGGGCGCGCCTGTTGACATCGTGTGAGGCCGCCGTCGAGCGCCTCGCAGCCGACCGCCACTACTTCGCACGTCCGGCGCGATCGCTCTTCAACGACGTGCGCATGCTGTTCCCGTTGAGCAAGCAGCTCGTCGCCTATCGCGTGATCGAGCGCCACATGCGGCTTGCCACGGACTACGTCGACCTGCAAGCGAAGACGGGTCACTCCTTGACCGGCGCGCCGCTCATCTGTCACGCCACGACGCGGCGCGGGACGCCGTGTCAACGTGAGCCGCTGCCCGGCAGCCGCTACTGCCCGTCGCACAAGCATCTCGACGACGGGCTCGAGCTGACCGCGGCGTAGGACGCTCGCGCTTTACCGTCCGTGCCGATGCTTCTCGGCGTGGACGTCGGCGGCACGTTCACCGACGCCGCCCTTCTCGACGGTGACCGTCTGGTCACTGCAAAGGCCCCGACTACACCCGACGACCAGTCGCGCGGAGTGGTCGACGCGGTGCGCGCCGCACTGAACGCGGCCGGCGTGAACACAGGCGCAGTCACGCGCTTCGTCCACGGCATGACCGTCGGCACGAACGCGTTGCTCGAGGGTCGGACCGCGAAGACCGCGCTGCTCGCCACCGAGGGCTTCACGGACGTCGAGGAGCTGCGGCGGCAGAACCGCGCCGACCTCTATCGCCTCTGCGCGGCACACCCGCCACCGATTGTCCCGCCGGAGCTGCGCGTCGCCGTGCCGGAGCGAACTGGACCCGACGGCGTGCTGCGCGAGCTCGATGTGGACGAGCTGCGCGAACGCGTGGCGACCCTGCCGGACGACTGCGAGTCGGCAGCGGTGTGCCTGCTGTGGGGGTTCCTGCACAGCGAGCACGAGAGGCGCGTGGTCGAGCTGCTCAGCGAGGCTCGGCCTGGCCTGCACGTGTCGGCATCGCACGACACCGCGCCGGTCTTCCGCGAGTACGAGCGCTGCACCACCACGATCGTCGACGCGGCGGTCTCGCCGCTCCTGCGCAGCTACCTTCGCGAGCTGACCCGCCGCGCAGAGGGCGAGGGACTACCGGCGCCCGAAGTGATGCTCTCCAGCGGCGGCGTGGCCGACGCCGGCCAGGCCGCAGCGCACGGATCGTGGACGGTGCTGTCGGGGCCCGCCGGCGGCGCCGTGGGCGCGGCCTGGATCGCGCGGGCGGCTGGCGTCGCCAACGCGGTCTGCCTCGACATGGGAGGAACTTCGTGCGACGTGTCGGTCGCGCTGGACGGCGGCACCGTGATCGCCGGCGAGCGCCAGGTCGGCGGGCGCCCGCTCGCGTTGCCGATGGTCGACGTGCACACGGTCGGCGCCGGCGGCGGCAGCATTGCCTGGCTCGACGCGGGCGGCGCGCTGCGGGTAGGCCCGCGTTCGGCGGGCGCTGTGCCCGGACCGGCGGCGTATGGCCGCGGCGGCAGCGAGCCGACTGTGACCGACGCCAACCTCCTGCTCGGCTACCTCGATGCGGACTCGCCACTCGCCGGCGGCGTCGAGCTTGATCGTGATGCGGCCGAACGGGCAGTGGCTGCGCTCGGCGAGCGCGCCGACCTCGCGCTCGAGGAGACCGCGGCAGGCATCGTGCGCGTCGCGAGCGCCGAGATGGCCCGCGCGGTGCGCGTGGTCACGGTCGAGCGTGGAATCGACCCGCGCGAGCTGGCGCTGGTGCCGTTCGGGGGCGCCGGGCCGCTGCACGGCGCGGCGATTGCCGACGAGCTCGGGATGACGCGCATCATCGTGCCGCAGGCGTCAGGTGTCTTGTCAGCACTGGGGCTGCTGGTCTCCGAACGGCGCCGCGACCTGGCTGAGAGCGTCCTGCTGAGCCGCGACGCGTTGACGCGCGACGCGGTCGCCGCAACGGTCGAGCGACTCGCACAGCGGGGCCGCGATGAGCTGAACGCGCCCGACGGGGAAGCACGCGCGTCGTACGACCTGCGCTACGCCGGGCAGGCGTTCGAGCTGACGGTGCACGGTGGCCCGACCCCCGAACCCAACGCCCTGCGCGCGGCGTTCGACGCGATCCACGAAGACCACTACGGCTTCTTCGACCGCGATGCCGAGCTCGAGCTCGTGACGGTGCGCGTCGCCGTTGCACAGCCGGGTGCGGAGCCTGCGCTCGCGGATCCACCGCCTGCGATCGATGCCGCGCCGCGCAACGCGTGGTTCGGCGGCGACTCGGTCGAGACGCGCGTCGTACGTGGCGTCCCGTCGGAGCTCGAGGGTCCGGCAATCGCCGAGTTGCCGGGGGCGACGCTCGTGATCCCGCCCCGCTGGCATGCGTCCCATGTCGGCGCCGGCACGCTGAGAATGGAGCGGACCCGCTGATGGACGCGGTCACGCTTCAGGTGATGGTCGGGGCCCTGCGGGCGGGGTGCCACGAGATGGGTGCGGTGCTCATCCGCTCCGCGCACTCCGCCAACATCAAGGAGCGGCGCGACTGCTCGACCGGCCTGTTCGACCCCGAGGGTCAAATGGTCATGCAGGCCGAGCACATCCCGGTGCACCTCGGCGCGATGCCGGCGGCGGTCGCGTCGGTGCTCGCCGAGGACCACGCGCCGGGCGACGCGTGGATCCTGAACGACCCGTTCCGCGGCGGAACGCACCTGCCGGACATCACGGTGATCGCTCCTGTCTTCGCCCGCGACGAGCTACTGGGCTTCGCGGCGTCGCGCGCGCATCACGCGGATGTCGGGGGACGCGTCCCGGGGAGCATGCCCGCAGACTCTCGCTCGCTCGACGACGAAGGCGTGGTCATCCCGCCGTCCCGGATCGTCAGCGCCGGGAAGCTCGGAGAGAAGACGCTCGCCGACCTGCTGGAGCAGATGCGAAACCCGCGCGAGCGGAGCGCCGACCTACGCGCGCAGCTGGCGGCGGGCGCAGCGGGCGCTGCGCGCTTCGCGGAGCTGGTGGACCGCTTCGGGCTGGAGACGGTGCGCGAGGGGATGCGCGAGACGCTCGACTACGCGGAGCGCCGCACGCGGGCGCGAATCGCCGAGATGCCCGATGGGCAATACAAGGCATCAGACGTCCTCGAAGCCGCTGACGCATCCGACCTCGACCTCCATCTCACGGCGACGGTCGCCGGCGACGAGATCACGCTCGACTTCACAGGCTCGGCGAACCAGCACGACGGCAACCTCAACTGCCCGCTCGCGGTGACCACGTCGGCGTGCTACTTCGCCGTCCGTGTGCTCACCGATCCCGACGTCCCGCCGTGCGCCGGCGCCTACAGGCCCGTGAACGTGATCGCCCCAGAGGGTTCGCTTCTCAACGCTCGGCCGCCTGCTGCGGTCGTGGCCGGCAACGTCGAGACGTCGTCGCGCGTGGCCGATCTGGTCCTGGCCGCGTTCGGCCGCGCGCTCGGACAGGGGACGATGAACAACCTGACCCTCGGCAACGACGACTTCACCTACTACGAGACGCTCGGCGGCGGCCAGGGAGCCTGCGAGGACGCCGACGGGCCGACCGCCGTGCACGTGGCCATGAGCAACACGCTGAACACGCCGATCGAGGCGCTGGAGCGCGAATTCCCTCTACGCGCCGTCGAGTACGCGGTGCGCCGCGGCTCGGGTGGCGACGGCGCGCACCGCGGCGGCGACGGCGTGGTGCGCGAGCTCGAGGCGCTTGCGGACATGAGCTTCTCGCTGATCACCGAACGCCGGCGGCACGCGCCGCGTGGTGCCGCAGGCGGCGGCGACGGCGCGGCCGGACGGAACACGCGCAACGGAGAAGATCTGCCCGCCAAGACCACGGGTAGCCTGCGACGCGGTGACCGACTCCGAATCGAAACCCCCGGAGGTGGCGGACATGGCTGAGCGCATCGCCTTCCTGGGCATGGGGATCATGGGCTCGCGGATGGCCCGCAACCTGCGCAAGGCGGGCTTCGACGTCGTCGTCTGGAACCGCACGCGCTCGCGCGCCGAGGAAGTAGGCGAGCCGGTCGCCGACACGCCGCGCGCGGCCGCCGACGGCGCGGATGTCCTGATCACGATGGTCGTCGACGCGCCCGAGGTCGAGGCGGTCCTCTTCGGAGACGACGGCGCCGCCGACGGCCTGTCCGAAGGCGCCCTCGTAGTCGACATGAGCACGATCGCCCCCAGCGCCGTCCGGAAGATTGCCGGGCGCCTGAGTGAGCGCGGCGTTGCCTTCGTCGATGCGCCGGTCACCGGCTCGAAGCCCCGCGCCGAGGACGGGACGCTCACGATCATGGCCGGCGGCTCGGCCGAGGACTTTGCTCGCGCGAAACCGCTGTTCGACGCGATGGGCAAGCTCATCGTCCACTGTGGCCCGAGCGGCCACGGCGCGATGGTCAAGCTGCTGAACAACGCGGTCGCCGCCACGAATGCCGCGGCAATCGCCCAGGCGTTCAACGTCGCCGAGGCATACGGGCTCGACACCGACCGCCTGGTCGAGGTGATGAGCGCCGGCTCGGCCGGGTCGGTGATGCTGGACCTGAAGGCCCGCCCCATGCTCGAGCACGACTACGAGCCGCTGTTCAAGCTGGCACACATGCTCAAGGACGTCCGCCACTGCCTCGACGAGGCCCGCGGGCTCGGGCAGGACTTCGAACTGGCAGCCGTCGCGGAGAAGCTCTACGAAGCGGCTGACGAGGCCGGATACGGGGACGACGACTTCGCCGCCATCGCCGAGGTCGTGCGCACGGGCTCCGCGTCGCAGGCGTGACCTCCGTCAGGGCCCTGACGCAGCGTTAGTAATCCCTATCACAAACTTGCATCCGGCGTATCTCTGCGCTTAGATGCCGCGCGGCCGGTCTGCGAGACGCCATTCCCGCTTCGTTCCAAATCAGGACGCGGACCCGCCCCTCTCATATGCCGATCGCTCTCAAAGAATGGGCCGTGACCGTGCGCGCGCTTGCCGAAGGCGAGCAGCTGCTGACTCTCCGCAAGGGCGGTATCCGCGAGGAGAACCGCCACTTCGAGATCGAGCACGACCGGTTCTTCCTCTACCCCACATTCGACCACCAGGCCGGCGGCCTCGTCCGCGACTCTCACCACCCCGAGCTCGAGCGCGCGCTCGAGGAGGGTGTGTGGCCCGACGGCGAGCCGGCCCCGACGCTGCTCCACGGCGACGGCGCCGTACCGCAGCCTGACCGCGTACGCATCCGCGCGTGGGCCGAGGTCGCAGCGAGCTATCTCATCACCGACCCGCGCTGCGTCGACGCGCTGACGCCATACCACGTGTGGACCAGCGACTACGCGGCCAAGCGACTGGCCTGGAAGCGGCGTCACCCGCTGCATGTGATCCTGCTGCGCACGTACCGCATTCCGCGTCCCGTGACAGTGAAGGTGCGCGACGAGTACGGCGGCTGCAGGTCGTGGGTCGAGCTTCACCGTCAGCTGCCCTTCGAGGGCACGCCGGTCCTCTCGGACGACGAGTTCGAGCGGGCCGCCGCTGAGATCGAGGCGATCGCCACCGACGCGGTACCCCTGCTCGTCTAGCCGAAACTCGGGAGATGTCGTGGGTCGAGACCCCGTCGGCATCGTTCACAGCTCGCCACGACGCGCGCGACGCCGACGACGCCGTCGCGCTGCTGGACCGCCTCGAGCTGTTCCGGGCGCAACTCGACAAGCGCTTCTTCCGGACGCCGGGTGACATCTCGATTGTCATCCATCCGAGCGCGCTCGAGCTGTCGCTGGCACAGCCGTGGCTGCCCTTGGCGCGCGGCGCGACTGCGCCCGCCGCACGCCGTTACCTGACGGGTTGGTTCAACACCAACGAGATCCACGTGCTGTCGCCGCGCGCGCTCGAGAAGCGCGCCTCCGCCCTGACGGAGTCGCTCGAGGCGCTGCGCCTGGCGCCGATGCACGAGTACGTCCACCTGGTCGTCGGCGCCAACAACCCGCAGCTGCCGCCGCCGTTCAGCCCGCGCAGCTTCGCCCGTTACCTGCGCTGGGCGTGGCTGGCCGAGGGTGCTGCCACGCACTTCTCCGGCCAGGCCCCGCTCCTGCGCCCGGCAATCGCGCGCCGCATGCACGAGGGCCGGCCGCCGTCGTTTCCGCCGACCGCGCGCGACGCGCAGCTGCTCGGTGGGACGATCTTCGGCCTGGTCGAAGAGGCCTACGGGCCGGCGGCGGCCGTTGAGCTCGTGTCGCGACTGGACGCCGGCGGCGCTAACGCGACGATCGAGCGGATTTTCGCGCGGCCCGCACGCGAGGTCGAGCCGGACTGGCGGGACTACCTGCGCTCGATCTGACGAGCTCCTCCATCGCGCGTCCGACGCCCTCGATGTGCAGGAACGCGGCGTCCATCGGGCTCATCCAGTCCATCGGCCGGCCTCCTCGTCGAGGATCTGCGCGAGTCGGCGGTAGACCTGCACGTTCACCGACATCCCGGTGTGGCTGGACTGGACCTCGACGTGCTCGGCGCACGGGTCGAGGCACGCCTGCCACGAGACGATGCCGTCGCTGCGCGAGTAGATCGATACTGCGCGGACGGAATCCGGAACGGGCCGCTCGAGATCTGCCCGGTAGTTCTCGCAGCACGGGCCGCTGCCGCACGCGGTGGAGAACATCCGCGGCACGCCGAGGTCTCCCAGGCGCGCGACCGAGCGCACCGCGTTCAGCACCGACGGCCCGACCTCGAGCGGCCCGAGCACCGGCGAGCCAAGCATCACGAGCGTCGAGATCGCATCTCCGTTGCGCGCCGCCACGACGCGCGCCAGCTCGCCGCCGCGGCTCTGTCCGAGCAGGACGACCCGTTTGCCAGCTTCGCCCGCGAGCCGCTCCACGCGCGCTTCGAGCCGCTGGGCCTCGCGCTCGCCGCAATCGGTGTTCAGCAGGATTCCGGCACGCCCCACGCGCGATCCGCGTCGGCGGAGCCAGCCCGCGAGCACGCCCAGCGAAGAGTCGCCTGCCATGAAGCCCGGCACGAGCAGAACCGGCGGCGCATCCTGGGTCCGCGCTGGGCGCAGGAACGCGGCGTCGGCCAGCAGACGCGCCAGCTCCAAGCCGTAGCGCAACTCCCCTCGCAGCGGCGCGGTTGGTGCGGCGCCCGGCACGAGCGGCGACGACATCGCCCCACCCTACCCGCGAGCGAGGCCGGCTCTACGACCGCCGGCCTGCGCGCTTTCAAGTGTCTTGGACGGACTCGGTCGCTGGACGGAATGTCGGGTGCGGTCAGCTGCGCGCACGCTGCAGCTCGATCGCCGGCAGCGCAGGATCGGGTACCGCGTCGGGATGCAGCAGGTGGGCGAGCTGGCGCACGCCGTCGGCCAGCCTCGGCGCGGGGCGGGAAAAGTAGCTGTCGGCGTCGACCGCGACCACGCGGGCGCGAAGGTCGGCGCCCGCGGCGCGCGCGGCGGCGGCGTCGGCGTCGAATCCGCACGGAGCGATCACGATCAGATCAGGCGCGGCCTCGATGACGCGCTCCCAAGTCGTCGAGTACGACGGCTGCCCCGCGACGCCGAGCACCTCGCGGCCGCCCGCGATCTCGACCATCTCCGGCACCCAATGCCCAGCGCAGAACGGCGGCTCGATCCACTCTGCGACGAACACGCGCGGTCGCGGAAGCCCGTCGACCGCGCGCCGCACGTCGTCGAGCTTCGCGTTCATCTCAACGACGATCCGGCGCCCGGCCTCGACGGCGTCGAGGCGATCGGCAAGCACGTTGACGGTGTCCGCCACCTCCTCGAGGGTGCGAGGGTCGAGTGAGATGATCTCCGCACCCACGGGGCAGGCCGTCGCCAAGTCGCCGCTCGAGACCGCGCAGACGGTGCACAGATCCTGGGTGATCAGGACGTCGGGCTGTAGCTCGTCGATCAGGTCGGCGTCGACCGTGTAGAGCGGGCGCCCGTCGGAGACGGAGTCGCGCACGATGCGGTCGATCTCGCCGCTCGACAGGTTCGCGGAGTCGACGCGGGCGGCGGTGACGCGCGGCTTGTCCTGCACCTCAGCGGGCCACTTGCACTCCTCCGAGACGGCGACCAGCGAGTCGATCAGGCCGAGGTCGGCGACGATCTCGGTGGCGCTCGGCAGCAGCGAACAGACGCGCGTCACGCAGCCAGGATGGCATCCCGCACGTAGACGGCAAGTCCCGGCCCGTAGCCATTCCACTTCTTCGCGAAGCGCGGGTCCGCCACGTACATCTCGGCGAGACCGTGGTGGATCTGCGGCGTGCAGTCGTAGAACCAGCGCGACAGGTAGTCGCGGTGCCGCATCGCGACCGCGGCGGCTTCAGGACCGCTCGGGTCGACGCCGGCCTCCATCAGCGCCATGAACTCGGCGGCGATCGCGTCACCCTCGGCGCGGATCGCGGCGTCGAGCGCTTCACGCAAGGTCCCCAAGCGCGCGCCAGCCGAGGATCTCTTGCAGGCGCTCGAGGTCCGCGTGCGAGTACAGGCGGTCGTAGTGATGGAGCGTCCGCACGGTTACGCCCGACAGCTCCGCGACTTCCTTGACCGTCTTCACGAAGTCGACGCTATGCCCTCACGTCGCGTGAGGGTCAAGTCCTACAAACCGAGCGTCTTCGCGATGATGTTCTTCTGGATCTCCGAGGTGCCGCCGTAGATCGTGGTGACCACGGCTGAGCGCAGGTGGCGCTCCATCGGGTACTCCTTCGCGTAGCCGTAGCCGCCCATGATCTGCAGCCCCTCGAGGGCGCAGCGCTTTGCCAGCTCCGTGCACGCGAGCTTCGCCATCGACGCCTCCTGCGGGAGCATCCGCATGGGGTCCTCGTCGGTGAGCCGCGCCACGAAGCGCACCAGGAGCCGCGCCTGCGCCAGGTCGGTCGCCATGTCGGCGAACTTGTGCTGCAGCGCCTGGAACGTCCCAACCGGCCGGCCGAACTGCCTGCGCTCCTTCGCGTACGCGAGGGCATCGTCGAACGCGCGCTGTGCGAGGCCCAGCGCCGACGCCGCCAGGATCACGCGCTCGTTGTTCAGTCCGGCCATGAGCTGCGTCCAGCCGTTGCCGTCGACTCCCAGGAGCGCCGACTCCGGCACGCGGACGTTGTCGAGGTGGAGCTCATTCGTCTCCTCGCCGCCGAGCGTCTCGATGGGGGTGATCGTGAAGCCCTCGGCCCCGCGCGGCACGAGGATCATCGACAGCCCCTCGTGCCGCTCGGAGCCCTCCCCGGTCCGGCAGACGATCAGGACATGGCTGGCCTTGTGGGCGTAGGAGCACCACATCTTCGAGCCGTTCACCACCCACTCGTCATCCTCGAGCCGCGCGCGCGTCTTCAGCGAGGCGACGTCGGAGCCGGAGTCCGGCTCGGACATGGCGATCGCAAGCACGCCGCCGCGTGACACGTTGCCGAGCAGCTCGCGCTTCTGCTCCTCGGTTCCGAACTTGTTCAGCGCGCCCACCACGATCAGCGTCACGCCGTAGCCGGCGACCGGGATCGACCCGCGCGCGACCTCTTCGAGGAACAACGTGGCGTCGGTGAATGTGCCGCCTGAGCCGCCGTAGTTCTCGTCGATGCAGAGTGACCACCAGCCGAGATCTGCCAGCTTCGCGGCGAGCTCGTCGCTGTGGTGATCGTTCTCGAACTGCTCGATGAGCGCCGGGCTGACCTCCTTGGCGGCGAAATCGCGCAGCGCGCGGACGAAGTCCTGCTGCTCGTCGGAGAGCGCGAGGTCGGTGTTACGCGTGAGCGTTGCGTCAAGCATGTTGCGCCTCGCCCGCCGCCCAGGCCTCGATGGCACCGCTGCGCGCCGCCTCGCGCCAGTAGTCGGGCGAGTCGTCCTCGCGCCAGCGGTTGATCTCGCGCAGCGCGATGACCATCTTGTGCACCTCGTCCGGCCCGTCGGCGAGCCGCAGCATGCGCAGGCCGCGCCAGAGCATCGCCAGCGGCGTGTCGTCGGAGACCCCGAGCGATCCATGCACCTGCATCGCACGGTCCAACACGTCCATCACCATGTTCGCTGCCACGACCTTGATCATCGAGATCGTCTGGCGCGCCTCGCGCTTGCCGACCGTGTCCATTTGCCAGGCGGCGTACAGAGTCAAGAGCCTTGCCTGGTCGATCTCGATGCGCGACTTCGCGATGAAGTCCTGCACGAACTGCTTCTCAGCCAAGGTCGAGCCGAAGGCCTCACGCTTCACCGCGCGCTTGCACATCAGCTCGACCGCCCGCTCGGCGGCACCGATCGCACGCATGCAGTGGTGGATGCGACCCGGCCCGAGGCGGTCCTGCGCGATCACGAAGCCGGCGCCGCGCTCGCCGAGCACGCTGTCGGCCGGAACCCGGCAGTCGACGTACTCGATCTCGCAATGACCGGGCCCGCCCGCGTGCCCCATCACGGACACGGGCCGCAGCAGGTTGAAACCCGGCGCGTCGGTCGGCACGAGGATCATCGAGGCGCGCTTGTGCGGAGCCGCGTCGGGCTCGGTCACCACCATCGCGATCGCAAGGTCGGCGCCGACCGCGCCCGACGTGAACCACTTCAGGCCGTTGATCACCCACTCGTCGCCATCCAGCTCCGCGCGTGCCCGCAGGTTGGTGGGGTCAGAGCCGGCCGTCTCGGGCTCGGTCATCGAGAAACACGACCGGATCTCGCCGTCGAGCAGCGGCTGCAGCCAGCGCTGCTTCTGCTCGGTCGTCCCGTGGTCGACCAAGATTTCCATGTTGCCCGTGTCCGGCGCCGAGCAGTTGAAGACCATCGCGCTCGCCACCGAGCGGCCCATGACCTCGCAGAGCATCCCGTACTCCCAGTTGGTCAGCCCGGCGCCGTGCTCCTCGTCCGGCAGGAACAGATTCCAGAGGCCCTCGCCCTTGGCGCGTTCGCGCACCTCGACGAGGATCTGCGGGTACGCAACGCCGGCGGTGACCTCCTTGTCGAGTGCTTGAATCACCTCGAGCTCGACCGGGTAGTAGTGCTCGTCGAGGAAGCCCTCGATGCGTTCGCGGAGTTTCAGGACGCGGTCCGAGGGCGTGAAGTCCATGGCTGCGGACGTTACCGTGGCGGATGTGCCATCCGCTCGTCGCCAAACGATCGTCGACGCGCCTGTGGAGCGGGTCTGGGAGCTCATCGGCGACGTCAATCGCCATCCCGAGTGGTGGCCGCGCGTCGAGGACGTGCAGTGCGACCTGCTGGACGTTGGCTGCACCTATCGCCAGGTCACGAGGCGGCCGGACAAGACGATCGAGACGACGATTTCGGTCGAGATGCTCGACGACTGCCAGCAGCTACGGGTTCGCTGCCTCGACACGGGCATGTACGCGCACTTCCTGCTTACGCCCGCTCAGGACGGCACGTTCGTCGACGCCGAGCTCGGCGTCGACGAACAGGGGCTCGCGAAACTGTTCGCGGCCGCATTCATCCGGCGCTGGATCACTCAGTCGCTGGACGGCCTACGTCGGGCCGCCACCAGCGAACAGCCAGGCCAGGAGGGCCGCCAGCAGGCCTCCCCCTAGCACGGCGATCAGGATCCGCGCCTGGAATACGGGCGGCTGGGTGGGCCCGACCGTCTCCGCAACGTCGGCCTGGCGCAGGAGGTCGCGCGCGAACTCGGCGCCGGACTCCGGGACCAGGACGTCGCGCGGCCCGGCCGCCAGGAAATCGGGCACGTCGAAGCCGCGCGTGCGGCGCGCGATCGACGGGATCCCCTCCTCGAGCAGGATGTTCTGCACGAGGTCGGACTCGGCCTGGTTGCGAGTGAATGCGACGCGGACCGTCTCGCCCTGCGCGAACCGCGGATCGATCTTCCGCGCGCGTTCCTGCGCCGGCGTGACGATCGCCTCGCCCGCAGCGTGGACCAGCGGCATCCCGCAGTCCGCGCAGAAGCGCTCATCGAGGCCGTGCTCGCGTCCGCATGACGGACAGACGAGCGGCCCGCTAGGCGACGCTGACCGGCTCTTCCTCGACTCGGCCATCGTCGATGCGCCATGCACGAAGCTCGGGCTCGCCCGCGAGCGAGACGATCAGGTAGAGCCAGTGCGGGTAGTGCGCCAGGTTGATGTCCGTCTGCGACGGCTCCGCCGGGCTGCGGGGGTGCGAGTGGTAGATCGCGACACCGAAGCCGTCGTCGTCGAGGTCGTTCGCGGCGAGCAGGCTCTTGGGGTCGATCTCGTAGCCGTAGGGCGAGCTGCGGAGGTTCTGGGCGCGGAAGACCTCGTCGACCCGGCCGTTCTGGAGGCGCAAGTAGCCGCAGCACTCGTTCGGCGCGTCCTCCTGCGCGTGCGCGAGCACCTCGTCGAACTGGCTACGCGTGATCTCCATCCAGGGCAAGGCTAGTTGGCCGAGCGCTTATAACTCCGCGCTACGCTGGGCTCATGCCGAACGTCGGCCCAATGGAGCTGGCAATCGTCCTGATCGTGGCGCTGCTCGTGCTCGGCCCGAAGCGGCTTCCGGAAGTCGGTCGCTCACTCGGCAACGGCATTCGCGAGTTCAAGGATTCGCTGCAGAACGAGGGGCATCACGACGACGATCCCGAGCTCGACTTGGAAGCGCCGCCGAAGCCGGTGACGACCGCAGCAGCGACTGCGCCGGCGGCGCCGGACGACGACGAAACGAAGGCCTAGCGGCCTACCAGAACGAGGCGTTCGCGATGACGTCCTCGAGCTCTTCGATCGGCTTCGTGTAGACGCCCGAGCTCAGGTACTTCCAGCCGTCGTCGGGAGCGATGAAGACGACATTGCCGTCGTCGAGCTCGTTCGCGACGCGCACGGCGATGGCGGCCACCGCTCCGGTCGAGACGCCGACGAACACCCCCTCCTCTGCCAGCAGCTTCTTCGTCCACACGACCGCGTCGCGGTTCGACACGAAGATCTTCCGGTCCAGCAGCGACAGGTCGATGATCGGCGGGATGAAGCCGTCGTCCAGCGAGCGCAGGCCCTGGACGAGCTCGCCCTGCAGCGGCTCGGCGGCGACGATCTTCGTCTCAGGGTTCTCCTCTTTGAGCCGCCGGCCGTTGCCCATCAGCGTGCCGCCGGTCCCGAGGCCGGCGACGAACGCGCTCACCTCGTCGAGCTCCTCGAGGATCTCGACCGCAGTGCCGTCGTAGTGCGCGCGCGGATTCGCCTCGTTGCCGTACTGGTAAGGCATGTAGTAGGACGGGTCCGCGTGCGCCATCTCGAGCGCCATTGCGACGGCGCCGTTGGAGCCCTGCGCACCGGGTGAGTAGACGATGTCGGCGCCGTACATCTTCAGGAGCTGCGTGCGCTCCTGCGTGACGTTGTCCGGCATCACGACCCTGAGCGGATAGCCCTTGCGGCTGCAGATCATCGCCAGCGAGATCCCGGTGTTCCCGGAGGTCGGCTCCAGGATCGTCTGGCCGGGCTCGATGGCCCCGCGCTCCTCGGCGTCCTCGATCATCGAGCGCGCGACCCGGTCCTTCACCGAACCGGTTGGATTGAAGCTCTCGAGCTTCACGTAGATGCGGACGCCGGGCTTCGGCGACAGGCGCTTCAGCTCGACCAGGGGCGTGTTTCCGATCGCTTCGACGATGTCCGCGTATCGGCCACCGCAGGGCTTGTTGCGAAGGTCCTCGAGCACCAAGCCAAAGGGTACCCCCGCACAGGCCTCGTCAAGCGACGGATGACACCGAGCGGTCCAAGCTCGGAGTCTCGCTAGCTCTGCCGGTAGTAGGCGCGGGCATGCTGCAGGAACCAGCCGCCGTCGGTGTGCTCGTTCGTCGTCCCGTCTGCGCCGCCGCCGAACAGCAGCGCGCGGACGCCGGCGCGCTCGTACGCCTTCCGATGTCCCGCCGACCCCGAGCCCAGCAGCCACTGCGGCCGGTTGTCGCGGAAGCGCCCCCAGGTGTCGGGCAGGGTCGTGTTCCCGAACGGGATCTGCCACAGGAAGATCGGGAGCCTCGTCCGCCGGTGCACGGCCGCGAAGAAGCGGACGTGGCGGCCGAAGTCGGCGCTCGTCCACCAGGCGTCCTTGTGCGAGACGCCGTAGACGTGCTCCTTGAAGCCGGAGTCGCGGTCGGAGAACTCACCGAAGATCAGGTCGAAGCGAGCGTGCAGCGAGTTGTAGTAGGCCGCAGCCTTCGCGGCGAGCTTCTCGACCTCGGCATTGTCCGGGTCCTGGATCGCGATGTCGGTGCCCGTCCCCCAGATGCTCAGGTGGTAGCCGAGGACGACGTTCCGGGCCAGGCGGTTGCGCAGGCGGGCCACGTGCTGTGCGAACGCTCGCGCCAGGTCCGCGTGACCGGTCTCCAGGTAGCCCCACATGTCCGGCTCGACGTGCAGCACGACACGCGTGTGTGTTGCGTGCGCGCGCCTGAAGAAGAGCGACAGGTCGGCCCAGTACGCCTTCATCGTCGACGCGTTCTGGAGGTTGACGATGGCCGCCCGCCGGTCGCCGTCCTCGGCGACGCCGGGCGTGGAGCCGGCCATCTGGTAATAGGTGAAGACCGGCGTGATGTGCGCCTTCACGGACTCCTCGATGTAGCGCGTCACGAACGTGCCGTCCGGATTCCAGGTGGCCCAGCCACGGCCGGTGTTCACCCCGCCGGCGAGGTACTGGTAGCGGTACCCGAACGGAGCGGCCTTGCGCATTGCGGCGGCGCCGCCGGGCGAGTCCGCCAAGCCCAGCTGCATCCGCGCCTGCGCCGTCGCGGGCGCAAAGGCCAGGCAGATCAGAAGCGAGAGCGCCAGGCGCATGCGTCGAATTGAAGCGATTCGGGGCATACCCATCCCATGTTCAGCAGCGAGCTGCTCCCGATCTACCTGAACGACCATCTGACTCTGGCCACCGCCGGGCGCGATTTGGCGCGCCGGTCGGCGGGATCGAACAAGAGCACTGAGCTCGGGGATTTCCTCAGCGACTTCGCCGCCGACGTCACCGCTGATCGCGAGAAACTCGTGGACGTGATGGCGCGCCTCGACGTCGCCCCGGACCGGGTCAAGGTCGCGGCCGGCTGGCTGGGCGAGAAGCTTGGACGGCTGAAGCTGAACGGCCGGCTGCTGGAGTACTCGCCGCTGAGCCGGGTGATCGAGCTGGAGGGGCTCATCGCGGGCGTGAACGCGAAGCTCGCGCTGTGGCGCACGCTCGCGGCCGCCGCGGTCGAGGAGCCGCGCATCGCCGACATCGACTTCGCGCACCTGCTCGAGCGTGCCCGGGAGCAACTGGAAGGGCTCGAGGCGCATCACGGCACCGCCGTTGCGGCGATGCTCGTCTAGCGACCGCCGGCCATGGCCGGCAGGATCACGATCGTGTCGGAGTCGCCGACGGGCGTGTCCAGGCCCTGAAGCACGCGCACGTCCTCGTCGTTCAGGTAGACGTTGACGTAGCGGTTGAGCTCGCCACCCTCGCCGAACAGCTGGCTCTGCGTGGCCGGATGCTTCTCGGCAAGGTCGCGCAGGACCTCGCCGACGTTCGAGCCCGCCCCGTCGACCTCGCGTTCGCCGCCGGTCGAGTCGCGCAGCACGGGTGGGATCTTCAGCGTCGGCACGGGCGGTGAGGCTAGCCGTCCTAAGGCTTAGACAGCGGCGCAGAATGCTTCGTAGTCAGGGAAGACGCCCATCTCCTCGTCGGTGATCGACTCGGGCTCGCGCGAGCACACCGGGCAGTTCGGGTCGCGCCGGACCTTCAGCTCGGTCGTCGTCTCGTGGAGCGCGTCGTAGAGCATCAGGCGCCCGATCAGCGGCTCGCCCGCGCCGATGATCAGCTTGACCGTCTCGACCGTCTGGAACATCCCCATCACGCCCGGCAGCGCGCCGAGCACGCCGTTGGCGCCGCACGACGGAGCCAGCTCGGCGGGCGGAGGCGTCGGATAGAGGCAGCGGTAGCACGGGCCCTCGTAGGGCTTGAAGACCGAGACCTGGCCGTCCCAGCCCAGGATCGAGGCCGAGACGACCGGGATGCCGAGCCGCACAGAGGCGTCGTTCAGCAGGTAGCGCGTCGGGAAGTTGTCGAGCCCGTCCACGACCACGTCGTAGCCGGGGAGGATGTCCATGATGTTCGAGGCGTCGATGCGCTCCTGGTACTTGACGACCTTGACCTCGGGGTTGATCTGCTTGATGGCGATCTCCGCCGAGTCGACCTTCGGCATGCCGATGCGGTCGTTGGAGTGAGCGACCTGACGCTGGAGGTTCGACATGTCCACCACGTCGTTGTCGACCAGGCCGATCGTGCCGACGCCGGCCGCGGCCAGGTACAGAGCGGTGGGCGAGCCCAGGCCGCCGGCGCCGAGCAGCAGCACCTTGGCGTCGAGCAGCTTCAGCTGACCCTGGACGCCGATCTCCGGGATGAGCGTATGGCGCGAGTAGCGCTCGCGCTGCTCGGGCGTGAGCACGCGCGGCTGCTCGACCTCGAAACCACGATCCTTCCAGAGCGTGATGCCGCCGTTCATCGACTCGACATGCGTGTAGCCAAGCTGGCGCTGCAGCGTGTCGGCCGCGAACGCCGAGCGGTTGCCGGACTGGCAGTAGAGGATGACGCGCGCGTCTTTGTCCTTGACCGCGTTCTCGATCCGCGTCTCGAGATGGCCGCGTGCCACATGGATGGCGCCCGGAAGCCGGCCCTCGTCGAACTCGTGCTGCTCGCGCACGTCGACGACGAAGGCGTCGTACCCGTTGTTCACGATGTCGTGGACCTCGCGCGGGTCGACCTCCTTCACCTGCTCCTTGATCTGCCGAAGCAGCTCAGCGCCTGATGCCATCCGAACCGAAACTCCTAAAACCAGGGGGGAATTACTTCAAAAAGTGTAGCGCCCCTCGCCGGGTGTGCCGACTGGCTTCAGAACTGGCCCCAGACGCAGATCGAGCCCGAATTTCTTCGGGCCCGATCCACGACCTAGACACTATTGCTGCGGAGGGACACCCGATCCGATATGGCGTCCGCGCTCCGAGATCATTGTCGGGGATGGGCCTCTGCCACCACATGGGGTCACGACCCCATCTTTTGCCGAAATGAAGCGTCGAGAGTCACTCGTCGGACAGGTCGTCGCGGTAAACGTGCTGCTCGTGCTCGCGGTCCTGTTCGCGGCCTCGGCGGCGTCCGGGCTCAATCTTGCGGTCACCGACGAGCGCCTCCGCTTCGGCGCGATCGCGATTTCGGCGCTGATCCTCCTGTTCATCAACATGATCCTGCTGCGCCGGCGCTTCTCCCCCCTCGAGACGCTCATCGCCCGTCTGGAGGAGATCGATCCGGCGCAGCCGACCACCCAGTTCGTCGTCCCCCGCACCACGGTGGAAGAGGTCGAGCGGCTCGCTGTCACCTTCCGGCGCCTGCTGCGGCGGATCGAGGAGGAGCGGCGGCGTTCCGGCCGGCTGGTCCTGCGCGCCCAGGAGGAGGAGCGCCGGCGTCTGGCACGCGACCTCCACGACGAGGTGAACCAGGCGCTGACTGCCATCCTGCTGCGCCTCCAAGCGCTCAGCGAGAGCGCGCCGCCGGAGTTCGCCGGCGAGATCTCCGAGCTGAAGACGCTCGTCAACCAGGCGATGACCGAGCTGCTGCGCCTTGCGCGCCAGCTGCGGCCGGCGTCGCTGGACGACATGGGCCTGATCGCGGCGATCGAGAGCCAGATGACCCGCTTCAGCCAGCAGACGGGGATTCAGGCGGTCCTCCACCACGAAGGCACGCCGGACACGATCAATGAGGACCAGCAGACGGTCATCTATCGCGTCGTGCAGGAAGCGCTGTCGAACGCGGCGCAGCACTCGGACGCGACCTACGTGAACTTCGACCTGCGCGTCTTCCCCTCGCACGGGGTCGAGTTGCGCGTGCGCGACGACGGCAGGGGCTTCGACTCGGCACGCGGACCGGACGGGCGAGGCGGGATCGGCCTGTCCGGCATGGCGGAACGCGCGCGACTGGTCGGTGGAGAGCTGACTGTCACTTCCTCCCCGGGAAGCGGAACCCGTGTCAGGCTCTATATCCCGCAATGAGGCGCCGATGCTCCACATCCTGATCGCCGACGACCACGGGATCGTCAGGTCCGGCCTGCGCATGCTGCTCGACCGCCAGGAGGGCATGAGCGTGGTGGCGGAGGCCGAGGACGGCGTTGATGCATTGGAGAAGGCGCTCGCAAACAAGCCTGACATCGCGGTGCTCGATGTCGCGATGCCGCGCATGACCGGGCTGCAGGCAGCGCGCCACATCCACGAGCAGGCCCCGGACGTGAACGTGCTGCTGCTGTCGATGCACGACGACGAGCGTTACCTGCTCGAGGCGCTGAAGGCCGGAGCGTCCGGCTACGTGCTCAAGCGCGCCGCCGACACGGACCTGGTCGACGCGATCCGCGCCATCGCCCGTGGCGGTCAGTTCATCTCACCGCACGCGGAGGGCGCGCTGATCAAGCGAATGCTCGACGACCCCGTCTCCGACCCGACCGAGAAGCTGACGCCGCGAGAGCGCGAGGTCGTGAAGCTGATCGCCGAGGCCTACACGAACAAGGAGATCGCGGCGATCCTCAACCTCGCGGAGAAGACGGTCGAGTCGCACCGCGCGAACGTGCTGGCAAAGCTGGGCATGCGCGACCGCGTGGAGCTCGTCCGCTACGCGATCCGCCGCGGCATGATCGAGCCCTGACCCACTCGATCCACCTGGACGGCAATAGTTGCCGTCGAGGTGACGAGAGTGGCGCTAAATAGCGGCCGTGGCTCACCGCGACGAGTCGAGCCAGCTGCTGTCGCGGCTTTGGAAGTGCCGCGCGGCAGCAACGTGTGGAACGAGAACGCGGGCGACGTCGTCAACGCGAACCGCAGCCGGCCTGACACGAACCCGCCGGAGAGCTTTCCGCCGTCGGCG
>DATBDN010000095.1:0-8714 GCA_036269895.1 Thermoleophilaceae bacterium
GAACGGCGTCAGCGGAGCAACGAGCCGCGCCACCGTCACGAGGCACTCGTGCAGCGTCGAGAACGCCGCCCCGTCAGGACCGTAGAAGCGCTTGCGCGACCCGCGCACGTACCAGTTCGACAGATCGTCGACGAACTCGCCGATCGCGCGGCCCGCGCCGAACGTGTCGTAGTGCTCCATCCGGTCGGTCACGACCTCGGCCGTGGCCGCCAGCCGCGAGCGGATCCAGCGGTCCAGCTCCGTCGGGTCGCGCTCCTCGGTCTCGGTGAGGTTCGCGTACATGACGTAGAACGCGTACGTGTTCCACAGCGTGAGCATGAACTGACGCACGCTCTCGCCGACGGCCTCCATCGAGAAGCGATAGCCGTCCCACGGCTGCTTCGACGTGAAGAAGTACCAGCGGAACGCGTCGGCGCCGTGGCGATTCAGCACCTCCCACGGCGGCACGATGTTGCCGCGCGACTTCGACATCTTCTGGCCCTCGTCGTCGACCATCAACCCGAGGCAGAGGCACGTCTCGTAGCTCGACTTGCCGAACAACATCGTCGAGATCGCGAGCAACGAGTAGAACCAGCCACGCGTCTGGTCGAGCGCCTCGCAGATGTACTGCGCCGGGAAATGGGATTCGAACTGCACCTCGTTCTCGTGTGGCGCATGCCACTGCGCGAACGGCATGCAGCCCGAGTCCCACCAGACGTCGATGACCTCCGGTACGCGCCGCGACTGCGAATCGCAGTGCGAGCAGTTCAGGACGACGTCGTCGATGTAGGGCTTGTGCAGATCCTCGGGCGGCTCGCCGCCATGCGCGCGGATGTCCTCGATCGAGCCGATCGCCATCAGGTGCCCCGCCTCGCACTGCCAGATCGGCAGCGGCGTGCCCCAGTAGCGCTCGCGCGACAGCGCCCAGTCGACGTTGCCGCGCAGCCAGTCGCCCATGCGGCCGTCGCGGATGTGCGCGGGATGCCAGTCGATCGACGCATTGTTGGCCAGCAGCTCGTCGCGGTAGTCGGTCGTCCGCACGTACCAGCTCTGCTTCGCGTAGTAGAGGAGCGGCGTGTCGCAGCGCCAGCAATGCGGATAGGCATGCTCGTATTGCTCAGCGCGCAGCAGCCGCCCCTCGCGCTCGAGCGCCTCGATGATGTCCGGGTCGGCCTCCTTCACGAAGCGGCCGGCGAACTCGACGATGCGCTCGTCGAACGTGCCGTCCGGCTTCACCGGGTTGATGACGGGGATGCCGTACCGCTCGCCGAGCCTGAAGTCGTCCTCGCCGAACGCGATCGAGGTGTGGACGATCCCGGTGCCGTCCTCGGTCGTGACGAAGCCGCCCTCGAGCACGGTGTGACCGCGCGGCCCGTAGTCGGTGATGTAGTGGAACGGCGGGTCGTACGCGGTGCCCACCAGCGCCGAGCCAGGCATCGTCTCGATCACCTCGGCTCCCTCGCCCAGCACCCGCTCCACCAGTGACTCCGCGAGGATGAACGTCTCGCCGTCCTTCTTCGCGCGCGCGTACGTGACCTCGGGATGCACCGCCAGCGCGGCGTTCGACAACAGCGTCCACGGTGTCGTCGTCCACGCGAGCAGCGACACGCCCTCCTGGCCCTTCACCGGGAAGCGGACGTACACCGAAGGATCGAGCACGTCCTTGTAGCCGAGCGCGACCTCATGCGACGACAGCGCCGTCCCGCAGCGCGGGCAGTAGGGCACGACCTTGTAGCCCTGGTAGAGCAGGCCCTTGTCGAAGACCTGCTTCAGCGACCACCAGACCGACTCGATGTAGGTGTTGTCGAGCGTGAAGTAGGCGTCGTCGACGTCGACCCAGAAGCCGATCCGCTCGGTGAAGGTGTTCCATTCGTCGATGTACTCGAGCACCGACTCGCGACAGCGGTTGTTGAACTTCTCGACCCCGTAGGCCTCGATCTCGTGCTTGTTCGTGAGGCCTAGCTCGCGCTCGATCTGCAGCTCGACCGGCAGCCCGTGGCAGTCCCAGCCGGCCTTGCGGTCGACGCGGTAGCCGCGCATGGTGCGGTAGCGCGGGAAGACGTCCTTGAACACGCGGCTGAGGACGTGGTGCCCACCCGGCAGCCCGTTCGCCGTCGGCGGTCCCTCGTAGAAGACCCACATCGGCGCGTCGCTGCGGCGGCGGAGCGACTCGTGGAAGATGTCGCGCTCGCGCCAGCGCTCGAGGATCGATTCCTCGAGCTCCACGAACGACTGTCCCGTGATTACCGGGCGGTACTTCGGCACAAGGCGATGCTAGGGCGCAGCCCGATAAACCGTTTCCGAGGGCGGCTCAGGCTGCGAGCTTGCGGCAGATCGACGCGAGTGATCGCTTCTCGTCCTCATCGAGCTTCGCGAACGCCTCGCTCACGCGATCGGCATGCGTGGGAAAGACGCGCTGGACCAGCTCGGCGCCCTCCGCCGTGATGACGACCGTCACAGCCCGCCGGTCGTTGACCAGCCGTCGCCGCGCGACCAGCCGCTGCTGCTCCAGCGCCGCCGTGACCTCGGTCGCGTTGGCCTTCGACCAGCCGAGACGCCGCCGCAGAGTCCGCAACTCGAGCTCGCCCCCCGCGGTCGTCAGGACCACGAGCACCGAGAACGCACCTGTGGACAACCCGGCGCGCTGCAGCTCTGCCGCAACGGCGCGCCGCACGTTCGCCTCGGCCCGCATCAGCGCCTCGAGCGCCCGATGCGCAAGCGGGTCCGGCACCGAAAGCGGCGGCATGCGGCGATCGTAGGCGGGGGAGCGGATGGCCCATGGAGCCGAAAGCGCTGGAAAAGCTGAAGAACAAGGCGAAGGCAGAGCTCGAGGCGCGGCGCAAGAGCCCGGTCTCGAAGGACCAGGCGACGGTGCCGATCGCCGACGCCATGCGCGACTACTGGAGGCGCGGCATGCTCACCTTCAGCATTCCCGCCCACAACGGCGGCCGCGGCCCGGCGGCGGAGTTCACCAAATGGCTCGGTGACGACGCCGCCCGAATGGACCTGCCGATGAGCCACGGCCTCGATACCCGCGACCGCGCGTGGAAGGTGCAGTCGACGGCGCAGGAGCTGTTCGCCGAGGCGTGGGCGCGAAGCAAACGCTCTTCTCGACAAACGGCTCATCGCTGAGCATGCACGTCGCACTGATGAGCGTCGTAGGCCCAGGCGAGCAGATCGTCATGGCGCGCAACGGGCACAAGTCAACCTTCGCCGGGCTGATCCTGTCGGGCGCGCATCCCGTGTACGTCGACCCGTATTACGACGAGGACCTGCAGATCGCTCTCGGTCCGCTCGCCGAGGAGTTCCGACCGAATGCTCGAGATGCACCCGAAGGCAAAGGCCGGCCTGGTGTTCACGCCGAGCTACTACGGGACCAGCGCCGACGTGCGCACACTCGCCGAGGCCTGCCACAAACGCGACCTGCCGCTGGTGACCGACGACGCATGGGGCCTCGACTACGCGCTGTCCGGACACCCCGACCTGCCCGAGGGCGCACTCGCCCAGGGGTCCGATCTCGCAATTGGCTCGGTTCACAAGACGCTCACAGGGCTCAGCCAGACGTCCGTCCTCTCAATCGGCTCGGACCGAATCGACAGCGAGCGCCTGCAGCTGTGCTTCGAGCTGGAGGAGTCGACAAGCGCCTCCGCCGTGCTGTTGTCCTCGATCGACGGAGCCCGCGCACAGTTCGTGCGCGAGGGCGAGCAGCTGCTTGACCGGGCAGTCAAGAGCGCGCGCCTGATGCGCGAGCGGATCGCTGTCGAGATCCCGGAGCTGACGGTGGTCGACACCGAGCGGCTGGGCGCGGCCCCGGGGGTGACTGCCGTCGATCCGACGCACGTCCTGATCGAGACCGCGTCGATCGGCTTGTCGGGCTACACGGCCGACGACTGGCTGCGCGACGAACGCCAGATCGACATCGAGCTCGTCGACCACCGGCGGATCATGCCGCTCGTGACCTTCGCCCACGGCGAGGAGGAGGTCGATCGCTTTGTGCGCGCGCTGCGCGACCTCGTCGATGCACACCCGGACGCCGACGACGTCCCGGAGCTGCCGCGGGCGGGTCCGTCGAGGGCACGGCCGACCCCAGCCTAAGCAGGCTGCGCGTCGTGGCCTGAGCCGTGGCCGGATACTTCAGGCGTGCGTTGGATCACCGGCATCGGGATCGGCCTGGTCGTGCTGTCCGGGTGCGGGAGCGGGAGCCGCAGCTCTGTGACGTTGCCGCAGGGCTGCATCGAGGGACCGGGGCCGGTTCTGAAGGCGCTCGCGAAGGCGCCGGGCCCGGTCGCGATCGACGGCACGTCGATCTCGGGCTGCTTCAGTCGCAACTCGACCGGCGACGACGAGCAGATCCTCGGAACGAACCTGCTGAGCGCCGCGCAGCAGCTCGGCGACCGCGCCCATGCGGGCAACGCGACGGCCGCGCTGCAGCTCGGCTACCTGGTCGGCGCCGCCGAGCGGGGCGCCAAGCGCACTGGCGCCGCCCCCGAGCTGATACGTCGCCTGCACGCTGAGGCGGCGGTGCCCAGCGCGACCCGCACGGCGTATGCCCGCGGCCACAACGCGGGATCATCACAGGGCTAGATTCCAATGAATGAGCACGACTGAAGAGGGCCGCGAGCTCTGGGGCGGCGAGACGAAGAAAGCGGTAGCAAACTTCCCTGTGTCCGGCCAGCCGATTCCGGTGCCGGTCATCCGCTGGCTCGGCCGCATCAAGGCAACCGCCGCGCGGGTCAACGGCGACCTCGGCCTGCTTGACGGCGACCTGGCGGAGCGCATCGCCGCCGCGGGCGACGAGATCGCGAACGGCCGTCACGACGACCAGTTCCCGATCGACGTCTTCCAGACCGGTTCGGGCACCAGCTCGAACATGAACGCCAACGAGGTGATCGCGAACCTCGCCGGCGAGGGCGTCCACCCCAACGACCACGTGAACATGGGCCAGTCGTCCAACGACGTCTTCCCGTCGGCCGTCCACCTGGGGGCGCTCGCCGAGTCGCAGGATGAGCTCATCCCGGCGCTGCAGAAGCTCCAGTCGTCGCTCGAGGCGAAGGCGAGCGAGTTCGCCGACATCGTCAAGGCTGGCCGCACGCACCTGATGGACGCGGTCCCGGTCACTCTGGGCCAGGAGTTCGGCGGCTACGCAGCGCAGATCCGCGTCGGCATCGAGCGCATTCAGAACGCGCTGCCGCACGTCGCACAGATCCCGCTCGGGGGCACCGCAACGGGCACCGGCCTGAACACGCACCCCGAGTTCGCCCAGCGCGTGCGTGACCGCATCAAGCAGGACACGAGCGTCGAGGCAGCACCTCCTGCAGATCCGTTCGAGGCGCAGGCGAACCGCGATGCCCTGGTCGAGCTGTCCGGCGCGCTCAAGGTCGTCGCCGTCTCGATGACGAAGATCGCCAACGACCTGGCGATCATGGGCTCCGGCCCGCGCACCGGCCTGTCCGAGATCTTCCTGCCCGAGCTTCAGAAGGGCTCGTCGATCATGCCGGGTAAGGTCAACCCGGTCATCCCGGAGGTCGTGCTTCAGGTCAGCAACCAGGTGATCGGCAACGACACCGCCATCACCATCGCCGGCACCCAGGGCAACTTCGAGCTGAACGTCCGCGTGCCGCTGATCGCGCGCAACCTGTTCGACTCGATCAAGCTGCTCACCTCGGCCGCCACGCTGCTCGCCGAGAAGTGCGTCGACGGGATCGAGGCGAACGAGGAGGTCTGCCGCCAGCACGGCGAGTCGACACCCGCGATCGCGACTGCGCTGAACCCCTACATCGGCTACGACCGCGGCACGGAGATCGTCCAGGAGGCGGTCAAGACCAAGCGCACGATCCGCGAAGTCGCGCGCGAGAAGGGCGTCGACGACGAGACGCTCGACAAGGCGCTCGACCTGAAGGCGATGGCGCACCCGCACGGCTCGTAGCGCCGTTACAAAAGGGGACTGTCCCCGTTTGTAACGAAGCCGGCCCCGCTGGCGCCTGACCGGGAGGAGTTTGGTCAAGCGGGCGGGGCCGGAACAGCAGGCCAGTCAAGGGGGGTCTGAAACCTGCCTAGGCAGGGGGTGCCATGTGCCCCATATCGGCCGGTTCGGCCAGCCCCTTTAGAGGTTTATCGCGACGTACTTCGTCTCGAGGAACTCCTCGAGGCCCCACTTGCCACCCTCGCGTCCGAGGCCTGACTGCTTGACGCCTCCGAACGGGGCTCCGACGTTCGAGACCATGCCCTGGTTGAGGCCAACCATGCCGGTCTCGAGGCCCTCGCAGACGCGCAGCGCGCGCTTGATGTCGCGCGTGAAGACGTAGGCGACGAGCCCGTACTCGGTGTCGTTGGCGGCGGCGATCGCCTCCTCCTCGGAGGTGAAGTCCTTCACCGGCGCCACCGGGCCGAAGATCTCCTCCTTCAGCACGCGCGCGTCGTCGGTGATGTTCCTCAGGACTGTCGGCTCGTAGAAGTAGCCGCGGCCGTCGGGGATATGGCCGCCGACCACGACCTCGGCGCCCTTCTGGACGGCGTCGTCCACGAGCTCCTTGACCTTCGACTGCTGCGAGTCGTCGATGAGCGGGCCGACCTTCACGTCGGGCTCCGTGCCGCGGCCGAGCTTCAGCGCGCCCATCTTCTCCGCCAGCTTTTGCGAGAACTGCTCCGCCACGGCGCCGGCCACGTGGAAGCGGTTGGCCGACGTGCACGCCTCGCCGATGTTGCGCATTTTCGCGAGCAGGGCGCCCTCGACGGCGGCGTCCAGGTCGGCGTCCTCGAAGATCAGGAACGGCGCGTTGCCGCCCAGTTCCATCGACACCTTCAAGACCTGGTCGGCGGCCTGCGCGATCAGCGTCCGCCCGACCTCGGTCGAGCCCGTGAACGACAGCTTCCGCGCGCGCCCGTCCTTGATGAGCGGCTCCATGGTCTCGCCCGACGACTTGGCCAGCAGCAGGTTGAGCACCCCAGCCGGCAGCCCAGACTCCTCGAGGATCTGGGTCAGCGCCAGCGCGCACAGCGGCGTCTGCTTCGCCGGCTTCCACACCATCGTGCAGCCGGCTGCGATCGCGGGGCCGATCTTGCGCGTCCCCATCGCCATCGGGAAGTTCCACGGCGTGATCAGGATCGTCGGCCCGACCGGCTGCTGCAGGACGAGCACGCGGCCGCGACCGTTGTAGGAGACGCCGTAGTGACCGTCGACGCGCGCGGCCTCGGCGGCGTAGTACCAGAAGAAGTCCGCCGCATAGGTGATCTCGGCCTTCGACTCCTCGACCGGCTTGCCCATCTCAAGCGTCATCAGGAGCGCCAGGTCGTCGGCGCGCTCTCTCATCTTCTCGTAGGCGCGGCGCAAAATCTCGCCGCGCTCCATCGGAGACATGGCCGCCCACTCCTTCTGCGCCGCCACGGCGGCGTCGAGCGCCTTGAACGCATCGTCCTTGTTGCCCGAGGCAACCTCGACGAGCGTCTCCTCCGTCGACGGGTCCTCGACCGCGATCGTGTCGCCTTCCGAGCCGTCGACCCACTCACCGCCGATGTACAGCTTGGTCGGGATCGACTCGAGTACCTGCTGTTCGTTCGTCGCAACTGCCATCACGTCGCCACCGTTTCTGTTCCGAGTTCTTCGCTGATTGCTACGTCGATCGAATAGTCGATCGGGAGCACCACCAAACTGGGGAGGTCTGCGTCAAGCGCTCGCTTGAGGGTAGGACCGAAGTCGTCCGGGCCCTCGCAGCGCCACGCCGGCATCCCGAATGACTTCGCCAGCTGCACGAAGTCCGGGTTGGTGAAGTCGACGCCGAAGTGGCGACCGAACTTCTTGTCCTGCTTCCAGACGATCGAGCCGAACTGCGCGTTCTCCCAGATGACCGTGACGAATGGGGTCCCCAGCCGCTTCGCCGTCTCGAGCTCCTGCATGTTCATGAGGAAGCCGCCGTCGCCGTTCACGGCCACGACCTTCCGCTCCGGGTGCACGAGCTTGGCGGCGATCGCGGCGGGCACGGCGAAGCCCATGCCGGCGAGGCCGTTCGCGATCAGCACCGTGTTCGACTCGTACGCGGGGAACATGCGCCCGATCCACAGCTTGTGCAGCCCGACGTCCGACACGAGGATGTCCTGGCGGCCGAGCGCCTTGCGGATCTCGTACAGCGCGCGCGGCGGCTGCATCGGGAACTGGTCGTCGTCCTTGGCCGCCTCGAACCGCCCCATCACGATGTCGCGGAGCCGCTGCGAACCGCCGGAGTGCGGCACGTGCCGGCACTCCTCGCTGAGCCGCGACAGCACGTGGTAGATGTCGCCGATCAGCTCGACCTCGGGCACGTAGTAGGCGTCGATCTCGGCGGGCAGCGAGTCGATGCAGACGATCGTCTTGTCGCGCCCCGGGTTCCACGTCGACGGCGACTGCTCGACGAGGTCGTAGCCGATGGCAATGACCACGTCGGCCTCCTCGAAGCCGGCCATCTTGTAGTCGCCCGCCTGGAGCCCCACCGAGCCGAGCGACTTGGGGTCGTCGGCCGGCATCACGCCCTTGCCCATGAACGTCTCGGCGACGGGGATCCCGGTGGACCGAACGAACTCGTGGAGCGCGGGCGCGGCGCCGGCTCGCACCACGCCATTGCCTGCGAGCGCGACCGGGTTGAGCGCGCCCCGGATCAGGTCCGCGGCGCGCAGCAGCTCGCGCGCGGCCGGCTCGGGCTGCACCGGCTTGCGGCGCGGCAGCGGCTGGGCGTCGATCTCCGAGCCCATCACGTCCTCGGGCA
>DATBDN010000096.1:0-13409 GCA_036269895.1 Thermoleophilaceae bacterium
CGGTCGACGAGATCGACCGGGACATCCTGTCGGCGTTCGCAGACGACTTCGGCCTGATCTATGCGCGAGTGGCGCTGGTCGAGCGGATGCGCGCGCAGCGCGACCAGATCAATGAAGCGTTCGACTTCGCAGAGAACATGATGAGCTCGCTCGCCAACGCCGAGATCGAGCTCTCGCGGAAGCCCGAGGGACGGCTGCCGTCCGACGGTGACGAGCCCGAGCTCGAGGCCACCGCGCCGCCTGAGGCGCTCCAGGAGCTGCTCACCGCCCGTGAGGCCGAGGTACTCGCGATGATGGTCAGAGGCTTGTCGAACGCGGCGATAGCCGAGCGGCTGATCATCAAGAAGGGCACGGTCAAGTCGCACGTGAAGCACATCCTGCGCAAGCTCGACGCCGTCAACCGCGCCGAGGCCATCTCGAAGTACATGGGCCGTCAAAGCTAGACCGACGCAGGCAGCGCGTCGCGCGGCCAATCCGACAGCGTCTCGACGAAAAGCGCGCGCACCTCGGCGATCCGCTCGTCGAGCGTATCCCGCGTCCATCCGTCGACGCGGATCGGCTCGTGCACGTGGACGTCGACGACGCCCGAGCGCATCACCCTCGAGCCGCGCCAGAGCAACTCGCCTGCGTTGCGGATCACGATCGGGACGATCGGGACGCCGCCTTGCATCGCCATGTGAAAGGCGCCTTTCTTGAACTGCCCAACCGTCGGGGTCGGCGAGCGCGTCCCCTCCGGCGAGATCGCGATCGAGTAGCCCTCACGCAGCCGCTCGACGACCGGGCCGAGCGCAGCGATCGCCCTCGTCCGATCGGCACGATCCACGAGCGCCATGTTGGCCAGGCGCGCGAACTGCCCGATCCCGGGCTGCGAGGCGACCTCCTTCTTCGCCACTCCGGTCATGTCCTTGCGGATCAGGCTCATCACGATCAGGCCGTCGAGGATGCTCTGGTGGTTGAAGATGAACACGGCGGGCCGGATGGCATCGAGGTTCTCCTCACCGGCGACGCTCAGCTTCACGCCGGCCAACGTCAGCGCAACATCGGACCCGACCGAGGCAGTGAAGTTGACTGCTTCGCGGCGGCTGCCCTTCAGCAGCCCGAGCCCGAGGCCCGCCCCGAACGCGGTCGCCATCCCGCCATATGCGGCGACCGTCCGCACGATTGCCTCCACACCCGGTCGACCGCGGCCGCCGAAGTGGCTGACAGGCCACGACTCGCGCTCGGCGACAGCCGCCACCTCCTCCGCCGGGTTCACCGCCCGAGGATGCCCAACCACCTGAAGAAACTCGATGTCCTCGTCCCCGTTCGCATACCCATAGCTGCGCTTCAGCGAAAGCGTGTGGCGCTCGGCGTAGTCGCGCACTGCCGCGGCCTTGCCGGGCCCCCACAGCGTCGGGCCCTCGACGCGCCCGGTGTAGAGGTCGCCAATCGTCTCGAGTCGGGTGCAGAGGACATCATCGAATCCCAGCTCGCGGGCGATCGGCTCGACCTGGAACGGCAGCGCCGAGCTCGCGATGACGAGCCGGTGCCCGCGACGGCGATGGGCGGTGACGATCTCGAGCATCTCGGGAAACAGCAGACCGCCGAGCGTCCCTCGCAGCAGCCGCTCACCGAGCGAGCCGAGCGTGCGCGCGTCGTGGCCGCGAAACGCCTGTGCGCCGACGCGCATGAAGTACTCGAAGTCCGCTCTGCCGGCCCGCACGTCCAGGCCGGTGCGCAGCAACCTGGCCACTTCGCCCGCAGGCAAATCCCGCCGGCGGGCCCGGTCTTTCAGGAACGCAACCGCCGAGTAGCCGTCGATCAGCGTTCCGTCGAAGTCGAAGAACGCAGCCGTCTTCGGGCCCGCCGGCGAGCTCAGGATCTCGCGCGCAACGGGGTTCTGCACGGTCACGCACCCCCGGCGACGGCCAGCAGCGGCTCGGCCAGGCTCGGACTGTGGTCGAGCTCAGCCAGGACGTGGACGCGGCGAACAAGGTCGCGCAGCTCGGCGGCAAAGGCGGCGCGTTCGCCGGCCTTGGCAGCGTCGAGCAGACCGCGGTTGTCGGCCAGTTTCATGGCCGTGGAGAACAGCTCCTTCGAAACCGCCTCGCCACTCGTGATCTGATGCCGGCGGCGCATCTGCTCGCCGAGGCCGAGACAGTCGTCGATCAGTTTGGCGCGATCGACCGGCTCGACGGCGGGCAGCGACTCCAGGCGCTCGGCGACGACGTGGTAGGCCTCGAGGAATGACCTCAACACGCGGTGGGCGACCAAGCCCCCCGACTGGAGGAGCGCAACCCCCAGATCGCGCAACGTCACCGCCCCGGTGCTCGTCCACGACGGGTCGATCAGCGCCAGCTCCTCGCGCATCTCGGCCCGGAACCCGTCCTGGCCGGCGAAGAAGAACTCGAACTTGAGCGTGTCGCGCACCCGAAACGCCTCGCTCCAAGCGACCTCGATCGAGTCGCGGCCCGAATCGTCCTCGGCCGCCCGGACGAGCGCCAGCTCGCTGATCGCCCGATTGACGAACCAGTGGATCACGCTGTTGCGGTAGAACGCGGCGACGAGCTCGTTTTCGCGGCCGATCGCGTACACCGGCTCCGGGCCGCCGTTGAAGCAGTCGACGATGCGGTGCTCAACGAGTGTCGCCAGCGTCGGCTGAATCCCGGCCGGCGAGATGAGCGGCTCGGTTTCCGCGGCCCCCGGGAGCGAGCGGGCGCGGGCGTAGCGCTGGAACGGCTCGAGCACCTGGCAAGCCTCAGCGGCGGTCACCGAGCGGCCATCGAGGCCGAGCATCGCGAGCGTAACCAGCCCGGTACGGGTGAGCGGGGTCACGCGGTTGATCCGGGTGCAGATGTCGAACGACAGCTTTGCGAGCGCGAGCCGCGGATCCTCGGCGGCGCCGTGGGCCGTCAGGCGCTGCGCGACGTCGAGCGGCTCTCCGAAGCGGACCTGGATCCGGCCCGACGGCCGGTTGAGTCGCCGGGCGTAGCCGACCAGCCAGCGAATGCCCTCCGCGCTCTTGACTGCGCCGCGAGATTCCGCCGTCATGTCGGCGACCTCGTCCAGGTGGTCGTAGACGATCGACACGGGCACGAGGCGAACGTCCTCGATCCCGGCGTCCTCAATCGCGTCGACGAGATAGCGGAGTAATCCCATCTTCGGCGGCAGCAGCTTGCCGGTCCGCGTCCGGCCGCCCTCGATGTACCACTCGAGGTTGAACCTGCGGCGGACCAGATGTGCCAGATACTGGCGCAGCACCCACCGGTAGACCGGGTCCTCGCGGATCGTGCGGCGGATCCAGATCACGCCGACGCGCCGTCCGATCGGCCCGATCGGCCAGAACGCCATGTTGATCCCGCCCAGCAGGTGGTTCGGCGGGAACCCCTGCTCGTTCAGCAGCGACGTCATGACATAGCCGTCGAGGTTCGACTTGTGCGTGGGGAGGAACACGAGCGGGTGCTTGGCCCCCAGCTCCCGTAGCCGCTCGAGCGCGTCCGCGTCGAATGAGAGCTCGTAGGCCCGTGAGTACATGAGCCGAGCCCATCGCGCCCACAGCTCCCGCACGATCGGGCTCTGGGTGCCCGCCATCTCTTCCAGGTAGCCGAGCGCCTGCGCTCGCACGTCCGCCGGAGGCCTGTCGAGCTTTCTTGCCAGTGCGCCAAGACCGCGGGCGAACCCGGGGTCGCCGATCAGCTGCGCCTTGACGTCGCGCGGCAGCTTGTAGCGGGAACCGGTCAGCAACCGCTCGGAGCGATCGAGAGTGAGGCGGGCCTGGTCCTCGACCCACTTGGCCAGGCCACCCGCCGCCTGCGATGGCATCCTGGAACGCAGCGCGCTCAGGGGTGCCGGCTCGCCGATCAGGACGCGGCACCGGTCCGGCTCCTCTGCCAGGATCCGCTCCCGCTCACGGACCGACGGCGCTGCGCCCCCTCGCAACGTGAGCAGGTCCCGCGGCCGCCAGCGGCGATCGCCGTCGATCCCCGGAGGCAGCCAGGCGACCCGCACCGGTGCGATCAAGGCGTCGTCGACTCCGGCGAGCCGGACTGCCTCCTCGGCCCCGCGCGCAACGCGCAGCGTGGCCGCCGGTTGCGTCGACAGCCAGTCTTCGACGACGCCACGGTCGGGCTGGCCCGGCGTGTCGAGGAGCAGGACGGTCGGGCGCTCCGCGCGGGGGGCCCAATCGCCGCCGGGAGTCAGCGTCTCAGGCGGCACCGGCCTTGCCTCGCGTCGACCGGCGGCGCCGCTTTTCGGTCCCGACCGCGACGACCTCGTCGAGACCGTCGCGCATGCACCGGACCAGCAGCTCGTAGTCGGGAACGGCGGCAGCGTTGACGTTGATGGTGATGCAGCAGATCCCTGTGTACGAGAGCAGCGTCACCATCACCGCGGGCCCGGGGGCTGCACCGAATGCATAGGTCCGCTCCACTTGCGCGCCGGCCATGTACGCGGTCCGCTCCAGCCCTCGGACATTCGAAGCCTGGAGGTCGATCGACCTCGTCATCTGCTCGGTCATCCTCGCGACGAGTGGCGCCGGCATCCGGCTGAGCACCGGCGACACCGCATCCATGAAGCCGATCGCGCGCTCCGCCCGGGCCACTCCGGTCCGCTTGCCGATGATCTTCATCCGCTTGCGCGGGTCCGCTTCGGCGATCGGGGCGAGGATGCGTGCCCCGGCGAAGCGGTTGGAGCCGGGAGGGTCATCGAGCCTGCGGAGGCTGATTGGGAATGCGAGCGTCAGCTCGTCCACGTCGATCCCGTGGTACTCGTGGTAGCGGCGCATGCCGCCGACGAGCCCGGCGAGGAACGCGTCGTTGACGGTCCCGCCGCTCGCCTTGCCCGCCGCCCGCAGGTCAGCCAGCGGCAGCGCGATGATTCCGAAGCGGCGGTTCAGGCTTCGCTGCTCGAGCAGGATGGAGCCGCGCGCAGGCGGCGGACCCAGCATCCTGCCGAGTGACTCCGCGTAGCGCGCGGCGTCGCGCAGCTTGTCCGGTGAGAGGCTGATCACGCCGGTGGCGACCCGCTGGCCGAGCGCGACCGATTCCCTGAGCAGCCGGCCGGGCAGGGACGCCAGGGTGTCGATCGCGATCGACGTTCCGGTGGTGTGCTCGGGAGCCGGTACCGGCAACGCGCGCGCCCGCCCACGGTCGGGCGAGGAGCCGTGCAGGATGTCGAACATCTGCACGACGCCCTGCCCGTCGGCGATCGAGTGGTGGAGCTTGAGCAGGTAGACGGCGCGACCATCGGCGAGCCCATCCAGCACGACGGCTTCCCACAACGGACGTGAGCGGTCAAACGGCGCCATAGCGAGCGCCTGCGCTACCTCCACCGCCTGGTCCAACGTGCCCGGCTCGGGTAGGCGCACGAAGCGCATGTGGTAGCTCAGGTCGAAGTCCTTGTCGACCACCCAGCGGGGAGAGCCGATTCCGAGCGCGTCCTCGACCACGCGGTGGCGCAGCGGCGCCAGCAGCCGGGAGCCCCACTCGTGCGCGGCGACGATCCGTTCGCGGTCCGGCACCGAGTCGAGCACCTCCATGACGACGCCGGTCGAGCGGAGCATCGGGCTGACCTCCGTGCGCCACATCAGGCTCTCGAATGGGGTCAGCCGCCGGTTGGCGTTCCAGGACGCCGCGATCGCGGCTTGATCGAGTTCTTGAACGCCCATTCCGGAGCAAGCAACGTAAATCCGCCCGCCCGCCCTCTGCGACTCCCTCTCGGGGGGTCGGCAACCCCCACTCGGGGGGCGCGGCCGGCAGTCCGCGGCCGTACGGTTTTATCTCCGACCGCACATGACCGATCAACTCGCGACAGCAGTCACGCCGGCAGACGTGCGCCAAGCGCTCTCGAAGCTGCGCACCGTCGCCTCACTCGAGGACCTGTACGACCGCGCGACGAAGGCCGTCTGCGACCACCTCGGCTTCGACCGCGCGGTCGTTTTCCGCCTCCAGGGGTTCGAGATGCTTCCCGCGAGCGTCCACTTCGCCGGCGACCCGGCCTGGGCGGAGCAGTTTCGCGCCATCGGGCTCGCGACACCGATGCGGATCGACCACGACATCGTCGAGACCGAGATGATCTCGACACGCGCGCCGATGCTGGTCCCCCATGCTCAGGACAACCCACGCGGCTTCAGGCCGCTGGTCGAGGCGTCCCGCACCGGGTCCTACACGGCCGCGCCGCTGGTGCCGGAGAACCAGATCATCGGGTTCCTGCACGCCGATTGCTACTTCCAGGATCGCGACGTGACGGATGCCGATCGCGACGTGCTCGGCGCGTTCGCCGAGGGCCTCGGGTACGCGATCCAGCGCACCGCGCTGCTCGCCCGCGTCGATGGCCAGCGCTCGCACATCCTGCGCCTCCGGGCGGTCGTGGAGGAGACGTTCGAGACGATGTCGAAGCTCGTGACGGCACTCGAGGGCGACACGACGCCGCTGCGCCGCGAGCGTTCCTAGCGGCCGCTCCAGCTCGGCTGGCGCTTCTCCAAGAACGCGTTCAGGCCCTCGCGCGCGTCGTCGGTCGCGAACGCCAGCGACAGCTGCGCCTGCAGGTAGTCGAGCGCATCGTCGTAGCCGAGGCCGTCCTGGCGCTGCATCGCGTCCTTGCCAAGTCGCATCAGCACCGGCGACTTCGCCGCCAGGCGCACGGCCCATTCGCCGACCGCGACTTCGAAGTCGTCCTCGTCCGGCACGACCCGGTTGACGAATCCGAGCTCCATGGCCTCCTGTGCCGAGACGCGCTCGCCGAGCAGCATCAACTCGTTCACCCGCTTGCGCGGAAGGTTGCGGTACAGCAGCGCCATCAGCATGAAGGGGAAGATCCCGACGTTGATCTCGGGCGTCCCGAAGGTGGCGGACTCCCGGGCGACGATCAGGTCGCAGGCCAGCGCCAGCCCCAGCCCGCCGGCGAGCGCGTGCCCGCGGACGGCGCAGATCGACGGCTTCTCGAGCTCGCCGAACATGCGGAACAGCCGCGGGAAGCGGTCGTTGGCGATGTGCTTGTCGATGATCGAGGCGTCATCTCCGAATGCCGCAAGGTCCCCTCCTGCGCAGAACACCTTGGGATGCGTCGAGGCGAGAACGACACAGCGGGTCGCGGGGTCGGAGCGGGCTTCCTCGAGCGCGGCGATCAGGTCGTCGAGCAGCTCCAGCGACAGCGCATTGCGCTTGCCCGGGTCGTCCAGGGCGATCGTGCGGACGCCCGGATCGCTGACGGTGACGGCGACCTTCATCGCGGGTTCCCCAGCCCGAGCCCGCGCCCGATGACCTCGCGCATGATCTCGTTCGTGCCGCCGTAGATCCGGGAAATGCGCGCGTCGGCGTAGTCGCGCGCGATCGGGTACTCGAGCATGTAGCCGTAGCCGCCGTGCAGCTGCAGGCACGCGTCGACGACGCGACCCTGCGCCTCGGTGCACCAGTACTTGGCCATCGCGGCCTCCTCGGGCGTCAGCTCCCCGGCGACGTGCGCCGCGAGTGCGCGATCGACGAATGCCTGGGCGACCTCGACCTCGGTATGGCACTCGGCCAACCGGAAGCGCGAGTTCTGGAACGTCCCGACCGGCTGGCCAAACGCGGTCCGCTCCCGGACGTAGCCGAGCGTCCGCTCGAGCGCTCCGCCTGCGGCGGCCACGGCGCCGATTGCGATCGACAGGCGCTCCTGGACGAGACCACGCCTCAGGTATCCGAAACCCTGGCCTTCCTCCCCGAGCAGGTTCTCGGCGGGCACGTGCGCGCGATCGAAGAACAGCTCCGCTGTGTCCTGGGCGTGCTGTCCGAGCTTCTCCAGATTGCGACCGCGGGTGTAGCCCGGGGTGTCGTTCTCGACTGCGAGAAGGCTGATGTCGGAGTGGTCGCCATTGCGTCCGGTGCGGACGACCGTGATCACGAGGTCGGCGTTGAGGCCGTTGGTTATGAACGTCTTCGCGCCGGTCAGCTCGTAGCCGCCGTTGCGGCACTCGGCGCGCGTGCGGACGCCCGCGAGATCCGAACCGGTCTGCGGCTCGGACATCGCGATCCCGAGTACCAGCTCGCCGGACACGATCCCAGGCATCCAGCGGCCGCGCTGCTCCTCGTTGCACAGCTCCAGCAGATACGGCAGCGCGACGTCGTTCTGCATCGTGAACGCGAGCGCGAATGCAGCCAGGCTGCGGCGCGCTGCCTCCTCGCCCAGGACAGCGTTGAAGCGGAAGTCGTCGGTTCCGGCGCCACCGAACCGCTCATCGACCGCGAGCCCGAGGAAGCCGAGCTCGCCTAGCCGTCGCAAGGCTTCCCGCGGGATCCGCCCCGCTCGCTCCCACTCCTCGTAGTGCGGACCGACTTCCGCGTCGAGGTAGCGACCGAAGCTCTCACGGAGCGCGTCGTGCTCCTCGTTGAAAAGCTCGCGCTTCATCGCGCCGGCACCGACCCGGCGAGCCGGTCCCGGACCTCGGCGAGCTCCTCGACCTGGCCGAGCGGCTCCGGGTGGGCGCAGGCTAGGCAGAAGCCCTCGACGCCGGCGTCGACGTAGTCCGACAGCCGCTCGGCGATCTCCGTCGCGGGCCCGACCAGCGTCCACCGCCGCACTCGCTCGTATGGCATGCCGTATTGACGCTGGATCAGCTCCGACGCCTGTGCCTCGCCGGTGGCGCTGTCGTCGCAGACGTTCACGAACGCGACGAGCGCGACACCCGGGGCAGGCCGCGCGGCCGCTGCCGCCGCCTCGTCCAGCCGCGTTCGCGCCACCTCGATCTCGGCCGGATCCAGCCACATCGGAAGCCACGCGTCGCCCAGCCGGGCGGCGCGGCGGATCGCCGCGTCGCCGCGCCCGCCAACCAGCACGGGCGGCATCTGGTTCGCGCCCGGGGCGAGCCCGTCGCAGTCGACCTCGAACGCACCGCTGTGCACGACCTGCTCGCCCGCAAGCAACCGCGGGAGCAGCTCGAGTGCCTCGTCCAGGCGCCTGCCGCGCGTCTTGCGTTCGACGCCGGCGGCGCGGAACTCGGGCTCGTATTCGCCACCTACGCCCACGCCGAGCAGCAGCCGGCCCGGCGCGAGCCGGTCCAGCGTGCTGAGCTGCTTGGCAAGCCAGACGACAGGGCGGAGCGTCGGGTTGAGGATCGCCGTGCCGAGGCCGATCCGCTCGGTCGCGGCGGCCACGAACGCGAGCGTCGTCGTGGCTTCCAGGATGGGTCGGTGGAACACGAGGTGGTCGGCGACCCAGACGTGGTCAAGCCCAGCCGCCTCAGCGGCTCGCGCAACCTCGACGACCGGCGAGCCGTTCCCGAACGCGTCGACGCTCGGCAGCGCGACGCCGACGCCCGCCCAGGGCCTGGGCTCAGCCATTTGCGGTCGCCCCGACGTCGGCCAGCTGATCGGCGTTTCCCACGCCCGCGAGCTCCAGCAGCGCCTCGGCGCGCGCGCCGTCGGTCAGCCCGCGCAAGGATCGCGCGCCGTGCTCGGTCACCACCCAGTCGACGTCGCTGCGCGAGCTACTCACGGGGCCGCTCAGCTCAGCCACGATCCGCCGCGCCGGCAGCGCGACGATTGCCGCTCCGCCGCAAGCACTCGCTGCCCGCAGGAAGTCGACCTGTCCGCCGACCGCGCCGAACACGCGCCCGCCCACGGACTCCGAGTTCACCTGCCCGTGCAGGTCGATCTCAACCGCACTGTTGATCGCGCACAGCCGCCCGACGTCGGCCAGCGTCTGCCGCGCGTGGGTGTAGCTCACTGGCGCGAAGACAACGTCCTCGCGCTCGCCGAGCGCGTCGAACAACCGCCTGCTGCCGAGCGCAGCGCCGGTCACGGTGAGCCCCGTGTCGGCGGGCTTGTACCGGTTGGTGACCGCGCCCGCCTGGAGCAGATCGAGGACACCGTCCGTGATCATCCCCGAGTGAACCCCGAGATTGCGATGGCCCGTCAGCTCATCCATGATCGCTGCGGGCAGGGCGCCGACGCCGATCTGGATCGTGTCGCCGTCGCGAACGAGCGGCGCAACGTGCGCGGCGATCGCCCGCTCGGTCTCGACAGGCTCGACAACCGGCGCTTCGAGCAGCGGCCGCGAGGTCATCACGGCGGCGTCGAGTCGATCCCAGTCGATCCACGCCCCGGCGGTGGCCGGGCAGTGGTCGTTGACCTCAGCGATCACAACGCGAGCGTGTACCGCCGCGTCAGCGATGTAGTCCGCGCCGACGCCAAGGCTGCAGCGACCGCGACTATCGGGGGGGGCGACTTGGATCAGCGCGACGTCTCCCGGCAGCGCGCGTGCTGCGAACAGCTGCGGCAGCGCGGAGAAATGGCATGGCACGATCTCGAGATCAGCAAGGCGCCCGAGCGTCCCGAGCGCGCCGTAGGAGACGACTCGCAGCGACGGCGGCGCCTTGGTGGGGATGCGGTCCCCCCACGTCAGCCCCGCGAACGCCCGCAGCCGGCCGATCTCGGCCGCCTGTGCCAGCAGCGCGTCGACGAGCACGGTCGGCTCGGCGCACGCCTGGCCAAACACGACGCCGTCACCGGGGGAGATCCAGCGCGCGAGCTCGAGCTGACCCTCGGAAACAATCAGCGGACCGCTCATCAGCCGACCCGCTTCAGGATCGTGCCCGTGCCTAGCCCGCCGCCACAGCACATCGTCACCAGTCCGAGCTCACCGTTTGAACGCTCCAGCTCGTGGACCAGCGTGGTCACGAGCCGCGCGCCGGTCGACCCGACCGGGTGGCCGAGCGCCATCGCGCCGCCGTTGACGTTCACCCGCTCCATGTCGGGTTTCAGCTCGCGGTCCCACGCGAGCACGACCGACGCGAACGCCTCGTTGATCTCGACCGCATCGATGTCGCCGATCCCGAGACCGGTCCGGCTCAGCAGCTTCTTGGTTGCCGGGATCGGTCCGGTGAGCATGATCACCGGGTCGACCCCCACCGTGACCTGGTCGACGATCCGCGCCCGCGGCCTCAGCCCGAGCCGCTCCGTCGCGGATGTGCTCGCGATGAGCACGGCGGCGGCGCCGTCGGAAAGCGGCGAGGAGGTCCCGGCGGTGATCCGCCCGTCCGCCTTGAAAGGCGTTTTCAGCGCGGCGAGCGCCTCACGCGTGGTGTCGGGCCGGATCCCCTGGTCGCGCTCGACGATGCCGTGCGGGGTCTCGATCGGAACGATCTCCCGCTCGAATCGGCCCTCGTTGGTCGCCGCCGCCGCCAGCCTGTGCGAACGCACGGCGAGCTCGTCCATCTCGCTCCGCTCGATCCCCCACTGCTCGGCGATCCGCTCGGCGCTCAGCCCCTGCGGGATGAAGTCGAAGCGGTCGAGCAGTTCCTCGGGCCATGGGGTTCCGAACAGCTCGGTGACCTGCAATGGCGAGTCGATCGGGACGTGATGCATGTGTTCGACGCCAGCCGCGATCACCAGGTCGTGCGACCCGGACGCGATCAGCGCCGCCGCGTAGCTGACGGCCGATTGCGCCGAGCCACAGCGGCGGTCGATCGTGATCGCGGGCACCTCGACCGGGAAGCCCGCCTGGAGCCACGCGTTGCGCGTGATGTTGCGGGACTGCTCGCCGAACGGAGCGGTGCACCCGGCGATCACGTCCTCGACCTCCGCGGGATCGATCCCCGAACGCGCCACGAGAGCCTCGAGGCAGCTTGCCAGCAGGACGTTCGGGTGCGTGTCGCGGAACGCGCCCTTCTCGGGATGGGCACGGCCGATCGGCGTCCGTACCGCTTCGACGACGAGCGCCTCGCGGCCGGTGTCCAGGAACGGGGATCGCAGCGGCATCAGATCACGGTGCCGCCGTCGACGCAGAGCACCTGGCCGGTGATGTAGGCGGCGTCGTCGGAGGCGAGGAATGCGAATGTCCCCGCGACCTCCTCGGGCTCCGCGAAGCGGCCGAGTGGGATCCGCTCGAGCGTCTTGGCGGCGAACTTCGGGTTCGTCCGTACGGTCTCGGTCATCGCCGTCGCGGCGAGCGGCGCAACCGCGTTGACCGTGATCCGGCGCCTCGCGAGCTCCCGGGCGGCGGACTTCGTCAACCCGACGATTCCCGCCTTCGCGGCGCCGTAGTTCGCCTGGCCGATCGTCCCGACCAGCCCCGCCGCGGAGGTCGAGTTGATGATCCGGCCGGTGCCGTCGTCCGGCAGGTGTGCCAGCGCGGCGCGTAGCACCCGGTAGCTCCCGAGCAGGTGCACGTCGAGCACGACGCGGAACGCGTCCTCTTCCAAGTCGGGCAGCATCGCGGGGCGCACGAAGCCGGCGTTGTTGACGACGATGTGGATCGTGCCGGTGAGCTGGGCGGCGGCCGTAACGGCCTTTTCCACGGCGTGGCTGTCGGTGACGTCGGCGGCGACACTGATCGCGCGACGACCGCGCTCTTCGATCCCGGTCGCGACCGCGCGTGCCGCGTCGCCATCGCGATCGACGACGGCGACTGCGGCGCCCTCGTCTGCGAGCCGGACCGCCACCGCCGCGCCGATCCCTGCGCCCGCCCCGGTCACGACCGCCACACGTCCCGCCAGCCCCCGCATCAGTACGACCTTGGCAGTCCGAGGACGTGCTCGCCGACGTAGTTGAGGACCATCTCCTGGCTGATGGGCGCGATCCGCAGCAGGCGCGCTTCACGGAAATAGCGCTCGACGTGATACTCGCGCGCGTAACCCATGCCACCGTGCATCTGCACAGCGCGGTCGGCCGCCTCGAACGCGGCCTCGGCGCACAGGTACTTGGCGGCGTTGGCCTCACGCCCGCAGGGCAGGCCGCGGTCGTACAGCCACGCCGCCTTGCGGGCCATCAGCGTCGCGGCGTCGAGTTTGATCTGCGCGTCGGCAATCGGGAACTGCAGTCCTTGGTTCATCCCGATCGGGCGGCCGAAGACCACGCGCTCGTTGCCGTACTTGACCGCGCGGCGGACTGCGGCGCGCCCGATCCCGAGCGCCTCGACGGCGATCAGGATCCGCTCCGGGTTGAGCCCGTCGAGCAGGTACTTGAAGCCTTTGCCCTCGTCGCCGACGCGGTGCTCCTCGGGGATCTCGAGGCCATCGATGAACAGCTCGTTGGAGTCGACCGCCTCGCGCCCCATCTTCGGGATCGGCCGGATGTCGACATGGTCGCGATCCAGATCGGTGAGGAACAGCGTCATCCCGTCGGTCTTCTTGGCGCAGTCCTCGAGTTTCGTCGTGCGTGTCAACAGCAAAACCTTCTCGGACTCGAGCGCCTTGGAGATCCACACCTTGCGGCCGTTGCACACGTAGCCGCCACCTGGAGCCCGCTTGGCATAGGTCTTGATGCGCGTCGTGTCCAGCCCCGCGTCCGGCTCGGTGACCCCGAAGCACACGTGCAGGTCCCCATTCACGACCCGCGGGAGCGTCTCGCGCTTGAGCGCCTCCGAGCCGTGCACGATCACCGGGTGCATCCCGAAGATCGACATGTGCATGCAGCTCGCGCCGTTCATGCCGGCGCCCGAGGCCGACACCTCCTCCA
>DATBDN010000097.1:0-38911 GCA_036269895.1 Thermoleophilaceae bacterium
GAACACGAAGACGGCCGGCAGCGCGACCGCGAACATCATCGCGGTCGTGAAGCGCAGGGAGCCGCCCCACAAGGTCGCGATCCAGTTGAAGATCTTTATGCCGGTTGGCACAGCGATCGCATACGAGCTCAACATGAAGAACCCGAGCACCGGCGTGTTTGTCGGCGTCGTGAACATGTGGTGGGCCCAGACCAACGAGCCGAGGAAGGCGATCGCGACGGTCGAGGTCGCGATCGCCGTGTAGCCGAAGATCGGCTTGCGCGCGAACACCGGGATGATCTCCGAGATCATCCCGAACGCGGGCAGGATCAGGATGTAGACCTCCGGGTGTCCGAAGAACCAGAAGAGGTGCTGCCACAGCAGAGGGCTGCCTCCGCCAGCCGTCTCGAAGAACGAGGTCCCGAAGTGGCGGTCGCAGAGCAGCATCGTGGCCGCGGCGGTGATCGAAGGGAGCGCGATCACGACCAGGTAGCTGAAGACCAGGATGGCCCAGACGAACAGCGGCATGCGCCGCCACGACATGCCGGGCGCGCGCATGTTGTGGATCGTCGCGATGAAGTTGATCGCGCCGAGCATGGTGGAGAGGCCGGTGAGGTGGACCATGAGGATCCACGCGTCGGCGCCGTTGTTGGCGAGGAAGGCGTCGTCCGACAGCGGCGCGTACATCGTCCAGCCGGCCGTCGGCGGCTCGAAGAAGATTGACGTGTAGAGGACGATGCCGCCGGCGAAGAAGAGCCACAGCGAGAGCGCGTTGAGGCGCGGGAACGCCATGTCGCGCGCGCCGACCATCAGCGGGATCACGTAGTTCGCGAAGGCCGCGATGATCGGCATCGCGAACAGGAACACCATCGTGGTGCCGTGCATCGTCACGAGCCCGTCGTAGACGTGCGGCGAGACGACGGTGTTGTTCGGCTTCGCCAGCTGCGCGCGCATCAGCAGCGCCTCGACGCCACCGAGGCAGAAGAAGATCAGCGAGCCGACCATGTACATGATCCCGATGCGCTTGTGGTCGGTGGTGGTCAGCCACGAGAGCCAGCCGGTCGGACGCGGCCTGTAGCCGCGCATCGCGATCTCGGGCGCCGAGCGGCCGGTGGGGGTGCGCGGGGGAGCGTGCTCGAGAGTGGCCAAGGTTGTTCTTACTGTCCCTTCGCTTGCAAGACGCCGATTCCGGCCTTGCGCTGGGCGGCGAGGGCCTTTTGGGAGGCGAGGATGTTCTTGCGCTGGTTTTCGATCCAGTTCTGGTACTGGTCGACCGGCAGCGCGATCACACGCGCGCGCATGTCAGCGTGGTTGTCACCACAGAGCTCCGCGCACTGGCCGTAGTAGACGCCCGGTTTCGAGATCTTGAACCAGGTCTGGTTGGTGTAGCCCGGCGTCGCGTCGGCCTTGCCGCCGAGCTTCGGGATCCACCACGAGTGGATCACGTCCGAGGAGTAGATCTTCAGGGTCACCGTCGTGTTGATCGGCACGTACATGTCCGTGTACGCGTAAACGGGACGCCCCTCCGTCAACGGCTTCTCGCCGACGTAGTCGTAGCGCCATATGTACTGCTGGCCGTTGACGTGGATGCGAAGCGCCTTGTCGCCCGGCGGCTGCGGCTGGCCGACCGCCGCGTACGGCACGTCCGCTGCCGTCTGCAGCCCGTTGGTGCCGGTTCGCGCGGGATCGAGGATTCCGGGCAGGAACAGGAAGGTCACGATCGAGACGATCGCCACCAGCACGATCGCGCCGATCGTCCAGCCGATCTCCAGCGGCGCGTTGCCGTGGACGGCGACCGGCTCAGGCCCGCCGCGGCGGCGGCGGAACTTGAAAATCGAGTAGATGATCAGGGCCTCGACGCCGATGAAGATGATCAGGCCCATGACGCCGGTGATGATGAAAAGGGTCCGGATCTTCTCCTGGTTCGGCGAGGCGCCCTTGTCCGGCGCGAACGTGTCCGCGAAGGCCGGGACGGCGGCGACGAGAAGCACCAGTGCGGCGGTTGCCGCCGCGAGCAGGATGACTTTCCTCTTCGAGCGCAAGGCGGGGCGGAACTATACGGCGACCGGGGCCATGACCGAGGCCAGCACGCTCAAGACCCCGTGAAGGACGGGTGGCGCTTCTCGGCGAACGCCATGACGCCCTCGCGCACGTCATTTGTGCGGAAAAGCGCATGCTGGATCTCGGCCTCGAACTCGAGCTGGGCCTTGAGGTCGCCGTAGAGCGTCCGGTTGAGCGCAGCCTTCGAGCCGGCGTATGACTTCGTCGGCCCGCGCGCGAGCCGCTGGGCCAGTTCAAGCGACTCCTTCGGCAGTGACTCGGGCTCGACCACACGATTGATCAGGCCCCAGTCGAGCGCCTGCTGAGCTGGCACGCGCTCGCCGAGATAGGCCATCTCGAACGCCCGCGCCTTGCCCACGCTGGCCGGGACGAAGGCGGTGGACCCGCCATCCGGCATGAGCCCGATGTTCACGAAGGCGAGATTGAAGTAGGCGCTCGCGGACGCAACGATCAGGTCGCAGACGAACGCCAGCGACGCGCCGATCCCCACCGCCGGTCCGTTCACCGCCGCCACGACCGGCTTGGGCAGGTCGCGCAGGCCCAGCAGCACCGGGTGGTAGAGGCCGATCAGGCGCTTGCGGACGTCCGGCATGCCGTCGTCGCCGATGTCGCCGGGCGGCTCCTTCAGGTCGGCTCCCGAGGAGAAGGCGCGTCCGGAGCCGGTCACGAGGACCGCGCGCACGGCATCGGCCTGCGCCTCCTCGGTGATCAGCTCACCGAGGTCGCGGCCGAACTGCTCGTTCCACGCGTTGAGGGTGTCGGGGCGGTTGAGCGTGATTCGGCCAACGCCGTCTTCGACGTCCCAGATGACGGTTTCGTAACTCATGGCCGGGCGTATTCTCACCCGAATGCTGTTGGAGGAGGTGGTGTGGCTCGGCCACTCGGGGTTCCGCATCGGCGTGGGTCGCGCGTCGATCTACATCGATCCCTACCGCATCCCCTCCGACGGGCCGAAGGCGGACCTGATCCTGATCACCCACCAGCACTACGACCACTTCTCGATCCAGGACCTCGAGCGCGTCCGCAAGCCCGACACGGCCGTAATCGGTCCCCCCGCCGTCGCCGAGCGTTTGGAGGGCAACGTCCACTCGCTGCGTCCCGGCGAGGTGGTCGAGACCGACGTGTACGGGGTCGACGTGCGGGCGGTCCCGGCCTACAACACGTCTAAGCGCGACGGAGACGGCCGGCCGTTCCATCCCCGTGACGCGGGCTGCCTTGGGTACGAGGTGAACGTGCGCGGCGAGCGGCTCTACCACGCCGGCGACACCGACGTGATCCCGGAGATGGACTGGGTCGTCGGGGTCGAGATTGCCCTGCTTCCGGTCTCAGGCGTTCACGTGATGACCGCCCTCGAGGCCGCCGAGGCCGCGCGTAGGATTCAGCCGACGGTGGCGGTTCCGATGCATTGGGGTGGGCACATTGGATCGGAGACGGACGCGCAGACGTTCGCGGATGCCGCGCCGGTGGAAGTCGTGATCATGCAGGCCGCGGTGGCAGCGTGACCGAGCCGCAGCCCACACGCGCCCAGGTGGCCTTCCGCCAGATGGCGGCGCTCGACCCCGACCTGGCGGCGAAGCTCGTGCTGATGAGCCTGCCGGTCGCCGCGCGGCGCATCAACGGCGAGGTCACCTACGACCTGACCGTGCAGGGGTGGGGCACCTACCGTGTCTCGAAGCAGAACGGCAGCGCGAGCGTGGAGGAATATCCCGAGCGGCCGGACGTGGACCGTCCGGACCCGGGCGTCGACTTCACGATGGTCATGGACGCGCGCACGCTCGCGCACATGGCCGCCGGAGCCAGCCCGGCGCGGCTGATGCTCGACGGCCGCCTGCGCATCCGCGGCAAGCGCCGGCGCGCGCTCAAGCTGCGCGCGATGGCGGACGGCGAGCTCGACCTGGCCCAGATCCTGAGTGCCGGCGCCGAGATCGACCCCGACCTGCTGTACCGCTCGCTCGAGTACCTGATCGACCCGGCCTGGACCAAGGGCCACCGCTTCACCGTCGTCTACGACCTCGACGGCAAGTCGTGGCAGGTCGAGGTGCGCGACGGCAACCGGCCGACCGTTGCGACGGGTCGCCCATCCGGGCGCCCGGACGCGACCGTGCATCTGTCGATGGACACCTTCCGCTCGCTGCTGAACGGCGACCTGACCCCGACCGAGGCGATGCAGAAGGACCTCACGCGGGTCGAGGGCAAGATCTACCCAGTTACGCTGCTCGGCCGCTGGATGGAGCGTGCGCAGGGCCGCGACGACGCAGAGATGGCGCGCGAGCAGGAGCAGCGGGCGAAGCAGGAGGAGCGGATCGGCAGCTGGGGCGGAGCCAGGCCCGGCGACGGCGTGGCTGGGCACAAGGGCGCCGACGGCCTGCTCGACTACACCGACCTCTATGCCGTTTGGGAGCGGCAGAACTGGAGCGCGCACACGATCGACTTCTCAGTCGACCGCGAGCAGTGGGCGATCACCCCGAGGGAGTCGCAGATCCACATGACTTGGTCGCTGGGCTCGTTTTACATTGGCGAGGAGCGCGTCACAGCCGACCTGGTGCCGTTCGTCGCTGCGGCGCCCAGCGGCGAGATCGAGGCGTTCCTGTCGACGCAGTTGGTCGACGAGGCGCGCCACGCGGTCTTCTTCGACCGCTTCGGCTCCGAAGTGATGGTGCTCGAGGCGGGCGACCTGCGCGGTCGCCTGAAGGAGATCGAGGCGATGATGATGGAGCCCTGGCACCGGGTCTTCGACGACGACCTGCGCGGCATCGCCAAGCGGGTCGCCGACAGGCCGGACGACCTGGACCTGTTCGTCGAGGGGATCACGACGTACCACATGGTCATCGAGGGCGTCCTCGCGATGACCGGGCAGCATTTCCTCCTCAAATACATGGAGGACCACGGGCTCTACCCCGGTTTCCAGAAGGGCTTCTCGATGGTCGAGCGCGACGAGCACCGCCACATCGCGTTCGGCGTCCGCTTCCTCAAGGAGATGATCGAGCAGGACTCGCGCTACGGCGACATCGTCCTGAGCAAGGTCCTCGAGCTCGTGCCGCACGCTGCGCTCTTGTTCGCACCGCCGTATGCCGACTCGCCGAGCGACTTCACGAGCTACGGCTACCGCTCCGAGGAGATCTACGGGTTGGCCTACCGCTCGCTGAAGCGGCGCATGGGCCTGCTGGGACTCGAGATCCCGCCGGCCAGCGAGCTCATGCCGGGACCGGTGGACTCGGACGCAAGCGTTGCCTCGCCCGCCCAAGCACCGACAGCGGCGTAGAGCGGGTAGTTGCGCCGCTCCGGAGCCCTACGCGCCTGCGCGGCTGCTGCTGTGGCAGCCGGGGTGGCGGCGCCACTCGTGCGGCGCCACATCACGGGTGGCAAGTTCGGCAAGCGCACCGCCATCGTGTCGGCGCTCGCGTGGCAGGCGCCCGTGTCGCTCGTGCTCGCCACGCGCCCGTCGCGCGTGCGCGCGGCGGCGGTGTATGCGCTGCAGATGTGGGCCTACATCGCTCATTACGACATGCCCGACGACGATCCCGAGTGGATCAACCGGCGCCTGAAGGTGCGCTACCCGATCGTCACCGACAGGCTGATCGGCGGCGGCGAGATCCCGACGATCCGCCTACAGCGCGCCCTTGGGCGGGATCGCGTGCGGCCACACGACACGGTGCTGTCGTGGCTGCACTGGAGCTGGTTCATCGTCCCGCACGGCTCGGTCGCGTACGTGCTGTTGAAGCGGCCGGAGCGCTTCGAGCGGGCGGCGGCAATGATGGCGGCGACCTTCGACGCCGGCGTGATCGCCTACTGGCTGGTGCCGACGGCGCCGCCGTGGTGGGCGGGCGATACGAGGCATTTGCCGCCCGTTCGGCGCATCATGGTCGAGGCAGGTACCGAGTTCTGGGGAGAGCTCTGGCAGCGTCTCTACGATTCGCTGGGCCGCAACCCATTCGCCGCTATGCCGTCACTGCACTTTGGTACGTCCGTCATGGCCGCCCACGTGCTGGGGAAGGTGGGCAGGAAAGAAGCCGCCTTCGGCTGGGCCTACGCCATTGCCCTCGGGTTTGCCCTGGTGTACCTAGGGGAGCACTACGTGACCGATTTGGTTGCCGGCTTCGCGCTCGCCGAGGCAGTGCGCGTGGCTGCGCCGCGGCTGGCGCCCGTCGCCAAGGCGGCCGCCGACGGGCTGCGCCGGATCGCGCCGGAGGCGACATGAGCGACGAGGCGCCCTCGGTCAGCTCGGAGGAGTACGAGCGCGACGGGATCGACGTCGTCCAGGACCACATGGACGAGGGGACGTTCGGGCGTCTTGCGTCGCCGCGCACGCTGCTGTTCATCTTCCTCGGGATCGTCGTCGCGATCGTCGGGCTCTACCTGTTGCTGCCGAAGATCGTCGGTGTCTCCGATGCCTTCACCAAGCTCGCCGACGCGACCTGGTACTGGATCGTGGTCGCGTTCGGCTTCGTCGTGGTGGCCTTTGGCGCCTACGCCGCCGTCTTCAAGGCTGTGGTCGGCGGCGGCCCCGACTCGGGAATCCCGTCCGGGCGCCTCGACCTGCGGGCGTCGTACGAGATCACGATGGCCGGGTTCGCGGGCTCGACGTTCTTCTCAGCCGCCGGCGCAGGCGGGCTGATCATCATCTACTGGGCGCTTCGGAAGGCGGGCATGGAGGCCCGTCGCGCGGCGTGCCGGATGGTCGCGATGCTGGTGCTCGTCTATTCGTTCTACGCGCTGGCGCTCATCGTCTTCGGCGTGCTGCTGCGCACCGGCGTCTTGCACGGCTCGCATCCGGTCGGGGGGACGATCGTCCCGGCGGGCCTGGCGGGACTCGCGCTCCTCCTGTTCGGGCTGCTCGCACTGGTGCCGACCGATATCGAGCGCCGCGTGAAGGGGATGGAGAAGGGCAAAGGCCGCGCCGCGCGGATCGCGCGCCGGATCGTGTCGGTACCTGGCACCGTGGCGACTGGCGTACGTACGGCATTCGACCGGCTGCGTGACAGGGAGACCGCTCTGCTCGCGGTTGGCGGCAGCGTCCTCTACTGGGCGGGCAACATCGGGGTGCTCTGGGCCTCGTTCCACGCGTACGGAGTCGAGGTCCCGTTCGGCGTGGTCGTGCAGGGCTTCTTCGTGGGGATGGCGGCGAATGTGATCCCGTCGCCAGCGGCCGGAGTCGGGCCAGTTGACGCCGGCATGATCGCCGCCTTCCTGCTGTTCGACATCCCCAGTCAGTCGGTCTTCCCGGCGGTTCTGACCTACCGTCTCATAGCCTTCTGGCTCCCGACCATTCCCGGGATCATTGCCTACTTCCAGCTGCGCCGGACGGTGCACGCGTGGGAGGAACTGGATGCCCACGGCTACACTTCAGTTAGTAAAGTATTGGAGGCCACGTGAGTGATGTGAACGGCGGCAAGCCCGTCGAGAACGTGATCGTCGTCGGCTCCGGTCCGGCCGGCTACACGGCTGCGCTCTACACGGCGCGCGCCGACCTGCAGCCGCTGGTGATCGAGGGCTTCGCCTGGGGCGGCCTGCTCCAGCAGACGACCGATGTCGAGAACTACCCGGGCTTCCCCGATGGCGTCATGGGGCCGGAGATGATGCAGAAGTTCCGCGACCAGGCTGTGCGCTTCGGTGGCGAGGAGCGCTTCATCACCGACGAGGCCAGCAAGATCGAGCTGTCCAAGGACGGCGGCGTGCACCGGGTCTGGATCGGCGACGAGGAGTACCGCACACGCGCCGTGATCCTCGCGATGGGCGCCGAGCCGAAGAAGCTCGGCATCCCCGGCGAGGAAGAGCTGGCTGCGCGCGGTGTCTCGTACTGCGCCACCTGCGACGCGGCGTTCTTCCGCGAGAAGACCACGATCGTGGTCGGCGGCGGCGACACCGCGATGGAGGACGCGATCTTCCTGTCGAAGTTCTCGAGCAAGGTCACGGTCGTGCACCGCCGCAACGAGTTCCGCGCCTCGGCGATCATGGTCGACCGCGCGCGCGCGATCGACAACCTCGAGTTCAAGACGCCCTACGAGCCGGTGCGCTTCACAAGCAGTCCGAGCGGCTCGGTTTGCTCGGTCGTGCTCCGCAACACGGAGACCGGCGAAGAGGAGGAGCTTGCGATCGACGGCGCCTTCATCGCGGTTGGCCACCGTCCGAACTCGCACCTGGTCGACGGCCAGATCGAGCTCGACGAGAACGGCTTCGTGCTGACCGAGGGCAAGTCCACGCGCACGGGAGTGCCCGGCGTGTTCGCGGCCGGCGACCTGGTGGATCACGTCTATCGCCAGGCGATCACGGCGGCGGGCACGGGCTGCCAGGCTGCGCTCGATTCGGAGTGGTACCTGCGCGATCGCCCTCCGTCGCCTGAGGACCACTGGTACGCGGAGGACGCTTATCCACAACACCGGGCCGCTACGGCCACACCTGCTGAGTAGCGCCTGGCGAGCGCGTTAGCGCAGCGTTCTTGTTGCGGAAGCGGTCGCGCGGTTGTCGGCCGCGTCGTTGACCTTCGCCGCCAGCTTGAGCTTGGCCGAGTTGGCGCGGAAGAGCAGCTGCTTGCCCTTCTTCGTCAGGCTGATCTTCACGTCGCGCTTCGCGGTCTTCACGACGAACGTGCCGAGGGCGATTTGCGTCTTGCCCGAGCTGGCCGTCAGCTTGAAGCGCGCCGGCTCGTTTGTCTTGAGCCGTAGCCGCACGCCGCGGTGGAAGAGCACCCCGGAGATGCGCGAGTCGCGGATCGCCACGCTCGCGTGCGGCGGCACCGTGTCGTTCGGATTGCGACCCGGATTGTCGGGCGTGTGCAGCTTCGGCGTGCCGTTGGCGGTCACGTGCAGCGTGCCCTTCATGAATGGGTGGATCGAGCAGTGGAATGCGTAATCGCCCGTCGTGAGGAACTCGACGCGCTTGACCGGCGCGGTCTTGCCGGGCTCGGTCGTGTCGGACTCGAACAGCGCGTGGCCGTCCCTGCCGGTCTGGTCCGACGTCACGTCGTGGATGGCCGTCTGGTCGGAGTTCTGGAAGGTGATCGTCTGGCCCTGGTCGATCGTGAGGTCGGTGGTCGCAAACGTGTTCGGGGCCGGGCCGGCGGTGATCGTGGCGTCACCGAGCGCCGGCGCGGCCCACAGCGCGCCGGCGACCGCCAGCGCGGCCCCTGCGGACACCGGCCTCACTTCACGACCTTGAAGGCGCCCCGCATGAATGGGTGGATTCTGCAGAAATACGTGACGGTCTGCCCCACCTTCAAGCCCGACTTGTCCGGCGTGAGCGAGAACCTGACCTTGCCGGAGACCGGTTCCGCGCGCGTGTAGAACCCGAGCGGCGGCGCATTGCCCATCTCGAGCGAGTCGATCGTGGGCATCGCGTTCGCGAGCGGATAGGCGATCCCGGTCTCAGCCGTGCACGGCTTCGCGCACGTGGTGATCGTGTGCCAGATCCAGTCCTTGTCGTCCCCGTTGAAGAACGTCAGCCGCTGGTCGGCGCGCACCTGGGGGATGCCGCCCGGCGAGGACAGGTCACCGGGTTTGTAGATGAAGTCCTTGATGCTGATCCGGTTCGTGACCGGGCCCAGCTTGGTCGGGAGCGGCCGGGCGTGCGTGCCGCCGTGGTGGTCGTTCTCGGCCAGGTGACCGTGCGTGACGGTGCCCACGGTGGCGAGATGCGCGCCGGCCGAGGCGCTCGAGAAGACGTCGACGCCGCTCGTGTCGCCCGGCGCCAAAAACGCCATGACGATGCCCATGTTCTCGTACCAGCTCGCGCGCTGGGAGTCGTAAACCGCGTTCAGCCGGATCTTGTCGCCTGCGCGCACGCGCAGCCTCCAGTTCGGCGGCGTGACCGTCATCGCCATGTCCCATGACACCGGCCCGGCCTTGTCCCAGTACTTCGCATCCGAGTTGAAGACGCGCTTGACCTGCTTGCGGTGCACGAGCGAGACCTGGTCCTCGAGCCCACCCGGGTGCAGGTGGCCGCCCATGGCGACGATCGTCCCGTCGTAGGCATTCGAGATCTCGTAGTCCCAGCCGACGCCGTTGCCCGGCTGTGCCTGACCGAATGGGTTGAAGGCGGCGCAGCGCTCCTTCGGGAAGCTGCACACCTTGCGTCCCCACTTCTTGTCGTAGTGCCCGTAGCCGCGCTGGACGTTGAAGACGGGGTAGAAGGGGTTGACGCGGTTCATGACGTCGAGCCAGAGCGGGATGACTGGCTTGATGCCCTCGGAGTCGGCCTGCTCGGCCGGGGTGTAGTCGAGGTCGTAAGTCAGGTAGACGTGCTCCGCGACGGGTGTGAGGTTGTGGAGCATGTAGCCGATCGACCACTGGTCCGAGCCGAGGACCTTCATGCCGTAACCAGACGGCACCTGCAGGTGTGTCTTCTCCTCGCCGGCCGCGAAGAAGACCGGAAAGTTGCCGTACATGCGGCTCGAGACCCAGGCGCCGTGGTGCAGATGGACGACGTCGACCGGCGGGATCGTGCCGTCGGTGCGGTACAGGTTCGCTGTGAGCCGCGTGACGTAGCCGTCATAGAGCGGCTTCTGGACGTTCACGCCGAGAAGCTGCGCGTTGGCGCCGGGATTGACGGTCAGCGGTCCATAGGCGAAGCGCAGTCGCTGGCAACCGGCAGGTGAGCCTGGGCTGCAGCTCGTGTCGGTGAGCTGAGGTGCACCGAGTCCAAGCCGGGGGTCATCGCCCATGGCCGACGCGGGGACTGCAAGAGCGACGAGGACGAGCAGGCTCGCGACGCGCCATCCAGGGCGACACGACATGGCGTCGACTCTACCCCCGGATATAGACAGGGTTGGAATAGATCCAGGGCTTTGTGTCGTGGAAGACCTCCACTCGGTGGACACCATGTCGCTCGATCGAGTGATGCAGCTCGGACGCGTGGGTCGACGCGATCACCTCTCCATCGCGGAGCAGGCGAATATCGCCCGCTTGCGGCGTGCGCACATGCAGTTCGATCCCCGGGTCGAGCGCGAGCTCCTCGCCCATGTGCGAGAAGGCAAAGCCCCCCGCGTCGGCCACCTGGTCGTTTGCGATGTAGCACCGCCCCGCCCGAAGCGCGTCGTAGACGAGTGAGCGATCGTGCTCGAGCTCGCGCGTCGGCGCACGCTCGCAGAGGACGTGCGTGTGCAGCTGCTTGAACGACCGCGCGTAGCTCATCAGCCGCAGCGGCACGCGGCCGCCGACGCGGATGCCGAACTGGTGCGCATCGAGCCCGCCGATCGCGACCACCCGGCGCGCCTGGCACAGCCGGTCCCACTCGCGCAGGTTGTCGGGCGGCGGCCCACCGATAGCCCGCTGCGGCGCCCAGATCATGCGCGCGAGCTCGCGCAGGCCGCGCACACGCTCGCCGGTGTCGTTGAGGAAGGACCAGAGCTCGATGCCGTCCAGCGCGTCGGGGTCGCGGAACTTCATTCCGGGTCGCCTGAGGCGCCGGGACCCGCGTGAGAACGGGTGCGCGCCGAAGCCGAAACCGCCGGCCGCGCGCACCGCCTCGCAGATCTGCCGACCGCTCAGGCGCCGGTCGATCTCCTCGTTGATGTCGAATGCGAGGTAGTGGTCGCGGTTGACGGGGGTGACCTCCTCGCCCACCAGCACGAGCACGCGGTCGTACCAGCGCTCCTCGCCGTTCCGCTTCGCCGCCAGCGTGTCGTGATCTGTGAGCAGCACGACATCCACGCCGGCGCGCTCCGCCGCGCGTGCGATCTCGGGGACCGTTCCCGTGCCATCCGAGTACGTCGAGTGCAGGTGGACGACGCAGGTCAGGTCGTAGTCTTCGCGCATGGCCGCCATCGAAACTCCTGAAACCGTAGGGATTCGCCCGTTCCACGAGTTCGACGACGCCCACAACGTGTGGCCGCGTGGCGATCGCCCGACGGCATTGCGCGAGGCGGCGCAGGACTTCCGCGCGCGTTTCAAGGAGCAGGGGCAGGTCCGCGCGGTGCGCACGATCGACCTGGCGTCCGCCGGCTATCCGACGGCGTTCGCGTTGGCTGGCGCGGCGAAGGGCCTGAACCCGTTCGTGAACATCCGCAACCGGCTCGTGATTGTCCAATTCGAGGACTTCGACGGGCAGCTGAAGACGCTTGCGTGGGAGCCGACGATTCCCGAGGGGTCGGTCGAGGCTCCGTTCTACGGGCAGCTGCTCGAGCGCTACGGCGAGACGCTGGCGTACAAGATCTTCGGGAAGATCTTCAACTCAGTCGACGACGGGCTGCGCACGTGTGCGCTGACGCGCGCGGACATCGACTTCGTGAGCTTCGACCACCTGCACGTGCAGGACTGCCGGATGCTGATGGGCACGACGGAGCCCGTGCTGGACGATCCCGAGCCGAAGCCGCCGTTCTTCCCCAACGCCAAGTTCCTGAATCAGCGCAAGGAAGTTGACACCTTCAAGTCGACGCATCCGATGCAGTGGGCCTGGTATGTGCCGGGCGGGATGGACAACGTCATCGACGACCACCTGGTGTTGCTGGACGGCGACGTCGAGCTGGGCATAGGCGTGGCGATCGTGGCGACGCCCGGACACACCGACGGCAACCAGTCGCTGTGCATCAACACCCCTGACGGGATCTGGGTCTCCTCGGAGAACGGCGTCTGCGCCGACTCGTGGCACCCGCACCTGTCGAAGATCCCGGGCGTGCGCAAGTACGCCGAGTTCTACAACCGCGAGGTCGTGCTCAACTCGAACACGCTCGAGGATTCGATCGACCAGTACGACTCGATGATCAAGGAGAAGGCGCTGGCGGACCCGAACCGGCAGGACCCGCGCTGGCTCAACGTCTTCCCGAGCTCGGAGATGGAGAGCTGGAAGCGGCAGTGGCCGGTCGTGCCGACGTTCGTCTATGGCGGCATGAACTACGGCCGAATTGAGTCGCCGCGCCTTGCTGCCGATGCATAGCGGGTGAGGCGCAATGCGGTCCTGATCGGCTTGGCGGTTGGCATCGCCATCGGGGTTGCGATGGCGATCTTCGGAATCGTCACTTGACGCGGACCTCCGTCGTCGGTTCGAATGCGCTGGGGGGCGCACGACCACAGGAGGTTTTGAGGTGAGTGTGCTGATGGTTTTGCGGGTGCCGGCCGATGCCGAGGCCTTGAAGCGCGCAGCGCAGGAGGACCGCGATGCGTTCCTCGGCATTGCCGAGCGCGCGAAAGGACGCGGCGCGATCCACCACGACTTCTACGCGGGCGATGGCGAGTGTTTCGTCGTCGACGAATGGGACAGCCCCGAGTCGTTCCAGGGCTTCCTCGAGGATGAGGGCGCGAACATCGGCTCGTTGATGGCGGCTGCCGGCGTGCAGGGCGAGCCCGGGCCGCCGCAGTTCTACGAGAAGCTCTCGCTCGGCGACGAGTTCTAGAAGACGTAGGGCACGGCGTTCAGCGCGCCGAGCGAGTACCACAGGCCGAACGCGAGACTGAGCGTGCCGAGCGCCGGCGCGACGGTCGCGAATCGCCTCAGGACGAGCGGTCGCGTGAGGGCGTAGCCGAAGGTGCTGGACGCGATCGCCATGGAGATGGCCGTGAAGGCGGCAAAGAGGGCAAGGGCGGCGATCGCTTCGGCGTGATCGGGGATTGCCGCGAGCAGGAGCACGCCGACGCCGGCGGAGCCGCCCATGCCGTGGACCAGGCCGATCCCGTAAGCCTGCAGCGGGCTGCGGCCTCGGTCGGGACGGTGGCCGGGGATGTTGCGGAAAGCGCCTTGGCGCCAGCGCAGCAGGAGTCGGATGGCGAGCCCGGCGATGAGGATGCCGACGGCTGTCTCCGCCGCCTGCTGGACCGGTTCCGGCAGGTAGCTCTTGGCCAGCACGATCGGCAGGCCGAACGCGAACAGAGAGGTTGCGTGGCCGAGGCCCCAGACGAAACCGAGCGACCGCGCCTTGCGGTGGTCGTGGGCGCCGTCGCCCGCGAGCAGCGTCGTCACCGCGGTGAGGTGATCCGGGTCGGTGGCATGGCGAAGGCCGAGCAGGATCGCGACCGCGGCGACGATCACGAACGCTTCGCCGGTTCCGAGTGACGCGATCTTGTCGTCGAGTCCGAACATCGAGTTCTCCTAGTGGACCTGGCCGATCCCGTGCGCGGTGAGCACGATGCCCGCCGCGACGATCACGACTGCTGACAGAGACGGAAGAACGGCGGCAAACTCACCGCCGAAGTTGAGGCGACCGAGGAGGCCACGCGCGTAGACGACGCCGAGGCCGAGCCCGCTGAGCGTGGTGGCGAGGCCGGCGCTGAACGCAACGATCAGAAGAAGTCCGAGGCCGATCTGGTGCTGCGAGATTGCGCCGAGCAGGACGACGAGGGCGGAGGGGCAGGGGATGAGGCCGGCGGAGGCGCCCATGCCGAGAAGGCCGCGCCACGTGAGGTCGCTCGGGGCATGCGAATGCGCGTGGCCTCCGCGCGCGTGGACGTGCTCGTGCGGGTGCGGGTGCTCATGCGAGTGAGGGTGCGAATGCGGGTGCGGGTGCTCGTGCCCGTGCGAATGCGCATCCGCCCGCGTCCCATCCGCCCGCGTCGCATCCCCGCGCCGCGTGCGCATTCGCGACCGCAGCACGCCCGCGCCGACGACCACCACGAGCAGGCCGGACGCGACGGTCAGCCACGGGTAGAGGTCCTCGGGGACGATGTATTGCGAGAGCGCGAGTGTCACGGCTCCGAGCGCGAACACGCCGATCGTGTGTGTCACGGTCACAGTCGCTCCGAGCGCAACCGCATGCCGAGCAGTCCCGCGCGTGCCGACGAGGTACGCCGCGACCATCGCCTTGCCGTGACCGGGGGACAACGCGTGCACCGCTCCCCAGCCGAACGCCGCGAGCAGTAGGAACAGGAGCACTCCCTTGCCCGCTGCGGCATCGGCGAACACGCCGGCGAGGCCATCGCCCGAGCGGTTCATCGTCGTCGCGCCGGCGTCCGGACCGCGGGGCGCCGAAACCGTGCCGGCGCCTGTCGCGACACTGAAGCTCGCGGTCCGACGGTCGAGCGGGCTCGACAGCATGTCCGCCGGGTACGAGCGCAGTCCATCAGTCGGGTCCGTCGCGGGCACGCTCGACTTGACCGCTGTGCCCCCGCCGGCATGGACGATCACGTTCTTCCAGCCGACGCGGCCGGGGAACGTCTCGTCCGCGAACAGGACTCGGGACGGCTGGTCGACGGTTGCCGCGAGGTCCAGCTCGACCCGCGTCAGCCGCAAGCCGCCCTGGCCGGGCGGGAACGAAATCCGCGCTCCGGGCTCGGCTGCGAGCCGCGCGGGGCGACCATCAACGGTCAGGTGGAGCCGGCGCTCGATCTCTGACCGCTTGCGCGCAAGCACCCGCTGCGAACCGAGGCCGCGTTCCTGGAAAGTCGGGATCTCCGCCTGATCGAGGATGTAGTGGACTGACACGCGATCCGAGGAGATCGAGACCTGGCTCAGATGGTTGATCGAGAAATTCCCGAGCGGATGCGCGAACGCGCTCGGCGCGCCGAAGGCGGCCATCGCCGCGGCAAAGCCGAGAATCGCGCATCCACGAGCGACCGCGCCGCGAGCGCGGATCGCGCCGCCCGCGCGGATCCCGCGGATCGCGACGGCGCGGCTCATCGCAGTGCCTCCAGCATCCGCCTCGCCTCCGGCGCATAGAGGGGCGAGAACCGTGGGTTTCCGGCTAGCGCGCGGCTCAGCCACGTCCGCGCCCACCGGTCGTGTCCGGATCGATGGGCGGCTACTGCGGCGTGGAACAGGAACATCGGGTCGCGCGATCCCAGGTGCAGTGCCTGCCGGGCGAAGCGCAGTCCGTGTGCCGGCTGACCGGCCCGAGTCAGCGCCCAGCCGAGCGCGTCGGCGGACCGAACACTTGGTGCGGCCGCCCACGCGCGTCGTGCCAGTTGGACCCCGCGCGCGGGGGAGCCGTGGCTTGCCTCGAACACGGCCAGGTCGACGTCCGTGTCGACCCCGGCCACTCGCAGGAGCCGTTCCTCGACGCCCACGAGCGCGAGGTCCCGCCGCGCCGCCGCACCGCGCCCTGCGGCGACTTCGGTCTCGCCGAGCGCCACCACGTACTCGGGCAGCGGCAGTCGCGCCACGACTCGGCGGAAGCCACTGATCGAGCGGTCGAGGTGGCCGCGCGCCCCAGCCACCCGCGCGAGTCCCGCCTGGGCAGGGACGTAGCCGGCGAAGCGGGCGAGTGCGGCACGGTACGCGCGCTCGGCCGCCGCGAACCGCCCCCGCTGCAAGTCGAGGTTGCCCAGCAGCGTCTGTACGTAAGCGCCGTTCTCCGCCACGTCGCCACCGGCGGAGATGGCATCGCGCATGGCATCGATCGCGCCACCCAGATCGCCGTGCAACTCGCGCCAATACGACACGCGCGCGTACGAGGCGAGCGTCGGCTTGATGTCGACCCAGCGCTGCAGCGCGTGGCCCGCCTGGTCGTAGCGGCCGAGCTCGATCAGCGCGTCGACCAGAACGCCATACGGCGCAGCCAGGTCCGGGGTCAGCGCTCGCGCGCGCTTACCCAGGCGCAGCGCGCCTGCGAAGTCATGGCGCGCGAGTGCCAGCGTCCCCGCCACAACGACGGCGTCCGGACTGCGCGGATCAAGCCGCAGCGCGGTCTTCAGAACGGCGCCCGCGCGCGTGTAGAAGGACGCGTCGCCCGTCTCGCGCACCTTCTGCAGGTACGCCTGGGCGAGCGAGGCGTACCCACGGGGATCGTTCGGCCGCGCCCGGACCTGAGCCTGCAAGGACGCGATCCGCGCATCCGTCGATTGCGAGGTCGCGGGCACGAACGCCGGTGGCGGCGCGAGCGAGGGGGCGCTCGACTGCCGGGAGCCCGCGACCGCAAGGACCGCGAGCGTCGCCGCAAACGCCAGAGCGGCGACGAGAAGCTTGATGGGAAGGCGACGTGTGAGAGTCATCTGAGTACCTGGGGACAGTCCCCGGCCGTGCCCCTCTCGGGGTGGCCGGGGACTTGCTCCTCACGGCTGGGGATCGTGCCCCGGCTCCGTTCGCTTCAGCTGCGAGTCGAACCCACTGTGCGGTGGTGCGACGTACGGGAACGTGCTCAGGAACGGGACGTCGTTCTGGTCGACTCCGTCGCCGAGCGGGACGTTGTTGCCCTTCAGCACGCCCGCCACCACCCGCAGCGACTCGTCCGTCACGTCGTCTGCGAGGCGACGGCCGTCCGGGAAGCCGGCCAGGTCTCCGCCGAGGACGCCCATCCTGTTCGGGTTCGCCGACGGCGGCACGCCCAGGTTGACCTTCAGCGTGTCGGCCGGGACAGCCTTCGGGCTGATCATCGTCTTGCCCGGCAGCCCGAGCAGCAGGGCCTGCACGATGTCAGTGCGGTTGTGCTCCGGTGCGTTGATGTGGAACAGCTGGTTCATGACCGCGGCCAGCTCCGGGTTGAGCACGTACGACGCGTAGTTCTTTGCGTCGTCCTTCGGCTGGGTGCGGTTGAACTTGTCCTTCTTGCCGAGCGGGATGACCACCTCATTGACAAGCGGATTGCCAAGACGTGAGACCTGGACCCAACGTCCCTTCGACTTCGACGTACCCGAGACCTCGAGCGCACGGCGCTCCGTGGAGGCCCATACGCCGACCACTGCATTGGCGGCCGAGGGCGACGCGACCGGCTTGCGGTTGCGCGTCACGGCCGCCTTGGGTACCTGCAAGACGATCGAGTGGACGTTGTAGCCCGCTAGGTCGTCCTTGCCGCCGCCCTGGTTGCCGGTGCCGACGCCGGGGCGGAAGTTGATCGCATCGAACGTCTGGCCGAGGTCGACGAAGAACGGATCGTCGCGGGGCCCGGCGAACACCTTCCCGCCACCTCGCACCGACCGGATCGCTTGATCAGCGACCGCGTCGTAGTTCGGGATCGTCTTCGGCCCGACGTTGTTGGGAGCGACCGGGATCCCGCGCGCGATGACCTTAGAAGAGCGCTCCTTGCCGTTCTTGTACAGCTCGCGTGTGATCGTGTACGTCTGCTTGACATTCAACTTGCGATCGTTGATCGAAGACACGCCCGGCAGCGCATACAGGAACGAGTTCGGGTTCTGGACTCTCGTCTTGAACGCGAACTGGTAGCGGACGTCGGGAGCACCGTCGCCCGTGTTGTCGACGTTGACGTAGTAGTGCGCGCGGTCGTCGAACTTGTAGAAGTTCGGACCGCCTGCGGGATCCTCGAATGGGATCCAGTTCGCCACGACCGTAAGCGAGCCCGGCGCGTCGTTCGCCGTGTACGCGTAGAGGTCGGTGTCGTCGGCCGTCGGGTCGATCGACGTGAGCGGGGCCTCGCGGTGGCTCGAGCCAAAGCTCAAGGGCACCGCGATGGCAGCGGCGATCAGCGCCGCCACGAGCGCGATCCTGCGCATGAGAAACCATCCCTCCTTGTCCCGGCCCTCCTCCAAGATGGGCCTGATGGTTCTTATGCGAACGCCGTCCCGAACCGGATCAGTAACTTCCACGGAATGGCGCATCCCGACTCCTTTGGAGCCCGTTCGGATCTCTCAGTAGGCGACAAGACCTTCGAGATCTTCAGGCTGGACGCCCTTCAGCAGAAGTACGACGTCGCCCGTCTGCCCTACTCGCTGAAGGTCCTGCTCGAAAACCTGCTGCGCAACGAAGACGGCGAGTTCGTCACCGCCGAGCAGATCGAACGGGTCGCCAAGTGGGACGCCAACGCCGAGCCGGAGCACGAGATCGCCTACAACCCAGCGCGCGTTCTGATGCAGGACTTCACCGGCGTCCCGGCGATCGTCGACCTGGCCGCGATGCGCGACGCGATGGAGGACCTCGGCGGCGACGCCAAGAGGATCAACCCGCTCGTGCCGGCGGAGCTCGTGATCGATCACTCGATCCAGGTGGACGTGTTCGCCATGCGCGACGCCTTCAAGCGCAACGCCGAGTTCGAGTTCGAGCGCAACCACGAGCGGTATGCCTTCCTACGCTGGGGTCAGGAGGCGTTCGACAACTTCATGGTCGTGCCGCCGAACACCGGCATCTGCCACCAGGTCAACCTCGAATACCTGGGCCGCGTGGTGGAGAGCCGCGACGGCCAGGCGTTCCCCGACACCCTCGTCGGGACCGACTCCCACACCACGATGATCAACGGCCTCGGCGTGCTGGGCTGGGGCGTGGGCGGCATCGAGGCCGAGGCGGCGATGCTCGGTCAGCCGGTGTCAATGCTCTTGCCGCAGGTCGTCGGCTTCAAGCTCATCGGCGAGCTGCCTGAGGGCTCGACCGCCACCGACCTGGTCCTGACTGTCACGCAGATGCTGCGCGAGACCGGTGTGGTCGGCAAGTTCGTCGAGTTCTTCGGCCCCGGCCTGCCGAACCTGGCGCTGGCCGACCGCGCGACGATCGGCAACATGTCGCCGGAGATGGGCGCGACCTGCGCCATCTTCCCGATCGACAAGGAGACGCTCCGCTACCTCGACTTCACCGGGCGTCCGACCGAGCGGCTCGAGCTCGTCGAGGCATACGCGCGCGACCAGGGCCTCTTCCACGACGAGAGCTCCGACGAGGCCACGTATTCGGAGACGCTCGAGCTCGACCTGAGCGACGTCGAGCCCAGCCTGGCCGGACCCAAGCGCCCGCAGGATCGCGTCGCGCTGTCGCACGCGGCGGACGAGTTCCGCGCGGCCCTGCTCGAGCTGGAGGGCGGCGAATCGGTCAAGACCGAGCCGGACAAGGAGTCCGCCGATTCGTTTCCCGCGAGCGACGCCGCAAACGCCGAGCCCGGCGACGACCCGGACGGGACCGATTGGGCCGAGGAGGGCGGCTTGGCGGTCGATCCCGACGAGCTCGCGACGGCGGTCGCCGAGCACCGCGACGAGACCGAGGTCGAGATGGACGGCGAGACGTTCCCGCTCGGCGACGGCTGCGTGGTGATCGCGGCGATCACGAGCTGCACGAACACCTCGAACCCGTCCGTCATGCTCGGCTCAGGCCTGCTCGCGAAGAAGGCGGTCGAGCGCGGCCTCAAGCGCAAGCCATGGGTCAAGACGAGCCTCGCGCCAGGCTCCAAGGTCGTGACCGATTACCTCGACAAGGCCGGCCTGCAGGAATACCTCGACGAGCTCGGCTTCACGCTCGTCGGCTACGGCTGCACCACCTGCATTGGCAACTCCGGGCCGCTGCCGGACGAGATCTCGCAAGCGATCAACGAGAACGACCTGACGGTCGCGTCGGTGCTGTCGGGCAACCGCAACTTCGAGGGGCGCATCCATCCCGAGGTGAAGATGAACTACCTCGCGAGCCCGCCGCTGTGCGTGGCCTACGCGCTGGCCGGGCGGATGGACGTGGACCTGCTGAACGACCCGATCGGACATGACGAGAGCGGGGAGGAGGTCTACCTGCGCGACATCTGGCCGAGCCAGCAGGAGGTCAACGACGCTGTCAACTCGGCCGTCGAGTCGTCGATGTTCCGCAAGAGCTACGGCGACGAGCTGCTCGAGGGCGACGAGAACTGGCGCGGCCTCGAGATCCCCGAGGGCAATCGCTACGAGTGGGATCCCGAGTCCACCTACGTGCGTCAGCCGCCTTACTTCGAGGGCATGGACCCCGAGCCACGCGAGGACTTCCCCGAGATCAAGGGCGCGCGCTGTATCGCAAAACTCGGCGACAGCGTCACGACTGACCACATCTCACCCGCGGGCGCGATCAAGGAGGACTCCCCGGCCGGCCGCTACCTGAAGGAGCACGACGTCGAGAAAAAGGACTTCAACTCGTACGGCTCACGACGCGGCAACCACGAGGTGATGGTGCGTGGCACATTCGCGAACGTACGCATCCGCAACCAGCTCGCGCCCGGCACCGAGGGCGGAGTGACCAAGCACTTTCCGAGCGGCGAGCAGATGTCGATCTACGACGCCGCGATGAAGTACGCCGAGGAGGACACGCCGCTGTACGTGCTGGCGGGCAAGGAGTACGGCTCGGGCTCGTCACGCGACTGGGCGGCGAAGGGACCGCACCTGCAGGGGGTGAAGTTCGTGCTCGCCGAGAGCTACGAGCGCATCCACCGCTCGAACCTGGTCGGCATGGGCATCCTGCCGCTGCAGTTCCCCGACGGGGAGAACGCCGAGTCGCTCGGCCTGACGGGCGAGGAGACGTTCGACCTGGACACGCTCGAAGACGGCGCCCGGACCCTGAAGGTCAAGGCCGATGACAAGGAGTTCGAGGCGCGCGTGCGCATCGACACGCCGAACGAGTGGCTCTACTACCGCCACGGGGGGATCCTGCTGTTCGTGCTGCGTCAGCTGCTGACGCGGGAGTGAAAGCTGCGACGCGGCGGGCCCAAAGAGCCCGCCGCGCGCTTATTCCGGCCCCACCGCCGGCTCTACGGGGAAGCCGGAAGCCTCGTCCGTCCGTGGACACAAGCTGTGTGGGGTCCTTATCCCCCTCCTTGAGCGCGCACAAGCGTGTCTGGACGAGTGTTCTACTGGGTACCTTTGCCGTGCGTGGATCTTGTCCAACGCGCACAAGCGTTCGCCGCCGAGGCGTACGGGTCGGAGTCCGAGCTCGAACATCCGGGTGAGGTCGTCGCGTTGATTCGTGAGGCAGGGGGCGACGAGGAGCTCCAGGCGGCGGCTTACCTGCACGACCTGGTCGAGGACACCGACGTCGAGCTGTCGGACGTCGAGCGCGAGTTCGGGCCGCGGGTGAGGGAGCTGGTCGCCGCGATGACCGAGGACGAGTCGATCCGCGCCTACGGCGGGCGCAAGGAGGAGGCGCGCTGCCGCGCGCGCGACGCGGGGCGCGACGCAGCGCTGCTGTTCGTGGCGGACAAGCTCTCGAACGCCCGCCGCATGCGGCGCGGTCAGAAGAAGGCGGAATCGCGCAAGCTCGGGCACTACTCCCGGACGCTCAAGACGATGTCAGCCGCGTACCCCGACCTGTCGCTGCTCCCCGAGCTGGAGGGCGAGCTCAGGGCTCGAGGGGATGCCCCAGAGGAGGATCCTCCTGTGAATGCACTGGCGCATCGGCAGGACGCACCCGCGTAAGCGCCCGCTCCATCAGCTCGGCCTGCCCGTCCCGCGTGTGCCCCTGGCGACGCGTCCACTTCCCGTCAGAGCCGAGGTCCCAGGCGTTGGTGTCGTCGGCGAAGCAACGGTCGAGCGTGTCACTGAGGTCCGCCTGCGCCAACCGGTCCTCCACGGGGACGACCAGCTCCACGCGGTTGTTGAGGTTGCGGCCCATCAGGTCAGCCGACCCCATCAGGATCCGCACATCGTCCCCGCGCTTGAAGCTGTAGACCCGCGAGTGCTCGAGGTAGCGGCCGACAACGGAGACGACGCAGATGTTCTCGGACGCGCCTTCGATTCCAGGGATCAGGCAGCAGATCCCGCGGATGTTCAGCTCGACGCGCACCCCGGCGCTCGACGCCCGGTAGAGCGCCTCGATCATCCCGGGGTCGGTCAGCTGATTCATCTTCATGCGGATCAGCGTGTCCTCCCCGCGACCGTGCGCCTCGATCGTCTTCTCGATCTCGTCGACCATGCCCTGGCGCAGGTGGGTCGGCGCGACAAGCGCCTTGCGCCAGCTCTCCGGGCGTGCGTAGCCGGTGAGCAGGTTGAAGACCTCCGCCACGTCCGCCGCGATGTCCGGGTCGGTGGTGAACAGGCCGAAGTCTTCGTAGATGCGCGCGGTCTTCGCGTTGTAGTTGCCGGTCCCGATCTGCACGTAATGGCGCACGCCATTGCCCTCGCGACGCACGATCAGGAGCGCCTTCGCGTGGGTCTTGAGGCCCGGGAGGCCGTGAACCACGTGGGCGCCGGCTTCCTCCAGCGCGCGAGCCCAGCCGATGTTGCGCCGTTCGTCGAAGCGTGCCTTTACCTCGACCATGCAGACGGCCTGCTTGCCACGCTCCGCGGCGGTGATCAGCGACGGGATCAGCGACGAGTCCGGCGACGTCCGGTACACGGTCATCTTGATCGCAAGCACCGCCGGGTCGTCGACGGCCTGGGCCACCGTCCGCTCGACGGTGGCCCCGAAGGAGTCGTAGGGGAAATGCACCAGCAGGTCGCGCTCGCGCATCGCCGCCAGCACGTCCGCCGGCTCGCCCTCTTCGCCCTGGAACGCGGCTGGGACGACCGGCTGGAACGGCGGATCGCGCAGCTCACGGTGTCCATCCACCTCGTGCAGCTCCCACAGGTCACCCAGGTCCAGCAGCCCTTCGACGTCGAAGACCTGCTCGTCGTCGACCTCGAGCCAGTCGATCAGGCTCTGGCGCACGTCCGGTCGCATGTCCGCGCCCACCTCGAGCCGCACGACTTCGCCGAAGCGGCGCCGCCGCAGCTCGTCCTCGACCGCGCGCAGCAGGTCGTCGGCCTCGTCGGAGATGGTGAAGTCGGCGTCGCGCGTGACGCGGAAGACGCTCGAGTGGAGGATCTCCATGCCCGGGAAGAGTGCGTCGAGGTGGCGCGCGATCACGGTCTCGAGCGGGATGAAGGCGTTCGTGCCAATCTCGAGGAAGCGCGGCAGCACCTCCTTCGGCACCTTCACGCGCGCGAACCCCTCGGTGTCGCTGACCGGGTCGCGCAGCAGCACAGCGATGCTGAGCGACAGGTTCGAGATGTACGGGAACGGTCGTCCCGGGCCGACGCCGAGCGGCGTAAGGGCGGGGAAGATCTGGTCGCGGAAGTAGCGGTCCACCTCCTGGAGCTCGCCGGGCGAGCAGCGGTCGCAGTCGACGATGCGGATGTCTTGCTCCGCCAGCTCCGGCTTGATGTTCGCCTCCCAGTGGCGGACGTGGCGGCGCGTCAGGTCCCGCGCCCGCTCCGACACCGCGCGCAGGGTCTCCACCGGCGTGAGCCCGTCGGGCCGGCGGGCATCGACCACACCGGCCTCGATCTGGTCGTGAACGCCGGCCACCCGCACCATGAAGAACTCGTCGAGGTTGGTGCCGAAGATCGCCAGGAACTTCGTCCGCTCCAGGAGCGGGACCTCAGGGTCTTCCGCCAGCTCGAGGACGCGCTCGTTGAAGTCCAGCCACGAGACTTCCCGATTGGTGTACGGAAGCGAGCCCGCGACGGGAGCGTCGGGAACAGTGGGTGTTACCGGTACCGTCGCCACAGACCCAGCTTAAGCCGCCTCGGCCTCCGCGACAGCCGACAAAATCACGCCCTCGCGCAGGCCGCCGTTGCCGATCTGCAGCGGCAGTCCCAGTAGGTCGGAGAGCTCCTCCAGGATGAGCATGCCGGCAGGCAGCAGGTGTGCCCGCTCGGGAGTCACGTCGAAGCGCTCTCCCAGCTCGGCGATCGACGATTCGGCCAGGATCGCGATCCCGCGCTCGAGCGTCTCGTGGGACAGCTCGGCGCCGACGAGCTTGCGAAGCGACGTCGCGGTGCCGCCGACCGCCACCGCCTTGTCGATCCCCGGCAGCTCGAGTCCCTCGAAGACCCCGCTCACGTGCTCGCGGATCTTCTCGAGGTCCTTCGCCTTGGGCGGGTCGCTCGACACGTAGGCCTCGGTGAGCATCCCCGAGCCGACCCTGAACGTTGCGTCCCAGCGCGGGCCACCGTCGACGCTCCCGACCGCAAGCTCGGTCGAGCCGCCGCCGACGTCGATCACGCCGATCGTCCCCTCGGCCGCGGTGCCGAGACGCTTGGTTGCGCCGATGAAGGCCAGCTGCGCCTCCTCGCTGCCGGACAGGACACGAACCGCGATGCCCGTGCGCTCGAGCACCGCATCGAGCAGCTTGTCCTTGTTGGGCGCGCCGCGAACCGCAGCGGTGGCGACGATCGCGATCTCGTCGGCGCCCATTTCGCGCGCCAGCCGAGCCTGCGTCGAGACCACCTCGGCCGTGTTTTCGATGACCTTCTTCGGCAGCTTGCCCGACGAGTCAGTCTGCTTGCCGATGAGGGTGTAGGCGCGCTGGGTCATCATCTCGCGCCAGACGCTGTCCCCGTCGATTTCGGCGACGAGGAGCCGCGTGGTGTTGCTGCCGATGTCAACGCATGCGCTACGCACAGCACGCTTAGAGGCAATCACGGCGAAATGGGTGGGGTGTGAACGAGCTGTGAACCATCCTCTCGGGACCCTAGGCGACGCCGCCCGTGCGCAGCAACGGCGCTGCGCGATAGCGCTCTTCGCGGTAGCGCTCCCAAAGCGAATCCATGGTCTCCAGGACGTGGTCGAAGCCGAGATCGCGGCCCAGTTCGAGCGGGCCCTTCGGCCAGTTCAGCCCGAGCTTGACGCCGGCGTCGATGTCCTCGGCGGTCCCGACTCCCTCTCCGAGCGCGAATACGCCCTCGTTGACGATGCAGCACTGCACGCGGTTGAGCAGATCCTGCTGCCGCGGGCCCATTTCGATCTCGCTCCGCTGCGGCTCCGAGCCTCCGCCGTACTCGTACCAGCCGCGGCCGGTCTTTCGCCCGAGATGGCCGGCCGCGACCATCTTCGCCTGCAGCGGGTTCGGCTTCCAGCGCGGCTCACCGAACGACAGCTCTGTGAACGATTGCGCCACCGCGAATCCGACGTCGATTCCCACGAGGTCCATCAGCTCGAACGGCCCCATCCGATAGCCGCCGCCCTGGCGGTAGATCGCGTCGATCTCTTCCACCGATGCCAGTCGCTCCTGCAGCAGCCGGAGGGCTTCGCTCCCGAACGGACGCCCGCAGCGGTTGACCAGGAAGCCAGGGCCGTCGGCCGCCTCGATCACGTGCTTGCCCATGGCTTCGCCGGTCGCGCGCGCGATCGTCAGCGCCCCCTGGCCCGTTTGAAGCGCCGGGATGAGCTCCACGAGCTTCATGAGAGGCGGCGGGTTGAAGAAGTGCAGGCCCACGACGTTCTCCGGCTCGGCGGCGGCGCTCGCAATCTGCGTGACGGGGATCGACGACGTGTTCGTCGCCAGCATCGTGCCCGGCTCGCACAGCTGCGAGAGCTTCTCGAAGAGATCGCGTTTCAGTTCGAGCTGCTCGGGCGCGGCCTCGATGACGATCTGCCGGTCGCCGAGCTCGTCGATCGACCGGGCGGCGCGCAGGCGCTGCAGGGCGGCGGCCGCGTCGCCCCCGCTCCAGCGCCCGCGCTCGGCCCCCTTGGCGAGGTTCTTCTCGATCTGAGCCATCCCGCGCTCGAGCGCGTCCTCGACCGGATCGTGCACCAGCGTGTCGATGCCGGCGAGCGCGCCGAGCTGCGCGATGCCGCCGCCCATCGTGCCGGCCCCGACCACCCCGAGTCGTTCTGGAACGTCAGCCATGTCCAGCGCGCAGTTTGCAGGCCGGCGCCTGACGGGTAACTCAGGTGCATGAGCACAGTCGTGATCATCATCATCGCGGTCGTCGTGATCGCCCTCATCGCGTTCGCCGTGATGGGCGGCCGCCGTCGGCGCCATGGGAAGCTGCGCGAGACGGTCGGCGAGCACCAGCAGGAGGCTCAGGCGCACGCCAACCGCGCCAACGAGCTCGAAGCCGCGGCTGCGGAGGCACGCGAGCGTGAGCGCACGCACGCCCAGACGGCCGCCGAGGCCGAACAGCGCCTCCCTGACTAGGCCATCGCGTTGATCCCGGTCGCGGCGCGGCCGATGATCAGCTTCTGGATCTGCGAGGTGCCCTCGTACAGCGTCGTCACGCGCGCGTCACGCAGGTAGCGCTCGACGGGGTGGTCATCCACGTAGCCCGAGCCGCCGTGCACCTGGACTCCTAGGTTGGCGCACTCGACGGCGGCCTCGGTCGCGTAGAGCTTGGCGATCGACGTCTCGGTGGTGTTCGGCTGGCCCGTGTCCTTGAGCCAGGCCGCGCGCCAGCAGAGCAGCCGGGCCGCCTCGGTCTGAACGACCATCGTCGCGATCATGTCCTGCACGAGCTGGAACGACGCGATCGGGCGGTCGAACTGCTTGCGCTCCTTCGAGTAGTCGACCGAAGCGTTCACACAGCCCTGGCAGATGCCGACGCAGCCCGAGGCGACGCTGAAGCGCCCCGAGTCGAGCGCGGACATCGCGATCTTGAAGCCGTCGCCGATCTCGCCCATGACCGCCGACTCCGGGACCTCGACGTCGTCGAGGAACAGCTCTGCGGTGTCGGAGCCCTTGAGGCCGAGCTTGCCGTGGATCGCCTGTGACGAGAACCCGTCGGTGTCAGTAGGCACGAGAAAGCACGCGATGCCGCGATGCTGCTTCTCAGGGTCGGTCTGGGCGAAGACGAGCGCGACCTTCGCGTAGTTGCCCATCGAGATCCACTGCTTGGCGCCGTTGATCACCCAGCCGCCGTCGGTCTTCTTCGCGCGCGTCTGCTGGTTGGCGGCGTCGGAGCCGGTGGCGGGCTCCGTCAGGCCGAAGCAGCCGAGGGCCTCGCCGCTGCAGAGCTGCGGCAGCCACTGCTGCTTCTGCTCCTCGTTCGCCCAGCGAACGATTGAGGAGCACACAAGTGAGGTCTGCACCGACACGACCGTGCGCATCGCCGAATCGGCCCGCCCGACCTCCTCGACGATCAGGCCATAGGTCCGGTAGTCGAGCCCGCGGCCGCCGTACTCCTCGGGCACGATTGCACCGAGGAAGCCGATCTCGGCGATCTTCTGCACGAGCTCGGTGTCGAAGCGCTCGTTGCGGTCGTTGTCGCGGACGCGCGGGAAGATCTCGTTGTCGGAGAAGTCGCGAGCGGTCTCACGAATCAGGCGTTGCTCGTCGGTCAATTCGAAGTCGATCACGGATGCCATTCTGCAACCCCGCGACGCCGTTGCGCAGCCGAGGCGCACACAGCGAGCTGGACACGCCCCATAAAGTTCCCCGAGGTGGACGGGGCCTTCTTCTTGGGATTTCTGCTGATCCTGTTCCTGATCTTCTTGGCGATCGGGAAGTACCACCCGGTGTCCGGCGCCGAGGTGCTCGACTGGAAGCCCACGCGCTCACCGGAGGTCGAGGCCGAGCTCGAGCTCGATGACGTCGACCAGATGCTCGAGGCGCAGAACGCGCGGCGCCGCGCGAGCGGGCGGCCGGAGCGGTCCGAGGACGACATCTCCACCCAGGTCCATGAGGACCGTCAGTTCATCGACGCCTACGCTGAGCGGATCCGCCGCGAAGACGTGGAGCGCGAGCCCGGCTCGTAAGTGTCATCGAGCCACCGCCGAAGCAGCGTGTTGAAGCGCTGCGGCAGCTCGATGTGCGGGTAGTGCCCACAGTCATCGAGCACGTGCACCTTCGCGTCGGGATGCGCTCGGCCGAACGCGCGTGCGTGCATTGACGGCACGAGCCCGTCCTGGCGCCCCCACAGCATCCACAGTGGGATCTCGAGCGCCATCGACTGCTCGAGAAGCCGGCCGGTGTAGCAGTCGATGCAGGCGTGGCCCGCGGCCAGCAGCTTGCTCAGGTCGCGGCGGGTGCCGTGCATGTCGACCAGGTGCTTGATTTCGCTGCCGAGCCGGTTCGGGTCGGCGAACAGCCGCACCCCCAGGAAGCCCCTGAGCCCCTGGCGCACCAGCGGCGTCGTGAGCGGCGACGGGATCGCCAACGCGCCCTGCCAGAGGGCGCGGGCGGTGAGCGCGTGCCACCACCACGGCGGAGCGTTGCCCAGCCCGGCGGGCGCGACCAGACCAAGCCGCTCCACGCGCGCGGGGTTCTCGACTGCCAGCCGCAGCGCCACGGCGCCGCCGAGCGAGTGGCCGATGACCGTGGCGTTGTCGAGCTCGGCGGCGTCCATGAAGGTCGGGAAGAACTCGCCGTAGAAGTCAATGAGCTTGCCCTTGGGCGGCTCACCGGAGCGGCCGAAGGGCGGCATGTCAAGCGCCACGACACGATGGTCCTTCAGCAGTCCAGGCACGACGCGGCGCCAGCCGTCGGCGGTGTCGCCGTAGCCGTGGATCAGCAGGACGGGCGGCCCGTCGCCCGCGTCGGCGACGTACGTCTCGACCCCGGCGATTTCGATGATGCGGTGCGGCAACTCATTGCCTCTCGCATCGTGCAAACCTGGGTGTCGAATGCGCCTCGCCATCGCGAACGTGTCAGACGGTCTATCCATTTGACCGGACGTCGAACCGCCTTGGTAGCGGCATACCCGTTTTTCGTCCTTTAGGTTCGACGCGTGGCCCGTGTTCTCATTGTCGGTTGCGGCTGCCGCGGTGTCGCGCTTGCGCGCGAGCTGGAAGCGGCCGGGCATCCCGTGCGTGGGACGACCCGCGATTCTCGCCGCGTGCCGGAGCTCGAGGCCGCGGGAATCGAGCCCGCGGTGGGGGATCCGTACCGCCTCGCGACCCTGATGCCGCACGTCGCGAACACGAGCGCGCTGGTCTGGCTGATGGGCAGCGCGGTCGGCGACGATGTCGAGGCGCTTCACCGCACGCGGTTGCAGACGGTGCTCGAGCGACTGGTTGACACGCCGGTTCGCGGGATGGTCTACGAGGCGTCCGGCACGCTGCCGCGGACGCTGCTGCGCGAGGGCGCGACCGCGGTGCGCAAGGCAAGCCTGATCTGGCAGATGCCGATCGCGATCGTCGAGCAACCGCCGGCCGACCGCCGGGCATGGATCGCGGCGATGGTCGCCGGCGTGGAGAGCGTGCTCTCGCTCTAGAAAATGCTGTCGAGGGCCATCAGCGCGGCGACCGTGATGACGAGCGCGAAGACGCAGAGACCGACGGACAGGAAGGTCAGGCCGCCCCAGATGAGCGATGCTGGGCTGATCGCGTTCTCGGTCTCCTCTACCGGCGGGTCCGGCCGCTCGGCGTCATGCTCACTGGGCGTGGTGTCTCCCGGCTCGGACGGCGGAATGTCGTCGTCGAACGGCGGGTCCGGCGGTAGATCGTCGGCGTCGACCGCCGGCGGCTCTTCGCTCGCCTCGGCGACCGGACGACGCACGTCCGCGGGGGCCTCGACCTGGCCACCGGGACCGGCGAAGCTCGGGTGCGGAAGCGTGGCGCCCTCGCCGGGCTGCAGGACGACGCCGCCGAACGATGCGACGGCGCATGTCGGGCCGTCGTACACCCGTTCGGCCACGATGGGCTGCACGACTCGCAGGGGGGCCGCCGGTCGCTCCGCGGGACCTGCGCCCGAGGTGTGGGGGTGCGCGTCGATGAACTCGCGGACGAGCGTCTCACGCGCCTGCGACAGTCGCCACTCGTGGTCGACGCAGCGCTCGCAGTTGCGCAGGTGCACGTCGAGGCGCGCGGGGCCCGGCGGCGCGAGGACGCCGTCGACGCGATCCGACAGCAAGCGCTCCGCGCGCTCGCACCAGCCGGAGGCAGACAACGGGAACAGCGAGCGACGCAGCGCCTTGCGCGAGGCGTAAAGCAGCTCGCCGAGCGCGTCGGCCGAGACCTGCATCTCCTCGATGGCGGTATCACGCGTGCGCCCACCGATCTCGATCAGCGCCAGGGCGTGCGCGGCTTCCTCGGACAGGTCCGGTAGAGCCGTGCGCACGTGCGCGAGCGCCTCGGCAGGATCGACGGGACCGGCCGGGCGGAGCGGGACTGGGCGTAGGGTGGCCTGCTCCACGGAGGAGTCAGCATAACCGCGAATCCGGCGTGCTACTAATCCGCGGATGGCTGACTATGCGAAGGATGTTCTAGTCGAGACGCAGTGGGTCGAGGACCATTTGGACGACGAGTCGATTCGGGTCGTCGAGGTCGACGAGAACCCGGCTCTCTACGCCGAGAGACACATCCCCGGAGCGATCGGCTTCGACTGGAAGGCGGACCTGCAGGATCCCGTCAAGCGCGACTTCCTCGGGCCGAAGGAGTTCGGCGACCTCATGGGCGAGCGCGGGATCTCCAACGACCACACGATCGTGCTCTACGGCGATCGCAACAACTGGTTCGCTGCGTACACCTACTGGTACTTCAAGTACTACGGCCACGACAACGTCAGGCTGATGAACGGCCCGCGCGAGAAGTGGATCGCGGAGAACCGTCAGACCACCGCCGACGTGCCGAGCTACGACTCCGCCAGCTTCAAGGTGTCAACCTCGGACGACGCGATACGAGCGCGCCGCGAGGAGGTGCTCGAGGCGCTTGGCAGCGGCAGCCACAAGCTTGTCGATGTGCGCTCGCCGCAGGAGTTCTCGGGCGAGCTGATCGCGATGCCCGGGTACGAGCAGGAGGGCGCGCAGCGGGCCGGCCACATCCCGGGCGCGAACTCGGTCCCGTGGGCGCAGGCGGTGCGCGAGAACGGGACCTTCAGGCCCCGCGAGGAGCTCGAGGAGCTCTACACCACCAAGGGCGTCATCTCCGGCGACACGCCGATCATCGCCTACTGCCGGATCGGCGAGCGCTCGGCGCACACGTGGTTCGTGCTGCACGAGCTGCTCGGCCGCGACGACGTGCGCAACTACGACGGCTCGTGGACCGAGTGGGGCAACATGGTCGCCGTCCCGATCGAGCGAGACGTGTAGGAGCACCGAGCACCGCAGTGGCGCTGCCACCTGGCCCGCGCGCACCCGGCCGATCCACCAATCGGATCTGCTCGCAGGCGATGCGAACTCGTTCCTCGAGTCGCTCGGTCTCAAAGCAGCGGATCGAGCCGCGCGAGCAGCAGTTGGACGATGCGGCCGGTCGCGCCCCAGATCAGGTGGCCGTCGACGGTGTAGGTCGGCGTCCTGAACGGGACGCCCTTGCGGACGAGCCGGCGCATCTCGTGTCCGGCGATCAGGTCCGAGAGGGATAACTCGAGGATCACCTCGACCTCGGTCGGCTGGGGGGTCCAGGCGTGTCCGGGTTTGATCACGCCGACGAACGGATGGATCTTGTAGTTCGTCACGAACGTGCCGACCGGCGGCAGTGCGCCGACCAGCTCGACGTCCTTCGGCGGCAGCCCGATCTCCTCCTCGGCCTCGCGCAGGGCCGTGAGGCGCAGCTCCTCGTCGGGGAAGTCCGGGCGCCCACCGGGGAACGAGATCTCGCCGGCATGACGCGACAGGTCCTCGCGGCGCTTCGTGAAGACGGCGTGCAGGGCGCCCTCGTCCAGGTAGAGCGGGATCAGGACGGCGGCGTCGACGCGGCCGCCGACCACGTCCATGTCCTTAGCCTCCTCGGGGCTAAGCAGTACCTCGCGCAGCTGCTCCGGGGTCGCCACCGACTTATGATCGCTGACGATGGGCGAGGCCCTTCTCATCATCGATTTCCAGAACGACTTCGTTCCCGGTGGTGCGCTTGCGGTGCCCGACGGCGACGCGATCGCAGCGCGCGTCAACGAGTTGATCGGCTCCGGCCGCTTCGATCTCGTGGTCGCCACGCGCGACTGGCATCCGGCCAACCACGCGTCGTTCGTGGAGCAGGGTGGGCCGTGGCCACCGCACTGCGTCCAGGGATCGGAGGGGGCCGAGCTGTACCGGTCACTGGACCGGTCGCGGATCGACCACGTGGTCGACGTCGGCGCCGGTCAGGCGGACGAGGGCTACTCGGGATTCGAGAAGAGCGACCTGGCCGAGATCCTGCGCCGCCACGACATCGACGCAGTCACGGTCGTCGGCCTGGCGACCGACTACTGCGTTAGAGCAACGGCACTCGATGCGCTGCGCGAGGGCTTCACGGTGACGGTCGACCGCGCAGGCGTGCGCGGCATCGACGTCGAGTCGGGCGACTCGGACCGGGCGCTCGCCGAGATCGCCGCTGCCGGCGGGACGACTTAGACGAGTTCCATCTTTTCGTCGAAGATGACCTCGCCCTCCAGCGCGCGGTGCACGGGGCAGCGCGCGACTATCTGCATCAACCGTTCGCGCTGATCCTCGGGGAGCTCTTTGGGCAGCTTCACGGCGATGTGGAAGCGCGTCGGTGAGCCGCGCTGGGCCGGCTCGAAGCTGACCGCGACCGTCACGTGGCCGATGTTCCAGCCCTTGCGGTCGGCGTACATCTCGAGGGTGACGGCGCTACACGAGGCCAGGCTGGCGGCGAGCAACTCCTGAGGGCTTGGCCCCTCGTCGGCGCCGCCCTCCTTGCGCGGCTCGTCCGCGGTCAGGATGTGGTCGCCGCCGCGGATCTCGACGGTGTGGCTGAAGCCGCGCTTGCGGATCGCCCGGGCTTCCTTCATCCGCGGCCTCCAAACAGCTCGGGGTCGGGTTCGTCCGCGAACCGCGCCATCGCGTAGACGGCATCGGATGCACGGTTCAGGTAGCGCAGCACGGTGTCATCCGGAAGCTGCCCGGACTCGCGCATGGCCGAAACCCGGCGCTCGGCGCGGCGAATCGCCGTCCGCGCGACGTCCAGCCGCGCCGACAGCTCGGTGCCCCCGGGGATGACGAACTTGGGCGGCAGGTCGACGCGGTCCATGTAGCGGTCGATGTCCGACTCGAGGCGCTCGACCATCTCGGGCGCGACCTTCGAGACGCCGAGCTCGAGCCGGTGCGCCGCCTCCGGGGCGGTCGCCAGCTCGGCTCCCGCGACGAAGAGCTCGTTCTGGATCCGCAGGATGTCGTCGTACAGCTCGCGGTTGTCGGACTCGCGCGCTGCGACACGGCAGAGGCCGAGCTCGGACGCGGCCTCATCGACGGAGCCGTATGCCTCGGGGCGGGCGTCGGACTTCGCGACGCGGCCTCCGTACCAGAGCCCCGTGCTGCCGTCGTCGCCCTTGCGGGTGTAGATCTTGACGGTCACTACTCGAGCGGGTTGATGATCAGGCCGGTCGGCACCTTCGGGTAGAAGAAGGTCGACTTCGGCGGCATGGTCTCGCCGGCCGCCACCACCTTGCGCACCTGGTCGATCGGCGTGCCGCGCAGGATGAAGGCGGCGTCGGCGCGGCCGCTGTTGACCGCGTCGAGCGCGTCCTCGGTGTCCCTCGCGTAGGCGAGGCCATTCAGGTGTGAGATGTCGTCCTCGCTGAGCCCGGCGGGCCCCCGCAGGATCAGCGCCTCGAGCGCCGCGGTGTCGAGCCGGCGGTAGGCGTCCGGCTTGTCCGGCATGGCCTGCTCGAGGCTCTTCGGATCCTTGAGCGTGAGTCGGAACGGCTGCTTGAAGTGAGCATCGATGTAGCCGAAGGCCGGAAGCTCACCGGCGGGTGGCTCGATGTTCTCGAGTGCGACGCGCTCGATGTCGAAGTGCTCGCGCAGAGCGTTCGCGATGCCCTCCTGCTTCTCCGGTGTCTTCAGGTCGGTCAGGAGGCGATGGGTGGGGAGGATGACGATCCCCGGGTCCTCCATCGCACAGAGGAACATGAGGACGTAGTTGTGGTCGCCCTCGCCGCCGATCTCCTCGGCGTAGACGCGCGCGGTCTCGTAGCGATGGTGGCCGTCGGCGATCAGGAGCTCGCGGTCCGCCAGCGCAGCCTGCAGGTCGCTGATGATGTCCGGGTCGCTGGTGCGCCAGATGCGGTCGGCGGCACCGTCGGCGTCGACGACGGTCTCGTAGGCCTCGCCCTGGGTGACCGGCTCGAGCACCGACCAGACGCTGTCCTGCGGGTCGTCGAAGAGGCTGAAGATCGGCGAGAGGTTGGCGCGCGTGGCGCGGGTAAGCCGCAGGCGATCCTCCTTGGGCCCCGGGTGCGTGCGCTCGTGGGGGCGGATGCGGCCATGGCCATAGTCCTCCACGCGCACGCGCGCAAAGAAGCCGGTGCGATTCAGAGTCTGGCGTAGAGGGTCTGAGCCGCGCTCGCCGAGGTAGAACTGCTGGCGCATGATCCAGATGGACGACTCGCGGTCCTTGGTGAGTACGCCCTGCTGCAGCCAAGCCTCGAAGAGGTGCTCGGCATGCGCATACGGGTCCTCGCCCTCCGTCGGGTTGGGCAGGTCGACTTCGACGATGTTGAACGGGCTCTTCCCGACGAGTTCGCTGCGCATCGTGTCGTCGATGACGTCGTACGGCGGAGCGACGAGGTTCTCGACTGCTCCTGCGGTGCGGGCGTCGTAGTGGATCGCGTGCAGCGGCTGAATCTCGGCCATGGCGCGTCAAGCTACACGGCAGGCCCGCCGATTCGTCTGCCGAGATCCGCGCGCAGCCGCTCACGGGCTACATTTGCCTTCAGTTCGGGGCGTAGCGCAGCCTGGTAGCGCACCTGCTTTGGGAGCAGGGGGTCCCCGGTTCAAATCCGGGCGCCCCGATTCGTCTTCACAGGGTCTTTTCCGCTGAACCGCGCGCGTTTGCCCTCACGCGCGCCGGGTATCAGCCGCCCTGCCTGAGTCGCATCGCCGTCAGGCTCGATCAAGGAGGAGCAGATGCGGACCTTCGCGTGTGCCGTCGGCGTCACGTTCGCACTGATTGGGGCCGTCCCGGCCGTCGCCGCTGCTGCGACCTGCCCCGACGGCCGCGACGGGTCCGGCTGGACCCTTTCGACCAGCACCTTCGACAACCACTACACGCGTCATGCGTTCGTGGGCAACGGCTACCTGTCGCAGCGGGTGCCGCCCGCCGGCTCCGGCTACATGGCTACCGGCGAGAAGACGGGCTGGCCGCTCTACACGCCGCGCTACGACGGCGCCTTCGTCGCCGGTCTCTACGGCCGCGACCCGTCGATCGTCGATGCCGACGGGGTCGCGAGGACGATCGACGCCGCCATCCCCACCTGGTCGACGCTCAACGTGACGGCCGGGTCCGACACCTACTCCGCGACGACCCCGGCGGCGCGCATCTCGAACTTCCGCCAGCAGCTGTTCCTGGGGTGCGGCCTCCTTCGCACCTCGCTGACCTGGACTGCGGCGGACGGTCGTGCCACCGATCTCGTATACGACGTGCTCGCCGACCGCGCTGCCCAGCACGTCGGGGTCGTCCATCTGACGATGACGCCGCATTGGGACGGTCGCGCGACCGTGACCGACATGATCGACGGCGCGGGAGCACGCCGGCTCCAGCCGACCGGCAGCGGGCGAGTCTCGGGCAACTCCAGCACGACCGCGGTCGGGTTCGCCACCCAGGGCCTGGGAACACAGGGGACCGTCGCGTCGACGCTGATGGCGCCGGGCGGCGTGAACGGAGTGGCGCGCTCGTTCAGTCCCTCTGGGCAGAGTCTGACCGCCACCGATGCGCTCACCTTCAACGTCCGCAGCGGCCAGTCGTACGAACTCGCCAAGTACGTGGGCGTCGACACCGCGCTCACCACGACCGACTACCGCTCCTCCGCGATCGCGGCGTCTCAGGCTGCGGCTGGCCAGGGCTGGTCGAAGCTCTACGCCGCCCAGGCCGCGGCCTGGGGCGACCTCTGGGACAGCGACGTCGTGGTCAACGGCCAGCCGGACATGCAGGACTGGGTCCGGTCGCAGCTCTACTCGCTCTGGTCGAGCATCCGCGCCGGCTCCGACAACAGCATCTCGCCGACCGGCCTCAGCAGCGACAACTACGCCGGGCTGATCTTCTGGGACGCGGAGACGTGGATGTATCCGAGCCTGCTGCTGATGCACCCCGACGTCGCGGACTCGGTGATCGAGTACCGCAACAAGCAGATGCCGGAGGCGCTCCAGAACGCCGCTGAGCTCGGGTACAAGGGCACCTTGTTCCCGTGGAACGGCGCTGGAACGGGCGACCTGGCGGCCGAGTGCCACAGCGTCGACCCGCCCCACTGCGAGACCCAGATCCACCTTCAGGGCGACATCGCCCTCTCGGTTTGGCAGTACTACCTGGCGACCGGCGACACCGGCTGGCTGCGTGCCCACTGGCCGATCCTGCGCGGCATCGCCGAGTTCTGGGCCAGCAAGGCGCAGCCGAACAGCGACGGGACGTGGTCGATCAAGAACGTCGCCGGGCCGGACGAGTACTCGAACGGCGTGAACGACGGCGTCTTCACGAATGCCGGCGCGTCGCTGGCGCTCCGGCACGCGACCCAGGCTGCGCAGATCCTGGGCCAGACGGCCCCGGCGCAGTGGTCGACGATCGCCGACAACCTGCGCATGCCGTTCGACAGCGCGAACCAGGTCTTCTCGCAGTACGACGGCTACCACGGCACGCTGATCAAGCAGGCCGACACCGTGCTGCTGATCTATCCGCTCGAGTGGCCGATGTCCACGCAGGTCGCTGCCAACACGCTTGACTACTACGCCGAACGCAGTGATCCCGACGGGCCTGCGATGACCGACGCGATGCACGCGGTCGACTCGGCGCAGATCGGTGCCCCCGGCTGCGCCACGAACACGTACCTCGACCGTTCGATCAAGCCGTTCATCCGCGATCCGTTCGCCCAGTTCGCGGAGGCACGCGGCGACAAGGCCGGGTCGCAAGACCCGCTCGCGGGGTCACCGGCGTACGACTTCACAACGGGCTCGGGCGGCTTCACGCAAGTGTTCCTCTACGGCCTCACCGGCTTCCGCTGGCGTGCCGACCACGTAGAGCTCGACCCCATGCTGCCGCCGCAGCTGTCTGCGGGGGTCACGCTCACCGGCCTGCAGTGGCACGGGCGCAGCTTCGACGTCCGGATCGGCGCGAGCACCACGACCGTGACGCTGCGCTCCGGGGCGACGATGCCGGTGCGGGTCCGCGGGGTCGACTATTCGCTGGGCAGCGGCGGCTCGCTGACGGTGCCGACGCGTCGTCCCGATCTGAGCCCAACGGACAATCTCGCGCGCTGCCGCTCCGCGACGGCCACCTCGGAAGAGGCTGGGATGTACGCGGAAGCCGCCGTTGACGGGAGCGAGGCGACGATCTGGGCGCCGGACGCCGCAACCGGCAGCGAGACGGTCGACCTGGGCAGCCGAGTCAAGGTCAAGACGATCGCGGTCCATTGGACGGACACGCTGCCGGCGTCCTCGAGCATCGCGACGTCGACCGACGGGAGCACGTGGTCGACGGCGACCACCGACTCCTCCGGGAAGCTGCGCAACCCGGTTACCGCGCGCTACGTGCGCGTGACGCTGACCCCGCCCAGCGGTCAGCGCGCCGGAATCCGCGAGCTCGTGGTGACCGGCTAGGTCGTCGCGGCGGCCTTCGCGCGCCGCGCCGCCTTCACGCGGTCGTTCTTGTCGAGGTCGACCTTGCGCAGCCGCACGCTCTGCGGTGTGACCTCGACGCACTCGTCCTCGCGCAGGAACTCCAGCGCCTGGTCCAGCGACAGCGTCCGCGCCGGCACTAGCCGCACCAGCACGTCGGCGGTCGACGAGCGCATGTTGGTGAGGTGCTTCTCCTTGACCGCGTTCACGTCCAGGTCGTCACCCCGTGAGTTCTCGCCCACGATCATGCCCTCGTAGACCTCCTCGCCCGGGCTCACGAACAGGGTGCCGCGCTCCTGCAGGTTCATCAGCGCGAACTGCGCGGTCGTGCCGCGGCGGTCGGCCACGAGCGACCCCGTCGGGCGCGTGCGCATGTCACCTGCCCACGGCTCCCAGCGGTCGAAGACGTGGTGCAGCAGGCCGGTCCCGCGCGTCTCGGTGAGGAACTCGGTCCGGAAGCCGATCAGCCCGCGTGCCGGGACCAGGTACTCCATGCGAACCCAGCCCGTCCCGTGGTTGACCATCTGCTCGAGCCGCGCCTTGCGCAGCGCCAGCAGCTGGGTCACGACCCCGACGTAGTCCTCCGGGATGTCGATGGCCAGGCGCTCGATCGGCTCGTGAATCCGGCCGTCGATGTCGCGTGTAACCACGCGCGGCTGGCCGACCGTCAGCTCGAAGCCCTCGCGGCGCATCAACTCGACCAGCACCGCCAGCTGCAGCTCACCGCGGCCCTGGACCTCCCAGGCGTCGGGGCGGTCGGTGTCGTTCACGCGAATCGAGACGTTGCCGACCAGCTCCTGGTCAAGCCGTCCGCGCACCTGGCGCGCCGTCAGCTTGTTGCCATCCTGGCCGGCCAGCGGCGACGTGTTGATGCCGATCACCACCGATATCGACGGCTCGTCGACCGTGATCACCGGCAGCGGGCGCGGGTCCTCCGGATCGGCGAGCGTCTCGCCGATCGTCACCTCGGGCAGCCCCGCGACGGCGATGATCTCGCCCGGGCCCGCCTCGGCGGCGTCCACGCGGTCGAGCTCCTCGGTGACGTAGAGCTCGGTGACCGACGCGCGCTCGATCGACCCGTCCTCACGGCACCACGCGATCGGCGCGCCCTTCCTGATCACGCCCTGGCGGACCCGGCAGATGGCGAGACGCCCGACGTAGGGCGACGCCTCGAGGTT
>DATBDN010000098.1:0-1949 GCA_036269895.1 Thermoleophilaceae bacterium
CGGGCGCATGGAGCCGGCTACTCGAGGTTCAGGGCTTCGGCCAGCGCTACATCGACGCGCACGGAACGACGCTGGGGCAGATCACGATCGGCGCCAATTCCGTGTCGCGGGCGATCACGTTCAGCGTGAGCAAGGCCAGCCTCGGACAACCGGCCCCTGGCTGGGGATTCGCGGTGGTGCTGACCGGACAGGACGGCTTCAGCCCCGACCAGGCGCGCGGCTTCCAGCCGACGCCTCAGGATTTCCAGTTCGGTGTCTGCGCCATCGCGAGCGGCGATCCGCACTGCACGGCCGATCCGAACACGGTGCCCAAGGCGATGGACATCCTCACGCCGCTGGGCGTCGCTCAGTCGACGGCGCTGGACTACACGCTCGGGCCGGTCACGATCCCGTCGGTGGTGATGCCCTGAGACGTCCCCGTCAGGCGATCCGCTCGAGATAGTCCTGATACAGGCTGACGAAGCCGTCCGCACCGAACGCGATGTCCGCCTCGAAGTCCCCCGACGTGTAGCGCACGACGCCCTGGCCGAGCGGCGTGTAGCGCTGGGCAGATCGAGTTGCCTCGAGCGGCGGCCAGCTGACGAAGGTCATCACGTAGTCCCGTGGTTCGCCGCCGTCCAGCAGTCCGTTGCGGATCACCGGTAGCGAGTTGAAGAAGGGCGAATGGGCGATGTCGAAGAAGTCGGTGTCGCCGAGCTCGAAATCGCGCTCGCCCTGGCCGACGAGGTCGACGTGCACGCGCTCGCCGTCGAGCTTCCAGCGCAGCTCGTACGTAATGCCTATCTGCGTGCCGTGCGCCCGGTCCCACTCCTCGACGTGGGCGACTTCCATCCGCGGTGCATCGAGGCCGCGCCAAACGAGCGTGGTCACGAGACAGCGCGCGGCTAAGAGCCCGCGGGCGCGTAGCGGTTGCCGCGGGTCTTGCGGAACGCGCCGCGCTCTACGCCCTCCTTCAGGGCTCCACGGAAACGCGTCGGCCCCCAGTACTTGCAGCCGAGCGTGTCGCCGATCTCAGAGCGCGACATCTCGCCGCGCTCCTTCAGCAGGTTCTCGATCAGCGAGATCTCACGGTTCCGCCAGTACTCCATCTCGTCGGCGTCGTAGGCCGACCGCGCGGTCGTCGGCGCCCAGCCGGCGATGCTCTGGCCCTGCCTGCGTTTGCTGGTTGCGTTCGTGCTCATCGCACACCTCCTCGCTCCGTTACGTCTCCGCCACCACTCTGGAACGGCACGCCCGTGCTTTCGTCGACGGTGTATGGGTCCTGCTGCTCGCCGGGCTCGTCGAGCTCCTCGCCGCTCGCCGACAGCGGCGGGGCGATGTCCTCGAGGTCGCGCTGTGCGGCCTCGACGCCCATCGTCGCCTGGACGACTCCACCGATGATCATCACGACCGCCCCCACGAGGTAGCCGATGAAGATCTGCGAGGGCTTGCCGCTCTGGATCAGTGCGCCGAACAGCAACGGCCCGCCGAAGCCACCGACGATCGTGCCGGTCGCGTAGAAGAACGCGATCGCCATCGCGCGAGTCTCCATCGGGAAGATCTCGCTGACGGTCAGGTACGCGGCGCTCGCGCCGGCCGACGCGACGAAGAACGTCGCGGTGATGAAGATCAAAAAGCCCCACTCGCCGAGCGAGTTGCCGATCATGAGGAAGCCGAGCACGGCCGCCGCGGCCGCGGAGATCAGATACGTCGCGGTGATCATCGGCTTGCGCCCGACGGTGTCGAACAGCCGGCCCAACGTGAGCGGCCCGAGCAGGTTGCCGATCGCGAAGATCGCAAACAGGTACGGCACCGCGCTCGAGGAGACGCCGAAGAACTTGTTGAACAGGGTCCCGAGGTCGAAGGTGATCGCGTTGTAGATGAAGGCCTGGCCGACGAACAGCGCCAGGCCGAGCACGGTGCGTCGCGGGTACTTCGTGACCGCCGTGCGCGCGATCTCCCGGAACGGA
>DATBDN010000099.1:0-14727 GCA_036269895.1 Thermoleophilaceae bacterium
GCGTTTTGCTCGCGCCGCTGCGCTGCCGCTCGGGTCATCCCCGACGCCGGGGTGCATACGGCGAGAAAGAGCGCGGTCCTGTGAGTCCTCAGGTCCGCCAACCTCGTTTTAGGTCGTTGTACGAGGGCGCGAAGAAGTCCAAGTGCCGCCGGCGCCGACGAGAAACATCACGAGAGTAAGTGCGGCCATGGAGGCTCGAGTCGTCGCGCCGCGCGAGGCCCAGGCCGACCAGACGATGCCCATCAGCGTTCCGAAGACGATGGCGCCAAGCGCAAACGCGGTGAGGTGAGGGTGGTCGCCGCGCGCCTCGGCAACGAGCTGGTCAGTGACGCGGTCGTCCAACCGGCCCGGGATCACCGACGCCAGGAGCTTCCTCGCCTCAGCATCGTCGAGCCTCTCGATGAGCAGCTCGGGCAGATCCGCGAACGCATCGGTCGTCTCGCGAGCGGCGACCAGCAGGGCGACCGGCTCCGCCAGCAGCCTGCGCGCAACGAAGCCCAACGCCTGCGCGGAGGCGCGGTCCAACCACTGCGCGTCGTCGATGACGCACAGCAGTGGGCGCTCCTGCGCGGCCTCCGAAAAGAGGCTCAAGGTCGCCAGGGCGACCAGAAAGCGATCCGGCGGTGCGCCGGCACTCACTCCGAAGATGATCTCGAGCGCATCGCGCTGGGGAGCAGGAAGGCGATCGACGAAGTCGCGTATCGGTGCGCGCAATTGATGCAGGGTCGCGAACGGGAGCTCCATCTCGGATTCGACGCCCACCGCCCGCAGCAGCGTGCCGTCCGACGCCGATTCGATCGCGTGACCTAGCAGCGCTGTCTTCCCGATGCCCGCCTCCCCCCGCAGGACCAGCACGCCGCTCCGGCCGGCCTGCGCGGCGTCGAGGAGCTTGTCCAGCACCCCGCGCTCGTCTCGCCGACCGCGCAGCACCGGGACCTCGGCAGCGGAGCGAGCACCGGCCATGCGTCGGATTCTGCTCTGGCGGGTGACCGAAGACAACCGTATGAACAACCCGCGGCGTGCGTTTGCGCGCATCGCGACGGAACTCTGTCGACCGCGCCGCCTTCGATGGGCGCTGCTCGTAATCGCAGTCAAGAGCGAGGGCGATGTGCCCGGGCCATTAGGTACCAACGACGTGACCGAGGTCGGTGTTGTGCGACCCGGCTTACGAGGGCGACGGAGAACGCACTACTGATGCGGCTGATCGACGTGGCGTCGAACCAAAAGGACCTTCTGCGTGCTTGGCAGTACGACACCTGGTCGGATCAGGACCAAGAAAGTAACAATTTGCAGGGCTTTCCGAAGCGGCTGATGGGACTCGAACCCACGACCTTCTGCATGGCAATCAGAACCTGAGTTTTTGGCAGGTCCCGAAAAGCCCTGCAAATCGCGTGGTTTCTGGCCGGCCCCCGAAAACCCGATGCCCGGGGATTACGGCGATGCACGGGCATTTAGCAAACCAATGGCAAACCGTTGCGTCTCCTCGGGGCAAGGCTGGTGGCTACTTGGTTGTGGTCCAGGTGGCCGCGACGTCAGTCCCGTCGCTCACCTCAGCGCTCGCACATCGTGGGCGTGCGGTCCGCGGCTTCGGCACGCGGCGGCCCTGTTCGTGTCGGCGAAGGTGGTCGAGAGCAGGACTAGGCACCCGCAGCCCGGGGTGTTCGCGCTGCGCCAGGTTGAACCAGACCGCTCTCGTAGGCCAGCACGACCGCTTGTGCCCGATCGTGTAGGCCGAGCTTCCCGAAGATCCGCGTCACGTGAGTCTTCACCGTCGCGTCGCTGACCACGAACTCGCGCGCGATATCCGCGTTCGAGAAGCCACTGGCGATCAGCTCCAGCACTTCGAGCTCACGCGGGGTCAGTTCCTCCAGCGCCGGCGGTCGCCCGGCGGGCGCTGGACGGCGGGCGTAGTCCTCGATCAGCCTGCGCGTGATCGTCGGCGAAAGGAGCGCCTCGCCGACCGCGACAACGCGCACGGCGCGTAGTAGCTCGTCGGCGCCCGCGTCCTTGAGGAGGAAGCCGCTCGCTCCGGCCCGGAGTGCTTGGTAGACGTACTCGTCGAGGTCGAAGGTGGTCAGGATCACGATTCGCGGTGGCTGCGCGCGCCTCGCGATCTGGCGCGTCGCTTCGATCCCGTCGAGGTTCGGCATGCGGATGTCCATCAGCACGACGTCCGGCTTGTGCAGCGCTACCGCGTCGATCGTCTCGCGACCGTCGCCGGTCTCGCCGACCACCTCCATGTCCGGTTCTGCGTTCACGATCACGCGGAAGCCGGTGCGCACCAGCTCTTGGTCGTCGGCGATGACCACACGGATGGTCACGGCGCGCCCCCGAGCGGCAGGCGGGCGCTGACCTTGTAGCCGCCGCCTTCGCGCGGTCCGACCTCCAGATGCCCGCCGTAGAGCGCAACGCGCTCGCGCATCCCGATCAGGCCATGGCCGGACCCGTTCGCGTGCTGGGACGAACCGCGGCCGTCGTCGTCGACGTCGAGCTCGACCGCCGACGCGTTGTAGCGAACGGAGACGCGAGCGCCGCCGGCGTGGGCGTGCTTAAGAGTGTTCGTCAACGCCTCCTGGACGATCCGGTAGGCGGACAGATCGACACCTGGGGGCAGCGGGCGCTGGTCGCCCTCGATCACGAGCTCGACGGGAAGCCCCGCCTCGCAGACTTGCTGAACCAGGTTCGGAAGCGATGCAAGCCCTGGCTGGGGACCGATGGCGAGCTCCTGGTCCTCCGTCCGCAAGATCCCGAGCAGGCGACGGAGATCGACCAGCGCCTCCTTGCCGCTCGCCTCGATCGACCTGAACGCGGAAGATGCTGCGTCGGGATCCGCGGCCAAGCGCGGGCCGGCCTGAGCCTGCACGACCATCACGCTCACGCCGTGCGCGATCACGTCATGGAGCTCACGCGCGATTTGCGTTCGCTCCTCCGCGACCAACGCGCGAACCCGCTCGGCGCGCTCCCGCTCGAGTCGGTCTGCGTGCTCGCTGAGCAGCTCGACCTGCTGCTGGCGCCGCTGGATCCCTCGCCCTCCCAGCCACGCCACGGTGGAGAAGAAAACCGACGGAACCGTGTTCTGGTCGCTGCCACCGAGGGCGTAGCTGAGCGAGACCCACAGCGCGGCCACCAGTACGCCAACCGCGACCGCGATTCGATGCCGCTTACCGTCGAGATACGCGCCGCACGAGTAGGAGACGATCAGCCAGGCGACGAACGTCTCGAAACCGAACTGCTTCGAATTCGACGGATCGCCGAGGCCAAGCTCGAGGACGAGCGACGACGCTCCGACGACAACCAACACCTCGAGCGGATGACGGCGGCGCAACCCGAGCGGCAGGAAGACGAGCAGCGTGGCGACGATCCCCGCCCACAGCGGTTGCGCGAAATCCGTGTGGATTACATCGGCGAGCCCGGCCGCACAGAGGACGAGCGCCGCGGCCCAATCGACCGGGACTCGCAGCGATCGCCACCGTTGCGCGCTCACGAACGCACGGTACCTCCGCCGAATCCGCTCCGCATCCGCTCAGGACCTGATCGGGCGCCTCTTTTTGTCAATCCACGGGACTACTGCGCCGCGTGAAATGTCAGACCGCTGCTGCATGGCGAATCGCAGCGCGGGCCGACGACAGGTCCGGGTCCACGGCTTAGCGTGGCGGCCGTCCTATCAGCAAGGAGGCCCAATGAGTACTTCAAGCAACACAAGCACATCGACGACTCCTCTCCAGGCGCGCCTCGGCGCGGCGTCCGGGGCGGCGTTCGCGATCGCGCTGTTCGTCGCTGCCGGGGACGGGAAGGCCGGATACTCCCAGCCGCGCGCCGTGATCGGGACGATCGCGCTCGTCCTGTTCGTGCCGTTCCTAGCGTTCGTCGCCAGCCTTCTGCGGGCGGCCGAGCCCGGCAGCCGCTGGCTGTCGACGACGGCGTTGGCGGCCGGCATCACCGGGATCACGATGAAGTTGCTAAGTGGGGGACCGGAGGTGGCCATCCACCGCGCACACGTCGCGGACGGGACCCAGCTGCACGAGGCGCTGAAGGGCATCGCGGGCGCCGCGACAGTCGCCAGCCTCTATCCGTTCGCGTTGTTCCTCGCCGTCGTTGCGGTCGTCGCCCTCCGTACAGCGGTGTTGCCGCGTTGGGTGGGGATCAGTGCCGCTGTCGTTGCACTCGCCCTCGCCATCAACGGCGCGATCCCCACGACCGAGTCGGTGCCCGCGCTGCTGCTCTTCATCGTCTGGACGCTCTCCGTCAGCGTGAGCATCTACCGCGGCGCGCGCTCAGAGTCGCGTCGGCTCGGACAGGCGTACTCGGCGGCGTAGTCCACCCGCGCAGGCGCGCGTCCACGTTCACGCGCAGCGCTCGCGCCGGGGTCCGAAGCGACAGGAGGTCGCGGACGGCTCCGGCGTGGGCGCAGTACGGGGGAGCCGAGCGGCGTCTCCGGGTCCACCGGGTATTGTAAACCATCTTTCTTGCGGTCGCCGGTCGCAACGCGAGCGGTAGGGACGGCCGAACGCGTCTGGCATGACGACCGCCAGGACCGCGTCGCGGGGCCGAGCCCTTTCGTGACCGTCAAGCCCCCTGACGTCCGCCCATTTGTGGTTCGCCGACTCAGCCGGTTGAGAAAAGGCTTGTCGGGCGAGCCCAGGCGTAAGGAGGGTGGCGCCTACGACCGTCGTTAGTTGGAGGGTCGTTTGGAGCTAACACGGGAGCAGCGCGTGCCGCGGGCGGCAATCAGGATGAGGACCAAACTTGGACCGGCGTACGTAGTACTAATGCTCGTGGGAGCGCTCGTGTGGGAGCAGGGGGTCGCGATCGCAGCGGAACCGCCGGCCCAGCCGACAGTGACGCTGAACCCGCCCTCCGGCTACAGCAACGGCTGGATGAACATCACCGGCACGGGCTTCGCCCCAAACGACAACGTCAAGCTCCTCTTCGACGACCAGCAGATCGGCTCCGGGACCATCTCTCCGTGGACGGGCGGGGTCAGCTTCGGCGCGCCGATTCCGAAGGGAACCACGTTTGGCGCGCATCGCATCAGCATCGTTGGCAGCGCGACGCCGGCGGACGCGGCCTTCGCGACCTTCACACTGCGCCCGACTGCATGGGTGCAGGCTGGCTTCTCCGACAGCCACGCCGGGTTCAATCCCAACGAGTCGCTGCTCGACGGGCAGTCGGTCGGCTCGCTCGCCCGCCGCTGCGCGGCGCAAGCATCCGCAAGCGTGGCCACGTCGTCGCCGGCGGTCGTCGGCGGGCGTATGTACGTGGGCACGACCTTCGGTGATCTGCTCGCCTTCTCGACCGACGCCTGCGCGCGTGCCTGGTCGGTGAACGTCGGGCCGGGCGCGGCGTCGTCGCCCGCGGTTGTCAGCGGTGTCGCGTACGTGGCGACGAGCAGGGGCGGGATCGCCGCCTATAAGGCGACGACCGGCGCGCTGCTCTGGAGAACTAACGTCAGTCCCGGGTTCAGCACGCCGACCGTCTCCCACGGCCGCATCATCGCCTCCGGGCGCGATGGGAACGTATACGCCTTCAAGAGCTCAGACGGAACGCTCCTGTGGAGCGAGGCTGTCGGCGCCGGCGTAGAGTCGCCGCCGTCTTACACGGCCGTGATGGGGGTCCTGTACGTGGGCTCGGCCGACGGAACCGTGTACGCGCTCGATCCGAGCACCGGCAAGGTTAACGAGGCTCGGTCGATGCCGGTGGGCGGGCCCGTAAGCGCCCCGCCCGCGATCCGAAGCGGACGCCTGTTCGTCGCTACGGAGAACGGCATCGTCACGGCGTCCGACAACTACGGCGTGAAGAAGTGGTCAACGCAGGTCGGCGGCGTCACCACGCCGCTCGCGACCGACGGAACGCGCGTCTACGTCGACGTCGCAGGCGCCGGGCTGCGGGCGCTATCGGTCAAAAGCGGTAGCGTCGTGTGGCGGTCCGCCGTCGGCGCCGGGGAATCGTCACCGGTCGTCGCCAACGGCCTCGTGTACCTCGCCGAGAGCACTCACGTGGGCGCTCTCGACGCCGCGACCGGCGAGAGCCGGTGGACGGCATCACTCAGCGGCAGCGCGCTCTCCGGAGCGGTCGTGGCCGAAGGCCGCGTGTATGCCGGGAGCGACGACGGCGCTCTCACCGTGTTCGGGCTCCCGAATAGCTGACGCTCACCCGGCTCAGCTCACGGAGGTGCTCGGCGCGAGCCCCGAAGACGCCAAATCCTGCTCTCCAGACGCGCCCAACGGGCCCGCAATCGGCCAGAAGCCCCAAAAGCGTTTCCGCGGAAACGTCCGGGGACCCCTCAGAAAGCGAGAATCCCGCTCCACGAGCGCGATTCAGCGAAGCGGCTGATGGGACTCGAACCCACGACCTTCTGCATGGCAAGCAGACGCTCTAGCCAACTGAGCTACAGCCGCGCGAGCGGCGAGTATAGCCCTGCCTCGGGCTCCGGCCCGGGCTTTCGGAACTACTGAACCTACGCCGTTTTCGTGCGTTTCAGTACGTGACCACCAACTTCCGCAGGGGGCATATTCATGAAACGCATCACCGGAATCGTTCTTCTCGCCGCCGCTCTGGCCTTGCCGGTTGCGGCGATGGGCGACCAGCCGTCTACGACCGACAAGCAGAACGCAGCTAAGGAGTGCAAGGCACTTCTGAAGGCCGAGGGCACGTCCAACTTCAAGCACGCGTGGGGCGCCAAGGGCAAGGGCCGCGCCTACGGCAAGTGCGTCTCGAGCAAGTCCAAGGAAGAGGCGACCGAGCGCCAGGACGCGCAGACGAACGCGGCGAAGCAGTGCAAGTCCGAGAAAGCGATGAGCGACGCCGATTTCCAGGCCGCCCACGGCGGCAAGACGTTCGCGGACTTCTACGGCGCCAAGAACGCGCACTCGGCGTACGGCAAGTGCGTCTCGACCAACGCCAAGAGGAACAAGGCGGAGGCTGACCAGAAGGACCAGAACACGATCAGCGCCGCGAAGTCGTGCCGGGGTGACCAGACGAAGGACTCGGCCGCCTTCAAGACCACGTACAAGAACTTCGGCGCCTGTGTGTCGAAGCAGGCCCACCAGCTGAACGCTCAGCGTCAGCAGAGCCAGTAGAGACGCACGTCGCGCGCGGCGCCGGCAAGTCGCGGGCAGCGTTGGACAGAAGGCCCCCGGTCGGGAGGACGGGGGCCTTTCTCTTGCCGTCTGCAAGCCCGGCTGACGTGGGCGGATTTCGTCTGCGAACCTGATGGCGCACTCGGCGCCATGGCGGAGTGGCTACGCAGCGGCCTGCAAAGCCGTTTACACCGGTTCGATTCCGGTTGGCGCCTCTAGGAGGGTTCTCAGAACTCTTCTCAAGGGCCTCGGGACCAAGGGAGAGAAACGGGCATGACGAAGAGCGGGTCGCAGGAAAGCAAGTCTCCTTCTGAGCAGATCGACGCGCGAATCAAGGAGCTAGGCGACTGGCGGGGCGAGATGCTCGGCCGGCTCCGTAGCTTGGTGAAGGAAGCCGATCCCGAAGTCGTCGAGGAGTGGAAGTGGGCGAAGGCCACGAGCCCGGGAACACCGGTGTGGTCGCACGACGGAATCATCTGCACCGGCGAGACCTACAAGAACGTCGTGAAGATGACCTTCGCCAAAGGGGCGTCTCTGGAGGATCCGTCGGGCCTCTTCAACTCCAGCCTTGGTGGGAACACGAGACGTGCCGTCGACTTTCACGAGGGCGAGGAACTCGACGAGAAGGCGTTGAAGGCTCTCGTTCGCGCCGCCGTGGCGCTGAACGAGTCGAAGGCCCGAAGCTAGTCCCGGCGTTAGCCGCCGGCCGCCGGGACCGGGACGATCAACGCCGCCGCCACGGCGAGCATGAGCAGGCTCGCCAGCCACGATCCCGTGTGCGCGAGCGCGAACCGACGTGCACGTGCGGCGTTGCCGTCGCGGAAGAGCCGCTCCCAGTACCGGCGCGCAATCACCCAGATGGCTACGCCGAGCCCGGCGATGCCGATGCAAAGGTAGGCGCAGATCACGACGCGAGGGTTGCCGCTGTCCGAGAAGGACCGGGCGAGTAGAAGCAACAGCACGAACAGTGATCCGTGTGAAGCGGCGATCCGCAGCGCGTACCTCAGCTGCGCCGGGCCGAAGCTGGCAGCGACGTGGAGGCGGGAGGCGCCGACGCTGCGCGCTAGCAGTGAGGCCGCGACGCGCGCCGAACACGACGCCAGCAGCAGCGTCGAACCGATTGCGATCACAGGCGGAGGGTTCCCGATCCACGCGCCGCTCTACCTCACAACCGGCTCGGGGTGTCACATCTACAACGCACTGCTCGGGGCGACCTAACCTTTTCGGGCGTGCCCGGCGCCCTCTCCGTCCACCTCGAGCCGTGGGGTCCAGACGACCATCCGCTCGTCGAGCAGCTCATGGGCGACCCCGCCATGACCGAATTCCTCGGCGGGCCGGAGAGCCCCGAGAAGCTCGCTGACCGCCAGCGCAAGTACGCGGCGCTGGGCTCCGGCATGTACAAGATCGTTGACGACGAGAGCGGCGTCGACATCGGCTCCGTCGGGTTCTGGGACAAGGACTGGCGTGGGGGTGAGGTCTACGAGACCGGCTGGATGGTGCTGCCCGCGTTCCAGGGCCGCGGGCTTGCCGTCGTCGCGACCAGGCAGGCGATCGAGCTCGCTCGACAAACGGGCCGACATCGCTACATGCACGCGTTCCCGAAGGTTGTCAACGAAGCTTCCAACGCCATCTGCCGAAAACTCGGCTTCACGTTGCTCGGCGTGTGCGACTTCGAGTACCCGCCCGGGAACCCGATCCGCTGCAACGACTGGCAGCTCGACCTTCTCGGAAGCGACTGATCAGCGCGTCAGCAGGACAACCACCAGCACCACCAGGCCGATCACGACTGCCACCGCGATGATCTCCGGCGGCCTCTGGAAGCGCCAGAACTCGGGCTTTGCCCGGTCGGCGCTGTGCCGTCCCTCGGGCGGCTCGCCCACCCAGTCGTCATCGTCGTCCCATGCCACCTGGCTCAGAGCTTAAGACTCAGAAGCGGGCAATCACGCGGATCAGCGATCGTGCCAGCGTGACCAGGTCGTCGATTTCCACGTATTCGTCGACCGCGTGCGCCCGCTCGAGACCCGGCGTCCCGAACATCACGCACGGGACGCCGCGCTCGCAGAACAGGCGCATGTCCGCCCCGTAGGGGACGCCGATCGGCTCGACGGGCCGACCAAGCTCATCCGCCGCGGCGCTCAGCAGCAACTGGGTGAAGGCATGGTCGACCGCCGTCTCGCCCGGCGCGAAACGCCCGCCGCTCCAGCTGATCACAACCTCGGGGCACGCCTCGCGCGCAACCCGCTCGAACCGCTCGCGCATGGCAGCCGGCTCCTCGCCGACGGGTACCCCGACGCGCCCCTCGAACACGAGCCGATCCGGCACCGACGACGACCACACGCCGCCGTCGATACGTCCAACCGAGACCGCGTATGGCAGCTCCAACGCGCCCATCAGCGGATGCGTCACATCGGCGTTCAGCTCGCGCTCGAACTCCGACAGCGCGACGTGCACCGCGACGTACCGGTCGATCGCGGACACGCCCTCGAGTCGGACCGCGGCATGGGCGGACACGCCCGGGACTTCCCCGCGGAACGTCAGCGCGCCGGCTTGCGCACATGCGACCGCAAACGCCGTCGGCTCCGGAATCAGGCAGGCGGCAAAGCGCGAGTCGTCGTGCAACGCCGCAAACGTCCCGAGCCCGCCGTCCTCCTCCGAGGCGACCGCCTGCAGCACGACGTCGCCGTCGGTGCCACCGGCCGCTGCCACAGCCGCCAGCGCGTGCAGCGCCGCCGCCACCGCACCCTTCATGTCGACCGAGCCGCGGCCGTACAGTCGCCCGTCGGCGACCTCGCCCGACCACGGATCACGCGACCACTTCTCGTTGCCGGACGCGACGACATCCAGGTGCCCGTTCAGGCACAACCGTGGCGCCTCGGGATTGCGGCCGCGGAGGACCGCGCTCGCGCCGAACAGCGCCGTGCGCGGCGCCTCCTCGCCGGGATAGCGGGCGTCGGCGCGCAGCGCCGCGAGGTCGTGCACGTGCGTCTGCGCCACCAAGCCGTGGCCCCGTGCCAGCCGTCCGAAGCGCCCCACCACAGCGCGCTCGTCGCCCGTGACACTCGGCACCCGCACGAGCTCGGACGCGTCCGCCGCCAGCGCGTCCGCGTCGAGCGCCGCCAGCGCCCGCTCCTCCAGCGCGTTCAGCGCGAACCCATCGGGCGGCAGATCTCGACCGATTCGGATACCGCGTCTTGGCGCGTCAGGTCATCCATTCGGCGGATATTCGCGTTTTTTCTTCGCAAACCGTCCAACCTCGGGCGAAGACGCGCGTTAAAGGACACGCTTCGGCGAGTGCGTCTCGAAGAAACGTGCAGACCGAGCACATCCAGGTCAGGAAGGGGCCCCTTGGACGGGGCCTCTTCCGCTTTCGGGGGCCTAGAGTCGCCGCCCGTGCGCTATCTGATCACCGGCGGCTCCGGCTACATCGGCTCCCGGCTCGTGGATCACCTCTCCGGCCGACCCGAGACGGAGGCCATTCTGATTGCGGACGTCCGGCCACCGAAGTCGTTCCGGCCACAGACGTCCTTCGCGCAGCTCGACGTGCGCGACCGTCGTGGCATCCGCGAGCTGTTCGAACGCGAACGCCCCGACTGCGTAGTCCATCTCGCGTTCCTGCTGAACCCGGTCCACGACGAAGCCGCGATGTACGACGTCGACGTGAACGGGACACAGAACGTGCTCGAGGCGGCGTCGGCGGCGGAGGTAGGTCAGATGCTCGTCACGAGTTCGACGACCGCGTACGGCGCCTTTGCGGACAACCCCGTGCCACTCACCGAGGACGACCCCGTGCGCGGCGCGCCCGACTTCTCTTACGCGCGCGACAAAGCGGAGGCCGACCGGCAATGCCAGCTGTGGGCGCTGCAGCATCCCGATCGCGTGATGACGATCGCGCGGCCGTGCATCGTCTTCGGCCCGGACGTTGACAATTACATTGTCCGACTCTGGCTGAAGGCGCCGTTCCGCGGCGACTTCGGGTTGGGCGACCCGCCGCAGCAGTTCGTACACGTGGACGACGTCGCGGAGGCGCTGATACTGCTGCTCGAGGGCCGCCACGCGGGGATCTTCAACGTCGCTGGCGATGGCTACATCACCTTGGCCGAGGCCTGCGACATGATCGGCCTGAAGGGGCGGCGCGTGCCCTATGGCGTCTACAAGATGCTGGCCGACGCACTCTGGAAGGCACGCGTCAACGAGGCTCCCGCGGGACAGCTCGAGTTCGTGATCCACCCCTGGGTGGCCTCGAACGAGAAGCTCAAAGAGACCACGGGATGGAGCCCGCGCTGGACCAGTCGCGAGGTGTTCGAGATGACGATGAGGGCAAACGGAAGACTCGCCGGCGCGCGCTGACCGTTCGCTATGCTCGCCCGTCTCGGGGCCGTTAGCTCAGCTGGGAGAGCGCCGGCTCGACAAGCCGGAGGTCACTGGTTCGAGCCCAGTACGGCCCACCTGAGAAAGCCCCGCTCCTCCTGCGGGGTTTTTTCGTTCTCGGATGCCTCGGCCGGAACGGATCAGAGGGACCAAGCGGGCCAGGGCCCCTCTCGGGAAGGCCGTCCGGCTGGTGACCCGGACGGCCCTCACTCTTCTCCACTGCTAGCCGATCGGCGCGCAGATCACTACCACCTTGGCGTCGCTCGCGCTGGTGGTGGTTCCTTGCGTCGTGACTGCGCCGAACCAGCCGGTCGCCGGGCCGTGCTGACCGTCCGATTCGGTATACGTACGAGCGCCGCCGAACGTTGGATTCGACGACGAGACCTTGCCGTAATAGATCTGGTTCACGTCGACGCCACCGCCGATCGCCTGGTAACCGCTCGGGCAGTCCACGCTCGTCCCGCCGTAGCTGTCCGCGGCGACGGTCGCAGCGATGGTCTTCACCACGGTGACGGTGCTGCGCAGGTACCGGCCATCGCTCGCGCCCTTTGTGTAGAAGTTCGAGGTGTCAACGGTGCCGGTATCACCCTTGTCGCCCTTGTCGCCCTTGTCGCCTTTCACGCCCTGCGATCCCTGCGGTCCAGCCGGTAGCTGCCCAGCCTTGAAGTCCTTGGCAAGCAGGTTGCCGTCCTTGATGTCGACCGAGCCGAGCGAGCTGTTCTTGATGTCAGCCCCGGTCAGCGAACCGTTCTTGACGTTCTTGCCGGTGATCGTCAGCGCCGCGTAGGAGCTGCCGCCAAGTGCGACGAACAGGGCGAGCATCGACACGACGTTGGCGAACGTCAGTCGCGAGCGAATACGAGACATGATGCGAGTCCTTCCGGTGGGGATTAGGCGGCCTGCCGCGGCGACCTCGTATCTCCAGCATGAGTCCCCAGTCGGACGGCAATCGCGGCCTGTCCCGCGGTTGGCTCGACAGGCCGGAGGTCACTGCGCGCGGTGCCTAGGCGCGGACCAGTCCTCAGCTCACCGCTTTCTTTACGAGCGCGGCGATCTTTGCCTCGTCGGCGGCGGTCAATTCCTTCAGGGCGAAGGCCGTAGGCCACATGGCGCCTTCGTCGAGGTTTGCCTTCTCGTTGAAGCCGAACGTCGCGTACCTCGATTTGAACTTCTGCGCGCTCCGGAAGAAGCAGACGACCTTGCCGTCCTTGGCGTAGGCGGGCATTCCGTACCAGGTTCTCGGCGCGAGGTCGGGCGCGCTGGCCTTGATGATGGCGTGCAGCCGCTCGGCCATGACGCGATCCGCCTTCGGCATCTCGGCGATCTTCGCGAGCACGTCGCGTTCCCCGTCGGCCTTGCCTGCGCGCGAGCCGCGGCGTGTCTCTGCCTTCAGCTCTTGAGCGCGCTCGCTCATCGCCGCTCGTTCCTCGTCCGTGAAACCCTTGGACGCCTTGCGCGGCGTGCGCTTTGCGGACCCCTGTGCGCGCTTCTTTGCAGCTTTCTTCTCGGCCATTCGATCCGTTAGACAGCCGTGAGCCCGGACTTCACGGCTGCACCGTTGATGTAGTTGTTGATCACCTTGCACGGAGTTATGAACGGCTTGTCCAAGCACTGAAGCTGGAGCGTCTGTTCGGCGGGCTCGTAGGCCCACTTCAACGTGAACCCTCGTTTGGATGCCTCTCCGCGATCTGCGTCGATCTCAATGCCGTACTCGCGCTCGACCGTCTCCTTGACGCTCGCCCACTTCGACGCGTCAACGCCCGAGTACGACAGCGGATCACATGCCACGGACGGGATCGTAACGTCCGCGCGTTCGGCTTCAGTCGACGCCGTTCTCATGGTCGACCACCCCGAAAGAGGTCGCCGCGCCGATAGAAGTCGATCGCCACGAGGGTCGGGATGTCGGCGCGGATGCGCCCGCACTCCTCCACCCGCCTCAGCAGCGCGTCGTAGGCGTTGACCTTGACCGATCCGCATAGACCGCAACAACGGCCAGCAGCATCGCGATCCCGGCGAGGACGGCCAGCACTCGCACAACGCGATCCGACGCGCGTCCCACGCCGCCACCCTATGCCGTCGCCGCGGCCTGACGTCGCCCTGCCGGCTGTGAGCATTCAGACCGTGTTCAGTCGTCGCGCGTAGCGTCGGCCTCTTATGGAGCTCGCGAGCGTCACGAGCCAGGTCACCCACTTCATCGCCCACCAGGGTGTCTACGCGGTGTTCTTCCTGATGGCGCTCGATGCGCTGCTTCCGGTCGGTGGCGAGCTGATCATGCTCTACGCAGGCGTCGTCGCGTCCGGGGCGATCGCCGGCGAGTCCGCCAGGTTGTTCGGCGCGCACCTTCACACGGGCGTCGAGAGCTTCGTCGTGCTGGCGCTTGCCGGGTCGCTCGGCTACCTGTTCGGGTCGATCGTCGGTTGGGCGATCGGTGCGCGCGGCGGCCGGCCGCTGATCGAGCGTCACGGGCGCCTGCTGCATCTCGGCCCAGGCGCGCTCGAGCGTGCCGAGGCTTGGTTTGCCCGCCACGGCCAGAAGGCGGTTTTCCTCGGGCGCATCACTCCGCTCGTGCGGTCGTTCATCTCGATCCCGGCAGGAGTGTTCGGCAGCCCTCTGCCGTCGTACGTGTTGCTGACGTTGCTCGGGTCGCTGCTGTGGTGCTTCGGCTTCGCGGCCGCCGGTTGGGCGCTCGGCGGCAACTGGGAGAGCTTCCACCACACCTTCCGCTACGCCGACTACGCGGCGCTCGCCACAGTGCTCGCCGCGGTCGCCGTGGCGATCGCGCACCGGCGCCGCGTCAGAGGTCCCGCAGTGCGTCCGAGGTAACGGCGAGCAGGTTGCGCAGGGTCGCGACTGCTGCTGCAGCGCCCGCGGCCAGCGTCAGCGCCAGCAGCCCGGCGAGGTAGCCGAACGGGACCGATGCAGCGCTCGGTGGCGGATCGAAGACGCCGGTGAGGATCTTGATCAGCATCCCCGACATCAGCGCGGCCGCGAGTGCACCGAGGAGGAGTCCGCCGACGGTGACGAAGAGCGTCTCGCTCCAGACGAACGCGCCCAGTTGCCAGCGCCGGGCGCCGAGCGCCGTCGCGATCGCGAACGTCCTGCGCCGCTCCCGGAACCCCAGCGCCAGCGTCACGCCGCAGGCTGCCGCGGCCAGGACCAGGGCGAAGGCGAGCTCGATCTTGGTCAGCCCGCTCAGCTCGACTGCGGTCAGGTTCGAGCCGACCACCCGCCGCGAGCTCTCGATGTCGGTGACCTTGGCCGCCTCACCGACCGCGCGGTG
>DATBDN010000100.1:0-5908 GCA_036269895.1 Thermoleophilaceae bacterium
CATCGCAGAAATCGACAGCTTCGCGATGTTCCACCCGGACGGGCGGCGCTATGCCCCCTCGGAATGGATGCTCGCCCGTTCGCTCGCGTCCGAAGAGGTCATCGTCGACGAGGAATTCTTCAGACTCGAGGGCGGCGCTCGAATCTCGTACTACGCCAGCTCGTACCCGGTCTACGACAGTCGCGGAAACCTGGTGGCAGCGGTCGGCGTCGCACGCGATGCGACGACCGAGCAGCGCGCGAACAGCGAGCGCGCTTACCACAGCAGTCTCCTGGATAACGTCGACGACGCCGTCGTCGGGACGGATGCGGACTTTTGCCTGACGGTGTGGAACCGGGGCGCCGAGAGGCTCTACGGGTTCAGCGCCGACGAGGTCCTCGGTCGGCCGGCGCGCGAGGTGGCGAGCTACGCCGGCGACCAATCTCGGCTGGATCTCGAGCGCGAACTGCTCGAGAGAGACCGCACGCGGGTCGCGATTGCCGCCTACCGCAAGGATGGCACGCCGATCCAGGTCGAGCTGACCTCGGCGGCGGTGCGCGATGCCGATGGCACGGTGACCGGCTACCTCGGAATCCACCGGGACATGACGGCGCAGAAGCGCGCCGAGCAGGAACGCACGCGTCGCGCCTACCAGCAGAGCCGCGTGGCCTCCCTGGGACTGCGCGCGCTCGGCCGCGGCGACCTGCAGGCAGTGCTCGACGAAGCGACCGAGGCGGTCTCGGACGGCATCGGCGTCCCGCTGGTGGCAATCGCGGAGGTGCTTCCCGGCGGCGAGGCGCTTGCCCTGAGGGCCGGAGTCGGCTGGCGGGAAGGCGTGGTTGGAACCGGGAAAGGCACCGCGCGCCGCCGGTCATTCGCCGGCTACGCGGTCATGGCAGGTCAACCCGTCGTGAGCGCCGACCTCGAAGCGGATCCGCGATTCGAGATCTCCCCCTTCCTGCGAGCGTATGCCCCGGCGAGCGGCGTGGCCGTCGTAATCGCAGGCCGCCGCAGCCCGTTCGGCGCGCTCGCTGTCTTCTCGACGACGGCGCGCTCGTTCGCTGTCCAGGAGGTCGACTTCCTGCAGGCAGTCGCGAACGTCGTCTCCATTTCGGTCGACCGCGCGGAATCGGAGAACCTGATCGTCGCGGCGCTCGAGGCGGAGCGCCGGCGGATCGCGCGCGACCTCCATGACCAGGCGCTTCAGGACCTGACCGACGCGCTCGCGGAGGCAAGCGCCGCCGAGACCGCCGCCGGCGAAGGTGAGACCGCGGAGCGGCTCGCGCATCTCGTCCCGACTCTGAGGCGGACGGGTCAACAGGTGCGCGCGGCGATCTACGACCTGCAGCTGGACGCGGAAGGGAAGCGATCGGTTCGCGAGCTGCTTGTAGGGCTCGTGAACGTCCAGCGCGAGCTCGCCCCCGACTGCCACATCGAGCTCGAAGGCGACCGCGAGGTCCCGGAAGACGTGCTCGGCAGCGTCGGCACCCGGCTGCTGCAAGGCGTCCGCGAGGCCCTGGTGAACGCCCGCCGGCACTCGGGCGCCACCGCAATCAGAGTCAAGGCAGAGCGCGAGGACGATCAGCTGTGCGTCGAGGTCTCGGATGACGGCCGCGGATTCGACGTCGACGCGCCGCCCGCGAACGGGTGGACGGGGATCAACGGCATGCGCGAGCGCGTGGAGCAGGTCGGAGGCGGCCTGACGATCCGGAGCACCGGCGCGGGCACGACCGTGCGGCTTTGCGTCCGGCTCGAAGCAGTCGCGGACGTGGCGCAGCGCAAGGCGCGCGTTCTCTTGGTCGAGGATCACGCCATCGTCCGTGAGGCGATCGCCGCGATGTTCGCGCGCGAGGCGGACTTCGACGTCGTCGGGCAGGCGGCTTCGCTGGCCGAAGCGCGTTCCATGCTCGAGGATGTCGACGTCGCGGTGGTCGATCTCGCGCTTCCCGACGGCTTCGGAGGTGACGTCATCAGGGATCTGCGCGAGGTGAACCCGCACGCACAGGCGCTCGCGCTCACCGCCGCCGACCGGGGCGATATCGCCCGTGCGATCGAGAGCGGCGCTGCAGGGACACTGACCAAGACCGCCGGCCTCGACGAGGTCGTCGAAGCCGTGCGCCGCCTGCGCGCCGGCGAGACGCTGGTCCCGGTCGAGGAGCTCGTCGACCTGCTGCGCCTTGCCGCGCGTGATCGCGACCGCGAGCGCGACGACCGCCGGATGACCGAGAGCCTGAGCCCGCGCGAGTGCGAAGTGCTTCAGCTGCTGGCCGACGGACTGGGCAGCCAGGACATCGCCAAGCGGCTGCACATCACCTTGAGAACCGAGCGCAATCACGTGGCGAGCATCCTCTCGAAGCTCGGTGTCCACTCCCGCCTGCAGGCGCTGCTCTTCGCCCTGCGCTACGGGGTCGTCGGGATCCGCTGAGCCCGGCCACGCGGGGCTCCAGCCTGGGCTCGCTGCCGCGCGCTCCGCTAGTGCAAACGACCTACGCGAAGATGAGCTGCATAGCCCGTGAGCGATGTGGTGGGCTCGGGCAATCCTCTTCCAGAGGAGAGCGCAGGTCCGCCGTCCGTGATCCCAAGCCGCTGCAAATCTGAGCCGGAGTTGGTCGCTGCTGCGGCGGGTGGAGACGGCCGTGCGCTGGAGCAGCTCGTCGAGGTCTTTGCGCCGCACATCGCTGGGATTGCGCGTATCTACCGGAACAACCGCGCGGTCGAACGATCTGAGCTGATCCAGGCTGGCGTTGTGGGGCTGCTGCGAGCTCTCGGGCGCTACGACGCGTCGCGCGGCACTCCGTTCTGGCCCTACGCCTCCTGGTGGGTAAGGCAATCGATGCAGCACTTGGTCGCGGAGATGACGCGCCAGGTGGTTCTCTCCGATCGTGCGTTGCGTCGGCTGAGCCGGATCAAGGACGCATGGAGCGCATGGGTGCGGGCGCACGGACGCGAGCCGACCGTGCGGGAGCTCGCGGACGCCTGCGGCTGCAGACGCAAGGACCTGGAGCGTCTCTTGGCTGCCGAGCTTCCAGCGAGGGGGCTCGAAGAGCCGGTCGGCGGCAGCGCGGCGGACCGCGGGAGCGCCACACTCGCGGAGCGTGTCGCCGACGAGACCAGTGGCGACGCGTACGAGGCGGTTGCGGACCGGACGCGGCTCGACGAACTGCGCGCGCGCTGCGCCGAGCTTCCTCAGCGTGAGCGTCATGTCGTCTACGAGCACTACGGGCTCGTTGGGCGCGCACGTACACTCCGCGAGATCGCGGGGGAGCTCTCTCTGAGCGTCGAGCGCGTTCGCCAGATCGAGGAAGTCGCGCTGACGAGGCTGCGGGACGCCATCGATTCAGAGCGCGGTTCGCCGGGCGACCGGCGACCGGCCCTTGTGCTGCGGCCCGTCGACCCCGGCGACTCGCCGAGCGCGTTGCGCGCATCGCTCACGCGCGAACTTGCGGGCGAGCACTGCGGCGCCTCCGTAACACGAAGCCTCGTCACCGCGACGCACGAGATCACCGCCGGCATCTGGCTCCGCGGCCGCCCGCCACGCGAGGTCCGAGTGGGACGGAAGAACGGCGCGGCGGTGTGCGAGGTCTCAGACCCAGCGGCCGGACCGACCAGCCGCGTAGCGGCCGCGATTGTCGTGGGTCAGACGTCTCGGATCGACCGCATCGGGCCACGGAACGCCCGCTCCTTCAGGCTCTGGGCGCTGTCGCGATCCTGAGGGCGGGCCAAGCGCTCCGTTGTTGAATGCGCTCGCAGGCGGCCTATCCCCGCCAGAGTGACAAAGCCAACCGTCGTTGGCTACGACCCCCGCACATCCAACCACGCCCCGGTCGACTTCGGGACGCTCGCCACCGCCTCGGAGGCCGCCGGGGCGGCGGCCCGTTAGGGGGCGCGGCCGAAGTGACGTCATCCTTGAAATCGCAGCAGTACGCGCAATCGCCGCCGGACGACAGACCCCAGCGGCATTCCTGGCTGATGGATCTGGACGGCGTGCTCGTGTCAGAGGACCAGCCGGTCGCGGGCGCTGATCGCTTCCTGGCGAAGCTCCGGGAGTTCGGCGTCCGGTTTCTGGTCCTCACCAACAACTCGATCTACACGCCGCGTGATCTCTCGGCGCGCCTGCGGCGCGCAGGCCTCGAGGTCCCGGAGCAGGCGATCTGGACGTCCGCGCTGGCCACTGCGCGATTCCTCGAGTATCAGCGCCCGGGCGCGTCCGTGTTCGTGATCGGCGAGGCGGGGACGACGACTGCGCTGCACGAGGCGGGTTTTACGCTCACCGACCGGGACCCGGATTACGTCATTCTGGGAGAGACGAGGACCTACGGCTTCGAGCGGATCACACGCGCGATTCGCCTGATCTTGGCCGGCGCTCGATTCATCGCGACGAACCCCGACCCGACCGGCCCAAGCACCCAGGGTCCGCTTCCTGCCACCGGCGCAGTCGCGGCGCTCATCAGCCGCGCCACGGGGGTGGCGCCGTACTTCGTCGGCAAGCCCAATCCGTTCATGATGCGTTCCGCGCTCAACGCTCTGGAGACACACTCGGAGTCCACGATCATCGTCGGAGATCGCATGGATACCGACATCGTCGCCGGCCTGGAGGCCGGTCTCGAAACCGTCCTCGTGCTGAGCGGAGTGACTACGCGCGCACACGCAGACACCTATCCATATCGGGCGTCCCGAGTCGTGGAGTCGGTGGCGGACCTCCTCGACGCCGTCGCGTGAGCTACGTAGCTCGAACGCCCTCCGAACCTGCGTTGCAATCACGAAGGAGATCGATACGGCTGGCGGCGATGTCGAGGCGGGGATCGTGGCGGCACTGGACGGCCCGGTCGCCGCGCCTTGACGCGCGCCGCGCCCGGCCTAGAGATACATGCGATGGCAGCCAGCAGCCGCCTCCTCGACCTCATGGACGTTCCCGAGCCGGCCGCGATCGAACTCGGGCTCGACGGGCATCCGCACGTCATCTACCTCCCGCCCGAGCTGGCGCAGGCAATCGCGGCGCAGGAGGACTGGTGGCGCGAGCACGCCACCCTCGGCCGCGATTTTGCCTTCAAGGACTTCGACGAGGCGTGGGAGTTCGCCGGGATGATCGCCGAACACGCGATCGACCATTGGCGGCGGCCGGCGATGACCATCTCCCAGGGCCACGTCCGCCTGAGGATCAGGAACCCGAACAACGCTGGCCTTACCCTTGCCGAGCTGCGGCTGGCCGCGAAGGTAAATGCCGTGCTCGACTCCGTGCAGCCAGCGACCTCAGGCAGGTATTGATTCTCCTGCTGAGCTGCTTAAAGCGAGCGCGCGGGGGTCCGTGGGTCGGTACTCCGCCGACCCGCCGCGAGGCGGCTCGGCACGTCGCGCGCATCGAACGACACGGTCAAGCGGGCGTAGCCGACAAAGTCATCCCCGTCTCCGGCGGTCGTCCGCGCCGCAGTCTCTGACGCCGATGCAGAACGGTCGTCGGCTGGTCCCCAAATGGTCCCCGGACGATGGATGCAGTTCATCGCGGTACCTGCTCCTTGCGCAGGGGGGCCTCGCCGTTGCTCACCGCGAGGTGCGCGTGGACCAACTGAACCACCATTGCACCCTCGCCGACCGCAGTCGCGCAGCGCTTCGTCGAGCCGGCGCGGACATCGCCAGCCGCGAAGACGCCCGGCACGCTCGTGGCAAGAAGGTGATCGCCGCCTGCGTCAGCGCCCGTGAGGATGAAGCCTTTGTCGTCGCGTGCCACGGTGTCGTCGAGCCACTCGGTGCAGGGGTCGGCGCCGAGGAAGAAGAACAAGAAAGAGAACGGCAGCCGCTCGCCGCTCTTCAACGTGATCGCCTCGAGCTGGCCGTCGGCGCCGTGGAGATGCCCGATCTCGCTGCGGTCGCGGACTGCCACTCCGTAGCGCTCGAGCTCGCGGATCAGGTAGTCGGACATCGTCTCGCGCAG
>DATBDN010000101.1:0-7631 GCA_036269895.1 Thermoleophilaceae bacterium
CATGTCGGGCGACGTGTTCGGGAACGGGATGCTGCTGTCGGAGCACATACGGCTCGTGGCAGCGTTCAACCACCGCGAGATCTTCATCGATCCCGAGCCGGACGCGGCGAGCAGCTTTGCCGAGCGGAAGCGGTTGTTCGAACTGCCACGCTCGTCGTGGTCGGACTACGACCGCGACAAGATCTCGGAGGCCGGCGGCGTATGGCTGCGCAGCGCCAAGTCGATCCAGCTGTCGCCGCAGGCACGGGCCGCACTGGGGATCGAAGCCGAGGCGCTGCCGCCCAACCAGCTGATCAGCGCAATCCTGCGCGCGCCGGTCGACCTGCTGTGGAACGGCGGCATCGGCACGTACGTGAAGGCGACGACCGAGGTGCAAGCAGACGCGGGCGACAAGGCGAACGACGGGCTGCGCGTCAACGGCGCCGAGCTTCGGAGTCGTGTGGTCGGCGAGGGCGGGAACCTCGGCTTCACGCAGCGTGGCCGGATCGAGTACGCGCTCACCGGAGGCCGCATCAACAACGACGCGATCGACAACTCCGCCGGGGTCGACTGCTCGGACCACGAGGTCAACATCAAGATCGTGCTGAACCACGTCGTGGCCGACGGCGACCTGACCGTGAAGCAGCGCAATGTGCTGCTCGCGGAGATGACCGATGCCGTCGCGGGAGCGGTCCTGCAGAACAACTACGAGCAGAACGAGACGCTGTCGCTCTCGGAGGCGAACGCGGCGCCGATGCTGGACGTCCATGGTCGTCTGATCCGCTGGTTCGAGCAGCGACGGGGGCTCGACCGCGAGCTCGAGGCGCTGCCCGACGAGGACGAGATCGGCGAGCGCAAGCGCGACCACAAGGGTCTCACCCGCCCCGAGCTGGCGGTGATCCTGGCGTTCAGCAAGATCCAGCTCTACGCCGAACTGCTCGACTCCGACGTGCCAGAGGACCCGTACCTTTCGGCGGAGATCGAGGCGTACTTCCCGTCGCCGCTTCCCGAGCGGTTCGAGACGCAGATGCGGGAGCACCGGCTGGGACGCGAGATCGCCGCCACGCGCGTGGTCAACAACATCCTTCACGGCGGCGGCACCACGTTCGTGTTCCGCCTCCACGAGGAGACGGGCGCGCGGGCGTCGGACATCGCGCGCGCGTACACGGTCGCGCGCGAGGTCTTTCAGATGCGGCCGATCTGGTGGGAGATCGAGAAGCTCGACACGAAGATCCCGGCCGAGGTCCAGGTTCGCATGCTGCTTGAGGGCCGGCGCGTGATCGAGCGTGCTGCTCGTTGGCTGCTGCGAAACCGGCGGCGCCCGTTGGACATCGCCGAGACGGTCGCCCACTTCAGGCCCGGCGCACTGGAGCTGTATGAAGACCTGCCCCGGCTACTGGCCGACGAGGACGCCGAGCCCGTCCTGCTCCAAGCCGAGGAGTACGAGGGGGCGGGCGTCCCCGCGCGGGTCGCACAACGCGTCGCCGGGCTGGCATCGATGTTCGCAGCGCTCGACATCGTGGAGATCGCGGATCAGGCGGGCGCGCCGCTTGGCGACGTGGCGAGGGTCTACTTCCGGCTCGGCAGCCGCCTGCATCTCCATTGGCTCCGCGACCGGATCGTCGAGCTGCCGCGCGACGACCGCTGGAAAGCCCTCGCGCGAGCGGCGCTGCGCGACGACCTGAACGGGATCCACCGCGAGCTGACCGCTGCGGTGCTCAGGGACGCCCAGCCGGGGCTGGACGCCGACGCCGCGGTTGACACATGGGTCGACACCAATCCGGCCGGAGAGCGCTACCTGCAGACACTGTCAGACGTGCGCGTGGGGCACGTCTATGACCTCACGACGCTGCCGGTCGCAGTGCGCGAAGCGCGCAACCTCCTGCACTAGACGCGTCTGATCACCACCAGCTCGACGGCCGGGGCCGGCAGCGTCGCGCTCAGGTTGATCCGGCGCCCGCGCTGGAACGTCTGATCGACGAGCGTCAGGTTGTGGCTGTCGTCCACGCGGTAGCGGCTGACCAGGTAGCGGCGGCCGTTGCCGTGGAGGCCGTTGACCGTCAGGTCGTAGCCGTTGTTGTCGGCGTAAGCGACGGGCCGCCGGTCGAGCAGTGTGAACGTCGCGATGCCCGGGATCGTGAAGTTGTTGTTCACGATGAACGGCGGGAACGGACCCTGGTCCTGCGGTGGGATCTCGTAGTTCGCGAGCAGGACACGGACCTGCTCGTGGTTGCGGCTGCGGCCGGCTTCGACGCTGAAGCCCTGATCGTCTCCGCCGCTGGTCGCTAGCCGCAGCGGCGTGCGATTCATCGAGCCAACGGCGGCGAATGCGTCGCCGGTCTTTGTGAACGCCCCGTCGGCAGCGATCAGCCCGAACTGCCCGTGTGCGTCGGCGCGGTAGAACGCGGCGCGCGCGAGCTGCGAGTCCTGCATGTTGATCAGCGAGGACGCGACGTACGCGGAGCGTTGGGTCTCGGTGGGCTGCTCCGCGATCCCGTAGTTCCACTCGTTCAGATGGATCTCGGCGCGGTTGAACCCATAGCTGTCCAGCAGCGCGCGGCTGACGTCCGCGAGCCGGTTGAAGTCCAGTGGGTCCTCGGTGAAGTCGCTGTAGTGGTGGATCGTCCAGAAGTCCAGCGGCAGGTCGTGGGCGCGGATGTACGCGAGCAGCGACTCGCGGAAGCCGGTGATGTCGTTGTTTGTCGTCAGCGCAGGGCCGCCGATCTTCATCCACGGATGGAGGCTCTTCAGTGCGCGCGCCGTCGCGTCGTAGAGCGCGTAGAACTGCTGGGCCGTCCCCGCCCAGAACGGGACCAGGTCGGGCTCGTTCCAGATCTCCCAGTAGCGGATGTGCAGGCGGTAGCCGTTTGCCCAGCCGTCGTTGTAGTGCTGCGCGACGCGGCGCGCGACCTGTGCGTACAGGGCAGGGTCGGGCGGCGGGGTGTTGTTGAAGCCGAGGCCCGCGCAGCTGAGGTCGCTGTGCCCGAGGTTGAACTCGATCTGCTCTCCCGCGCGGGCGGCGCTCAGGAGGGCCCGATCGGTCGGGCCGAAGTTGTAGCTCGCGGGGTCGTTCGGGTCCGCGCTCCAGTCCTTGAAGATCCGGTTCTCGCCGATCCCATCGATGTCGCCCGTGCCGCTGCAGTCGATGTCGTGCGTGCGGACGAAGTCGACGCCGAGCTGGTGGTGCTGGATCGTGTAGTCGCCGTGGTCGTCGTTGCCCGGCAGGGGCGTGCCGGAGACGCCCTGAAGCGACCGGATCAGGCCCGTCGGCTTCGAGGCATCAATCGTGACCTGGCGCAGACCCCCTGCTGCGAAGGCCGACGTTGCCGTTGACAAGAACGCGATAGCGCACGCAAGCGCGATGCTCCCCCGTTTCATGAGTGCGAGTTTAGACAGAAGGCAAATATGTATGCAAGTTTTCAGTCCGCATCCAGTTCAGTATGGATACGGCTGCGCTTCCTGAGATCATGGGAGGCATGCCACCGTTGCGAGCCAAGGAGCGGGCTCAGCTGCCGGACAGCGCCTTCGCGTACATCGACTCGCGCGGCCGGCGGCGGCTGCCGATCCACGACGCCTCGCATGTCCGCAACGCCCTCGCCCGCTTCAGCCAGGTGGTCTTCGAGAACGAGGAGGCGCGCGATCGGGCACGCAGCCGGCTGCTGAGGGCGGCGAAGAAGCAGGGGATCATGCCGATCGGCTTCATCAGCGCGCAGCTGGACGCGAAGCGCAAGCTGCCGACGGGCCAAGTCACGTTCCTGCTGGCGGACATCGAGGGGTCGACTGAGCTGCTGAAGCGCCTCGAGGACGGATACGCGGGGCTGCTGTCGGATGTACGCCGGCAGGTGCGGGAGTGCGTGCGGAAGGCCGGCGGCCGGGAGACGTCAGCCCGCGGCGATGACGTCGTGGCCGTCTTCCAGGAGGCGCCGGCGGCGCTCAGTGCCGCGCTGGCGATCCAGCGAGCGATGGAGGCGGGGCCGTGGCCGAACGGCGCCAGTGTGCGGCTGCGGATAGGCCTGCACCGCGGACGTCCGGCGTTGACGGATACGGGCTACGTGGGGCTCTCGATCCACGCGGCGGCGCGGATCTGCTTCGCGGCGCACGGCCGTCAGATCGTGCTGTCGTCGGCGGTGCGGTCAGCGGTGGCCGGCGAGCTCCCGGACAGCGTCAGCCTGAAGGCCCTGGGCGCCTGGCGGTTCCGCGGGCTGCCGGAGCCGATCGAGCTTTTCCAGGTGCTCGCACCCGGCCTGCCGGCGGAGTTCCCGTCGCTGCGGTCAGCGCTGCCGGCTTAGCCGAGGATCCTCACGATCACCTGGTCGCCGCCATGCGCCTCCTACCCGGCCGCCGCGGCGCACGGAATCGGATGGTTCGCCCGGAAGAAGTCGTGCGGGTCGTAGCGCGCCTTCGCGCTCTGCAGCCGATCGAAGGTCTCCGGCGGGTAGCACGCGCGCGTGTCGATCGGGACGTCGACGAAGTTCGCGTATCTGACGCCCGAGTCCCATGGCTCGAGCGCGTGCGCGACGTCAGCCAAGTGTCCGTTCACAGCCTTCCCCATGTCGGGGTTCATGACCATGCCCACGCTGAACGCCAGGACGGCGTGATCGAGGCTGGCCAGCGCTCCCGCGCCGAGGGCGGGCTCGCTGAGCGCGCCGCCGAGCAGACGCAGCTCGACTGACAGCAGTGGCGAACCCGAGCCGGGGCCGGCGAGCTCGAGCACGGCGTCGATCGCGGCCGCCGGAAGCTCGTCGAGCATCTGGCCCTCGCCGGCGAACGGGACTGGATCCTCGGGATCCATGTGCAATTCGCCCAAAGCCGCCGGAGGGACGGGCGCGAACGTGTCGAGCTCCGGGCCCAGGTCGTGCAGCGGCCGCAGCAGCTCGCGCCCGGCCTCCTCGCCGCCCAGATAGGCGGCTTCGACGACCACGAGCTGACGACCGCGGACAGGCTCGGGAATCATGGGCAGCGGTGGCAGCTGAAGGATCCGAGCCCATGTAGACATTTCGTCCGGCAGGTCGAAAGCCAACTCGCGCCAGGCGTGGAGCACGTCCGCCGACCGTTCCCACGGCCAGGCGAGCATGCCGGCGTACAGCTCGGGAACGGGATACAGCTCGAACTCGAGAGCGGTCACCACGCCGAAGCTGCCTCCGCCGCCTCGCAGTGCCCAAAAGAGGTCGGACTCGTCCGCGTGACTGGCGCGCACGAGCTCTCCATCGGCGGTGACGACTTCGGCGGAGAGCACGCTGTTGCAGGCCAGGCCCCACTTCCGTGCGAGCCAGCCGTGGCCGCCACCGAGCGTGTAGCCGACGACGCCGACTTCTCTCGACGAGCCCAAGAGAGGGGACAGCCCGTGTGGAGAGGCCAGCGCGCCGACATCGGCCCACTTGGCGCCCGCGTTGACCCGCGCCCGGCGATTCGCAGGGTGCACCTCGGCCCCGGTCATACGCCCGGTCTTCAGCAGCAGCGTGTCCTCGCCTACACCGGCCAGCGGGCCCGCCCCGTGACCCTCGGCTTGGACGGCGACTCGCAAGCTGTTCTCACGGGCGAAGTTCACGACAGTGACGACTTCGTCAGCGTTCGCCGGCCTCGCGACCATGGCCGGGCGCTGGTCGTGGGTCAGGTTCCAGGCGGCGCGCACGGAATCCCAGCTCTCCTCGCCGGGCTTGATGACTTCGGTCCCGTTAAGCATCGGCTCTCCTCGAGTTCGCAGTGGGTGACCGCCGGGCGAGAAGCCTGGCAGCGGGCCATATGCGCAACCTATACGCCCGGGCCGACCGCTGCGCGGGCTTACTGACTCAATGTCACATCGGGGCGACTGGATTCGAACGCTTTCCAGCCGCTGCGTTCAGCCAGTTCGCGCCCGATGTCGCTCGATCTCGCGGACGCCGGGAATTGCGAGCAGACCGGCCATGACGCCCGCTGAGATCAAGCCGCCGGCTATCACCGTCGCGTCGGCTCCAGCCGCTGCCGCGACCGGCCCTGTCAGCGCGAACGAGATCGGGAGCAGGCATGTCGAGACGAGCCAGTCGAAGCTCGAAACACGTCCCAGCATGCCGGGCGGAACCTCGCTCTGGAGAAGCGTCATCCAGATGATCATCCCCGGCACCGCGAGTGCGTGTCCGATCGCGAGCGCCGCGGCCGCCTGCCATAGGGATCCCACGATTCCGAGCGCGGCGAGCTCAAGCCCCGGTGCAACCCAGGCGAGGGCCATCACCAATATCGGCCGACGCGGAAGTCCAAGCTGGCCCCATGCCAGCGCGCCGATCAAGGAGCCGATCCCGGCGGCCGCGTAGACGGCGCCAAGGTCGCCGGCGCCACCGCCGAGCTCGTTCTTGACTATGTAAGGCAACAGAACCTGCGAAGGCCCGAACCAGAACAAGAGGCTGAGACCGGCCGTGACGAGCGTGCCCCAGATCCAGGGTTGCGATCGAACGTAGGCAGCTCCCTCGCGCAGCTCTGCACGCGCGGATAGCCGTTCCGAGAATTCTCTGGGCAGGTCGCGACTGCGAACTGCGAGGAGACAGAGTGCGGACGCGCCGAATGTGGCGGCGTCGACCAAGAACGCTTCGCCCGCGCCGACCGTTGCGACCACCACTCCCCCGAGCGCTGGACCGACGAGCCTGGACGTCAAGGTCCGCACGAACGAATCGAGCGCGTTGGCCTGCGCCAGTTGATCCCCGATCACGAGTTCCGGCACGAACGCGCTGAAGGCCGGGCCAAACAGGGCATCTCCGCAGCCGAGGAGCACAACCAGGGCGACGATGTGCCAGACGGCGAGCGCGCCAGTGACCGCGAGCACACCGATGCCGCCGACGGCGATGAGGCGCACCACGTCAGCGACAATCAGGATGCGCCGTCGCTCGAAGCGATCGATGAGGACGCCCGCGACGACGAACAGCGGAAGCTGCGGGAGTATCCAGGCGAGGCCGACGACGGATAGGGCAGTCGGCGTGTTCGAAAGCGAGTAGACCTGCCAGGCGACCGCGACGAGGTAGATCCCGTCGCCGACGAACGACAGCGTCATGCCGCTCCAAAGCAGGGCGAAGTCCCTCTCGCGGAGAGGCTCGAGCATGCGAACACGCGACCGCCACGCCATCGCGCCATTCTGCACGCGGGAGAGGAGCGTCTACTCGTCAGCAGCCGGCGTCGCGGCTCGCGAATCCGAGCTTTCCGACAAGCAACCTTGCTCGACCTTCTCCGTCGGCTCGTATCCGCGGTGGAAGCGCGACCGGAGCTCGCCGCTAAGGCAAATTAGTCGGGGCGAGCGGTTCCTTTCCCAGTTCGAATCTGGCATTGAGCGCCGCCGGCGTCTGGGCGGCGTCTCGCTCATGGGGCACCCCTGCGGTGCGCCGTCGTCAAGGAGGTGTGAAGACCACAACCGGACGGCGACTCTGAACGCGGCGACAGGCGAGGCCTGGCTGCCGTTGCGCCTGATGGCTGCGCAGCTCGGCTGCTCGCTGCGCTGGCTCGAGTACCGCGTAAGCGAAGGCATGCCGACCGCCGTCATCGCCGGCCGCCGCAAGTGCCGGCCATCCGAGGTCGAGCGCTGGCTCGAGCGCCACGGCTACATGCGCCGGGAGGGCAGCCGATGATCCGCGAGCGCAACGAGGCCTTCGGCGTCCGCGTCTACCGCGGCCAGGAGCGCGGCTACGAGTGGG
>DATBDN010000102.1:0-23695 GCA_036269895.1 Thermoleophilaceae bacterium
AGAGCCCGAACTCGCTGCCGGCCTTCATCGGCAAGCCGGCCACTCCCCAGCCGATCTTCGCCCCCGACCCGCCGCGGCATCCGCACATGGCGCCGAACGGCCGGTCGAACATCCACGACGACGCGTACATGACCGACACCTACCAGGGCGCGGGTCCGCTCGGCAACGGGATCAGCCGGTCGTCGACCTTCCTCTCACACGAGTGCGCGTCGATCACGATCGACTCGAAGCACCGGCTCGTGTCGATCTGCGTGGGCGTCGAGGCGCCGATTCTCGAGATGTTCGATCCGAAGACGCTCGACTCACTCGCGTCGATGCCGCTGCCGCCGCGGATGGGCGCCTCGACCGGGGTGTTCACGGACTTCTCGGGCGGTGGCTACTTCTACCTCGACGACAAGGACCGCGTGATCGCTCCTACGTCGACGCGGCACATCTACGTGATCGGTGAGACCGATGCGCCGGCGTTCGAGCTGCAGCAGGACTACGACCTCACGGCCGCGGTCCCGCAGGGCGACAAGATCATCTCCGCGCTGCCCGACTGGTCGGGGCGGATCTGGTTCGCCTCGAGCAACGGCGTCGTCGGCTACATCGACCCGACCAACGGACAGGTCAAGTCGATTGACACGAAGGAGCCGAACGGCAACTCGTTCTCGGTGGACGAGACCGGTGGCGTCTTCATCGTCACCGACAAGGCGATGTACCGCTTCGACGCGAGCGCGTTAGGGGTGGCGACGACGTGGCGCGAGCCCTACGACAACGTCGGCGTGAAGAAACCGGGGCAGACGGAGGCAGGCTCGGGCACCACTCCGACGGTGATGGGTCGCAACTACGTAGCGATCACCGACAACGCCGACCCGATGAACGTCGTGGTCTACAAGCGCGCCCCGCAGGTGGACGGCTCGCGGTTGGTCTGCAAGATCCCGGTCTTCGCAACGGGCGCGAGTGACACGGACCAGTCGCTGATCGCGACGCCCACCTCGATCGTGGTCGAGAACAACTATGGCTATTCGAGTCCGGCCGCGGTGGAGAACGGCAAGACGACCACGCCGGGACTCGAGCGGATCGACCTCGGTCAAAATGGATGCCACACGGTGTGGCACTCCGACGAGGTGGCGCCGTCGGTGGTCCCGAAGCTCTCACTGGCCAACGGGATCGTCTACACGTACACCAAGCCGGCGAACGCGGATGGCGACGACGGCTGGTACCTGACCGCGATCGACTTCCGGACGGGCAAGACGCTCTGGAAGGCGCTGGCAGGCGAGGGGCTGGGATTCAACAACAACTACGCCCCGGTCACGCTGGGGCCGGACGGCGCGGCCTACGTCGGCGTGCTCGGTGGTCTCGTGCGACTGGCGGACGGGTCGCCGCCGCCGGCGTCGCGAGCGAAGCCGGAGCTGCGCCTGAACGCACGACGCCTCCACGACGGCCGGCTGCGCCTGTCGCTAGGGGGCGGCGATCGCCACTCCGTGCGCCGCGTGGTCTACAAGACGGGCAAGAAGCGGCTCGGCCGATCGGCGAAGTCGCCCTTCCGCCGGATCGTGAGGACGCGTGCGAAGAGGGTGAGGGCGCTCGTGACGATGACCGACGGCAGGCATTACACCGTGAGGTCGAAGCGCATCCGGCGGGCGTAACAAAAGTGCTCTGACCCCATTTGTAACGCCGTAACAAACCGGGTCAGAGCAGTTTTGTAACAGCGCCGCTAGCCGCGCTTCTTCGTCTCGCAGTTGCGCGCGATGTCGTGCTTGTCGATCGTGACGGCGTCGACGCCCGCGCCGCAGTACACGGTGTCGCGCTTTCCGTCGGCCACGTTGATCGTGTCGTTGCCGCCGCCGGCCAGGATCATGTCGACGCCCGGGCCGCCCGTGATCGTGTCGTTGCCGGCGCCGGTCTCGATGCGGTCCTTTCCGCTGCCACCGTCGACCGTGAAGTTGCCGTTGTTCGCCGTGATCCAGTCGTTGTCGGCGCCGCCGTTCAGCGTCGAGTCGCCCTCGCTGGCGATGATCCGGTCGCGACCGGCTCCGCCGTCCACGAAGTCCGGGCCCAGCGCGGCGTACAGGCGGTCGTCGCCCGGGCCGCCGAAGATGCGATCGGCGCCGGCCTGGCCGAGGAGCACATCGTTGCCTGTGCCGCCGAGGACCTCGTCGTCGCCCGCGCCCGCGTACACCACGTCGCCGCCGGGACCCATGTCGATGCGGTCGTTGCCGGTCCCGCCAATCGCCAAGTCAGCGCCCGCACCGGCCGTGATCTGGTCCGCTCCGGGGCCGCCTTCGATGTAGTCGCTGCCCCCTAGGCCGTCGAGGACGTCGTCGCCGTCCTCACCGTAGAACTGGTCAGGCGTGGGTGTGCCGACCAGGTGATCGGCGTCGGAAGTGCCGGTGAAGGTGTCGGCGAACGCTGCGGTCGCCGCCATCGCGAGCACGACTGCGAGCGCCGCGCCGAGCACCCCTGCAAAGCGGCGGTTCACAGCTGTTACAACCCTGTTGCCGGGCGCGGGTTGCGGAGGATGTCAGAGGTCGAGGTCCGCCAGCGCGTTCACGAAGATCTCGGAGAACGTCGGGAACGGCTGGATGGTGTCGCGCAGGACATGGATGTCGATCTCGGCACGGATGGCGAGCGTGGCCTGCTGCAGCCACTCGCCCGCCTCCGGCCCGACCGCGTACGCGCCGATGAGAATGCCGCGCCGGCGGTCGGCGATCAGCGTGAGGAAGCCGGGCAGCGACTCGTAGTCGCGTGTGTATGTAGACGTGCGCGCGACTGAGCCGATCTCAGCGCGGCCGAGCTCGATCTCAATGCCCTCCTCGCGTGCCTGGTCCTCGGTCTTGCCGGCCCCGGCGACCTGCGGATCGCAGAAGGTCACGCGCGGCAGCGCGCGGTAGTCCGCGCGCGCATCCTTACCGAGGATCGCGCCAGCCGCCACGCGCGCCTGGTACTTCCCTACGTGGGTGAAGAGCGCCACGCCGGTTACGTCGCCGATCGCCCAGACGTTGTCGGCCTTCGTCCGCAGGCGCGCGTCGACCACGACGCGACCGCTGTCGCTGTCGAGGCCGATCGCCTCGAGCCCGAGCCCCGCGACGCGCGGCCTGCGCCCGGTGGCAACCAGTATCCGCTCGGCAGCGATGGTCGCGCCGTCGTCCAGGCGGACGCTGATGCCGCCGTTCTCCGCGCTCACGCGCTCCGCGTGGACGCCCAGGTGCAGCTCGATGCCCTCGGCCTCGAGCGCCTGGCCGATCGCGTCGCCGGCTTCACGGCCCTCGCGCGCGAGCAGGCGGTTGCCCTCGACGATCGAGACGTGGGCGCCGAAGCGCCGCAGCGCCTGTGCGAGCTCGACACCGACCGGGCCGCCGCCGAGCACCACGACGCTTTCCGGGACCTCCTTCAGGCCGGTGCCTTCACGGTTGGTCCAGTAGTCGACTTGGTCGAGCCCGTCGACGGGCGGGATCAGCGGGTCTGACCCGGTCGCGAGCACGATGCGGTCGGTCTCGATCTCGTCGTCGCCGACCCTGATGTGGCCGGGCGCCTGGATGCGTGCGTCGCCGCGATGCAGGCCGATGCCCTTGTCGCGCAACCACGGCGCCTCGCTCGGGCTGGCCTCGTCGTCGTAGTTCGACACCTGGAAGTCGCGCCACTCGAACGCCGCGGCGGCGTCGAGCGAGCTCTCGATCGCCTGGCGGGCGCCGGGCGCGTGACGCGCGCCCTCGAGCGCCTCACCGGGGCGCAGCAGCGTCTTCGACGGGATGCAGGCCCAGTACGAGCACTCACCGCCGACGCGCTCGCGCTCGGCGATGCCGACCTTCATCCCGCCGTCCGCCAGCGCCCCGGCGCAGACGGTGCCGGCCGGGCCCGCCCCGATCACGAACACGTCGTAGCGTTCGCTCACGCGGTCTGCACCGGGGCTTCGTCGTAACCGGGCTCACCCGGCAGCAGGATGCGCGCCACGCCGCCCTCGTCGAGCACGACGCGGGGCTCGATCGGCTGGATGCGCCGCTGGCGGCCGGTCTCGACGATGCCACCGACGGACTCGAACATCGCCAGCTCCTGCAGGTGGCGGATCGTGGGGAAGACGAGGAGCAGCTCGTCGCGCTGGTACGCGTCAAGCGCGTCCTGCGGCCGCAGCCAGCGAACGTCGACACACTCCTGTCCGTCGCAGCGTGGCTCAGCGCCGTCTGGCGCGCGTGTGACGAAGAACCACGTGTCGAAGCGGATCTTCACCTGCGCGGGGGTGATCCAACGCGACCACGCCACGAGCGTTCCGGCGTCCTCGATCACCAGGCCCGCTTCCTCCTCGAGCTCGCGCACGCCCGTCCGGCCGGCGTCACCGTCCTCCTCGTGCACCGCGCCGCCGGGGAAGACCCAGGCGCCGCCCATGAAGCGTGCGTCCGGGTTGCGCTGCACCAGCAGCACCTCGGGACCATTGTCGGAATCGCGGAGCACGATTACCGACGCCGCGACACGCGGGATGCTTACAGCCCCGGGGTTGAGCTCCTCGCCGGGTCCCGGCCGGGCGACCTCCACTGGACGGACCCTACTATCGTCGGGCCGAATGGCCGGTCAGCGTTACATCTGCGTCTCGTGCGGGTTCATCTACGAACCCGCCGAAGGCGACCCGGATGGCGGCGTCCCTCCGGGAACGGAGTTCGCGGACATCCCCGACGACTGGTTCTGTCCCGTCTGCGGCGCGCGCAAGCGCGACTTCGAACTCCTCGATTAAGCCGCCAGCGGCAGGGTGTCTGACTGCGCCTTCGATGTGGCCGCCTCGATCGCCTGGCGTGTAATCGCAACGAGCCGCTGTAGCTCGGCGCCCTCGATCGACAGCGGTGGCATCAGCACGATCACGTCGCCCAGCGGGCGGATAATCGCTCCGCGTGCGCGTGCCTCGAGCGTGACCTCGTGGCCCATGCGCAGAGCCGGGTCGTAGCCCTCGAGCTCGATCCCGACCATGAAGCCGCGCTGGCGGACCTCGCCGACGCATCCGAGCCGCGCGATTGGCTCGAGCAGACGCGTGAGCAGGTCGATCTTCGCCTGCAGGCACTCGAGCGTCCGCTCCTCGTCGAACACCGCGAGCGTTGCGATGGCCGCCGCGCACGCGAGCGGGTTGCCCGTGTAGGTGTGCCCGTGGAAGAAAGTCCGGTACTCGTCGTGGCGGCCAAGGAAGCCTTCGTAGATCCGCTCGGTCGTGAAGGTCGCGGCGAGCGGCAGGTAGCCACCCGTGATGCCCTTGGCGACGCACATCAGGTCGGGCGCCACCTCCTCCTGCTCGCACGCGAACATCGTCCCGGTGCGGCCGAAGCCGGTCGCGACCTCGTCGCAGATCAGGAGCACGCCGTAGCGGTCGCACAGGCGGCGCACGGCGCCCAGGTACCCCGGCGGGTGCATCAGCATCCCGGCCGCGCCCTGCACGAGCGGCTCCATCATCACCGCCGCAACCCGTCCCTCGTTCTGGGCGAGCAGCCATTCCATGTCGGCGATGTCGCCGGGTTCCGCCTTGAGCGTGTCGAACAGCAGCGGCCGGTAGGTCTCGTGGAAGAGGTCGATGCCCCCGGCGGAGACCGATCCGAGCGTGTCGCCGTGGTAGGCGTCCTTCAGGGTGATGAACTTCGCGCGGGCGGTGCCGTCACGGTTCTGTGCCCAGAACTGGAAGGCCATCTTCAGCGCGATCTCGGTCGCGGTCGAGCCGCTGTCCGAGAAGAAGACGCGACTGAGGCCCCGCGGGCCTAGTTTGACGAGCCGCCTTGCCAGCTCGATTGCCGGTCGATGGCTGAGACCCAGCATCGTGCTGTGCGCGACCTTGCCGAGTTGCTCCTGCACCGCCGCGTCGATCTTCGGGTGCCGGTGCCCGTGGACGTTGCACCAGAGCGAGGAGACACCGTCGATGTAGCGCCGCCCCTCGGTGTCGGTGAGGGTCGTGCCGTCCGCGCTCTCGATGATGACGGGCTCCTCCTCGGCCCAGCCCTGCTGCTGGGTGAATGGATGCCAGATGTAGCGGTGGTCGTCGGCGGCAAGGGACATGCCGCGGACGCTAGGGCGAGAGCCAGTCGGAAACGGGGAGCGCCGCGCCGGCCTCCGCGAGCTTCGCCGGTTCGGTGCGCGGGAGGCCGATCACGGGGACCTCGCCGAAGTGCTCGATCGTCTCCATGTTGCTGCGCTCCATTCGCGATGGCTCCTCGGGCCACGGCGTGAGGACCACGGCCTGGATGCGCAGGGCGACCGCTCGCGCCGCTTCGATGGTCAGCAGCGAGTGGCTGATGGTCCCGAGGCCGGGGCGCGCGGCGATCACGAGCGGCAGCGAGAGCTCGCCGGCGAAGTCCCTGACCAGGTATTCGGGTGCGAGCGGGACGAGGAGACCGCCGACGCCCTCGACCACCAGCGCGTCGGCCTTCGCCGCCTCTGCTCGCGCCTGCGCGACGAGCTCATCCACGACTAGCTGTTCATTCGCCAACTGCCCGGCCAAGTGCGGGCTGACCGCGGGGCCGTATCGATGCGGCGCCACGTCCTCCGCGCTCTGCCCGGCGTTGGCTACTTGGGCGAGCAGTTCGTGGTCGCGTGGCCAGGCCGTCGCCGGTTCGTCCAAGCCGGTGACGACGGGCTTGAACGCAGCCACCGTCATTCCGCGCTCCACCGCCGCCGCGGTGATTGCGGCCGCGAGAACGGTCTTGCCGACCTCGGTGTCGGTGCCGGTTACGAAGACGCCGCGCATGCGCGCAGCAGGCTATTAGGCGGCTTCGGCCAGCCCGTCGTAGATGCGCGAGCGGTCGGGTTCGCGCGACGCGTCGACCGGCACCGGTTTCGGACGGTCGCCAACGACGGCGCGCATTGCGGCAGCCAGCGCCTCGGCCGCTTCCTGAAGCTCGGTCCGGGTGTGCGATGACATGACGGCCAGACGAAGGCGGGAGGATCCTTCGGCCACCGTCGGAGGTCGGATCGCCTGCGCGAATATCCCTTTCTCGAGGGCGCGTTCGCACACCCGGACCGCATCGTCGGCATCGCCGACGACCAGCGGGAGCACCTGAGTCGTCGAGTCGCCGGTGGCCATACCGTGGCCGGCCAGCGCCTCGCGCATGATCTTGGCATTCCGCTGCAGGCGGTCGACCCTGCGCGGGTCCTCGATCAGCAGGTCCAGGGCTGCACCCGCAGCTGCGACCGACGGAGGCGGCACGGCGGTCGAGAAGATCAGCGTTCGTGCGGTGTTGATCAGGTATTTCGACATCGTGCGGCTGGTGCAGGCGTAGGCGCCGTAGGAGCCAAGCGCCTTGCCAAGCGTGCCGACCACGATGTCGACTTCGTCCTCGAGCCCGGCTTCCGCCACCGACCCGCGACCGCCCGGCCCCAGCGCGCCGAGCCCGTGCGCGTCGTCGACCATCACGCGCGCGTCATACCTGCGCGCGAGCTCGACGATCCGCTGGAGCGGCGCTATGTCGCCGTCCATCGAGAACACGCCATCGGTCACGATCAGCGCGCCGCGACCGCCCGCCTCGCGCAGGCCCCACTCGAGGTGGCCGGTGTCGCAGTGGTCGTAGACGAACGTCCGCGCTCGCGCGAGCCGACAACCGTCGACTATCGACGCGTGGTTGAGCGCGTCGGAGAAGACGACGTCCCCCTCACGCGCGAGCGCGGAGACGATCCCGGTGTTTGCCAGGTAGCCGGATCCGAAGAGCAAGCACGTCTCGGCGCGCTTGAACTCGGCGATCCGTTCTTCGAGCCGGCGGTGGATCGTCATGTTTCCGCTGACGAGACGCGAGGCGCCGGCACCAGCTCCCCAGCGCATCGCGGCGTCAGCCGCGGCCTGCCGCACTCGCGGGTGGTCGGCAAGCCCCAAGTAGTTGTTCGAGCAGAGCAAGAGGACCGGCTTGCCGTCCAGCAGCACACGCGGGCCCTGCGGCCCCGAGATCAGCCGGAGCTTCCGATACAGGCCGCGGTCCCGGAGGTCGTCGAGACGGGCCTGCAGCTCATCCATGGCTAAGCCGCCTCGAGCGGCATCTCGATGAGCGTCACCTGGCCCCGATTCGAAGCACCGTCCGGCCGCGGCGGCACAGAGCTCTTCTTCCGCAGGCGAAGCTGCGTCGACGGGTCCCAGAAGTTCGCCTCGTCCCGCCGGTTCACAAGCGCGTCGATCGGAGTCTCCGGCGGCGCCTCGCCGCCGAGCCAGCCGGAGCGGTTGTCCGGGCGCGGGTTCGACCCGTTGTCGTCCCAGCGCCCGGTGTTCAGCCCGAGCTCCTCGAACATCGCCCTGTCGTCCTCGGGCTCCGAGCCGAGGGTCGTCAGGAAGTTGCCCATCATCACGCCGTTCAGTCCCGCCTTGACCGCGAGCGGCTGCAGCTCACCGAGGTTCTCGACGCGTCCGCCGCAGAGGCGGAAAAGCGCCTCCGGCAGGATCAGGCGGAAGATCGCAATCCACTTCACCGCCTCCCAGGGATCCATGTAGTCGCGGTCGCCGAACTTCGTGCCCGGGCGGGGATTCAGGAGGTTGATCGGCACCGACGTCGGGTTGATCGTGGCCAGCTGGAAGGCCATCTCGACGCGCTGCTCGCGCGTCTCGCCGAGGTTGAGGATGCCGCCGACGCACGTCTCGAGCCCAGCGTCCTTGACCGCGTCGATCGTGCGCAGCCGCCCGTCGTAGCGGACGGTGGTCGAGACCTCGGGGTAGTAAGACTCGGCCGTCTCGACGTTGTGGTGGACGCGCTGAATGCCGGCGTCCTTGAGTTGCTTGGCGCGCTCGACCGACATGTGGCCGATCGACGCGCAGCGCTTCAGGTTCGTGTGCTCGGCGACCAGGCGCGCGCCGTCGAGGATGTTCTGGAAGTCGCGCTTCGAAAGCCCCTGGCCCTGCGTGACCATGCAGAAGCGGTGCGCGCCGGCGGCCTCGGCTGCCTTTGCATGCTCGAGGATCTGGTCGGCGCTGAGCATGCCGTGCATCGGCGTCGGAGCCTCGGCGTACTTCGACTGTGCGCAGAAGCCGCAGTCCTCGGCGCACCCGCCGGATTTGGCGTTGACCAGCGAGCACATGTCGGTCGAGTCGCCGAACTCATCGCGCCGCGCGGCCCAAGCGCGGTCGACCAGGGCGAGGATCTCTTCGTGATCCTCGATCTCGCCGAGGGCGAGAGCTTCTTCGCGGGTTATGAGAGGTGGCAAGGCGGCTGGGAAAACGTCTTGACTTCTCCGAAAGGTAGGCGCGTGGTCGGACGGCACCCCGCCCTGCGCCTCAGCCGCACGCGTGACGTCGCACTGGTCGCAGTGCCATAACGCCCGCCGGGCCAAGCTCGAGCCATGAGGCACTCGCTCCACCTAGAGGGCAATAGTTGGCGTGCAGGTGGAGAGAGTGCGATCGACCATCTGATCGCGGCGCTCGCGTGGCGGCAGTACGGCATCGTGACGCGCCAACAGCTCCGCGACCTCGGCCTCTCAGACGGCGAGATCACGTACCGCGTCGAGATCGGTCGCCTCCGTGTGATCCACAAAGGGGTGTACGCGGTGGGCCACGAGCGCCTTGCTGGGGAGGCACGCTGGCTGGCGGCGGTGTACGCGGGTGGCGAGGACGCCGCGCTGAGTCACCGCTCCGCTGCGCGCCTCTGGGGTCTCCTGCCGTGGGAGGGACGGGTCGAAGTCACGACGGCGAAGAACAGACGCAGGCGCGCCGGCCTGCACTTCGTCCGGGCCTCGGTCGAGTCGTTTGAACGCACCGAGCACCGAGCGATCCCGGTGACCACGGTCGCGCGAACTCTTTTAGATCTGGGGACGGTCGATGCCCGGCGGGTGCCGAAAGCGCTGGAGCAGGCAGACGTGCTGCAGTTGCTCGACGTTCGTCAACTGCAGCGACTGGTGGACGAGCATCCACGTCGGCCGGGGACCCGCGCGATCCGGGCGGCTCTCGCTGCGGCTGCGGATTGGCGCGGGATCACGCGGAGCGAACTCGAGCAGCGATTCCGCGATGTCGTCGCCAACGCCGGCCTACCTGCGCCAGCGACCAACTGCTCGCTTGACCTCGGGCTCGCCTCCATCGAGGCGGATGCGGTCTGGCACGACGCACGCCTCATCGTCGAGCTCGACGGCTACGCGTACCACCGCACGGCAGCAGCCTTCGAGCGCGATCGTGAGCGCGATCGAGCTGCGGTCGCCGCCGGCTGGCGCGTCGTTCGCATCACGTGGCGGCAGCTTGCCGGCGACCGGCGCGGGGTCGTTCGCGACCTCCGGCGGGCACTCTCTCCACCTGGAGGGCAATAGTTGCCCTCTAGGTGGAGAGAGTGCTGCTCAGCGGTCTTTCCACTCGGGGGCGCGCTTTTCGCCGAACGCGCGCACGCCCTCGCGGAAGTCCTCGGTGTGGAAGCACGACTCGCGCAGCTCGACGAGCTCGCGTTCGAGGTCCTCGGGCAGGTTGAAGTCGGCTTCGCGCAGCGCGCGAATGATGCGCTTGTTGCCGCGCAGCGAGATCGGTGCGTTGGCGGCAATCTCGGCGGCCAGGTCGTCGACGACCTGCTCGAGCTGATCGGGCTCGACGACGTGGTTGACCAAGCCGATCGTCGCGGCGCGATCCGCGTCGATCGTCCGCCCTGTGAAGAAGAGCTCGTTGGTCTGCGCGAGGCCGATGACGTCCAGGAACTTCTTCAGCCCCGTGTGCGAGTAGATCAGCCCCAGCTTCGCCGGGGGCATCCCGAGCTTGATCCCGCTTGCCGCGATGCGGATGTCGGCTGTGAGGGCCAGTTCCAGGCCGCCGCCGATCGCGTGGCCGTTGAGCGATGCGATGACCGGGAACTCGTAGGCCTCGATCACCTCGAGCGCGGCATGGAACGGGTGCGCCACGAGCTTCTCGGAGCGCTCGGCGAACCGCCGCTCGTCGAGGTTGCCGATGTCATAGCCGGCGGAGAACATCTTTTCGTCGCCAGTGATGACCAGGCAGCGGGCGTCAAGTCCCTTGACAGTCTGTGCCAGCGTGTCGAGGATCTCGTGGTCGAGGGCCCCGCGCTTGGCCGGGTTCGAGATGCGCAGGCGCGTGACATGCGCGGCGGGCTCGTCGAGAAGCAGCTTCCCCGACGCGAGGTTCGTTACCGGGCTGCCCAACTACTCGAGCACGACCAGCGTGTCACCCTCGGAGACCGACTGGCCTTCCTCGCAGCGGATCTCCTTCACCGTGCCGGCATCCTCTGCCTCCACCGGCATCTCCATCTTCATCGACTCGAGGATGACCAGCGTGTCGCCTTCGTCGATTGCCTGGCCTACCTCGCACTCGATCTTCCAGACCGTTCCTGTGATGTGCGCATCCACGTTGGTCATGGGCTGGCACGATAACCGCCGATGGCGGCGGACCTTGCGGTGATCGTGACGGCGCACAACGAGGCCGATCGCCTCGGCGGGACGCTGCGCGCGCTGCGTGAAACCTTCCCGCACGCCGAGCTGTGGGTCGCGGACGACGCGTCCGAAGACACGACGGCCGCGCTCGCTGTGGAGGCGGGCGCCCGAGTTGTGACGGCCCCGAAACGACTCGGCAAAGGAGGGGCGGCGACGCTGGCGGCGGAAGCGGTGCTGAACGAAGGCGATCCAATCGTGCTCCTGGCAGACGCCGATCTGGCCGACTCCGCGAGGCGGCTCCGACGCCTGGTCGATGCGGTTTCCGATGAGGACGCCACCGCGGATGAGGACGCCACCGCGGATGCGCTCGCGGCCGACCTCGCGATCGCGACATTCGCGCAACGCGTGGGCGGCGGCTTCGGCATCGCCGTCGGGGCCTCGCGCTGGGCGATCCGGCACGCGACCGGCCGCACCATGCAGGCGCCGATGTCCGGGCAACGAGCGATGCGAGCCGGGGTTCTTCCTCAGCTGCTGCCGTTCGCGCCCGGCTTCGGCATCGAAACGGGGATGACCATCGACGCCCTGAACACGGGCCTCCACGTCGTCGAGATCGAGATAGAGCTCGAGCACCGTCCCACGGGCAAGACGCTCAACGGCTTCGTCCACCGCGGCCGACAGGCACGCGACGCCCTTCGTGCTTACGCTTCGCGACGCGCGTGATCCTCGCCATAGACCAGGGCACGACCGGCACGACCTGCATGGTCTTCTCCGACGACGGCAAGGTCGCCGGCCGCGCCTACCGCGAGTTCCAGCAGCACTTTCCGCGGCCGGGCTGGGTCGAGCACGACGCCGGGGAGATCTGGGACGTGACCGAGACGGTGGCGAAGGAGGCGATCGCCGACGCGCGCGTCGAAGCGCGCGACCTGGCCGCGATCGGCATCACCAACCAGCGCGAGACCGTCGTTGCCTGGGACAAGGACACGGGCGAGCCGCTCGCGAACGCGATCGTCTGGCAGGACCGCCGCACCGCCGACCGCTGCAAGCAGCTGAAGGACGAGGGCCGCGAGGAGCTCGTGCGCGAGCGCACCGGACTGGTGCTCGATCCCTACTTCTCCGGCACGAAGATCGAATGGCTCATCAAGGAAGGCGGCGTCGATGCCGCGAAGGCCGCCTTCGGCACGATCGACGCGTGGCTCATTCACAAGCTGTGCGACGGCCGCTTCGCAACGGACTACACGAATGCCTCACGCACGCTCCTGTTCGACATCGGGAAGCTCCAGTGGAGCGAGGAGCTGTGCGAAATGCTCAGCGTCGACCCGGCGAGCCTGCCCGAGCCGTGCCCGAGCGCGTACGAGTTCGGCGAGACGACTGTGTTCGGCGGCAGCATCCCCGTCGCCGGCGTGGCGGGCGACCAGCAGGCCGCGCTCTACGGTCAGGCGTGCCAGGAGGCGGGACTCGGCAAGAACACCTACGGCACCGGCAGCTTCGTGCTGGAGAACGCGGGCGGAGAACGCCCGGCGCCGGCCGAAGGGCTGCTGACGACCGTCGCCTGGGGCATCCACGATCGCGTCGACTACGCGCTCGAGGCGGCGATTTTCGTGACCGGAGCCGCCGTCCAGTGGCTGCGCGACGGCCTCGGCTTGATCGCCACCGCCGACGAGACCGAGGGGCTGGCCCGCAGCCTCGACTCGAACGACGGCGTCTACTTCGTGCCCGCGCTGACCGGCCTCGGCTCGCCGCACTGGGACCCGTACGCGCGCGGCACGATCGTCGGGCTGACCCGCGGTACCACGAAGGCTCATCTCGCGCGGGCCGCTTTGGAGGCGATGGCATACCAGACAGTCGATGCGATCCGGGCGATGGAGGAGTCCTCAGGCGTCAAGCTCGAGGAGCTGCGAGCCGACGGCGGCGCCACCGCCAACGGCTGGATGCTGCAGTTCCAGGCCGACCTGCTCGGCGTTCCCGTCGTGGTGCCCGAGATCAGCGAGACCACCGCGCTCGGCGCCGCCTTCCTCGCCGGCGTGGCGAGGGGTACCTGGTCGGAGGACGACGTCCGCAGCATGTGGACCGAGGCCGCGCGCTTCGAGCCTTCGATGGGCGACGACCAGCGCGAGGAGCTGATGAACGGTTGGCAGCGTGCGATTGAGACGACCCGTAACCATTCCCGCTGACCCGGGTAGGGCTCTCTAACCCAGTGAAGGCTCAGGTCTACAAAGATCCCCGCGATCCGTCTTACTTCACGCGTTTCCACCAACGCGTCCGGACGGGCCAGCCCGACTGGGTCTACACGCTCGTCCGCATGCTGCTGACGCCGTACCTGCTGATCGTCCACCGCGCACGGGCGCTGGCCACGCAGAACGTCCCCGAGGCCGGGCCCGTGATCATCGCGCCCAACCACTTCTCGTTCCTGGACCACTTCTTCGTCGCGGTCTACCTGCGGCGCAAGGTGCACTTCATGGCGAAGTCGCAGCTGTTCAAGCGGCCGATGCAGTTCATCTACACGCACGGTGGTGTCTTCCCGGTTCGGCGCGGCTTCCACGATGAGGAGGCGTTCAAGACCGCGCACGTGGTTCTCGACCGCGGCGACATCGTCCTGATGTATCCGGAAGGTGGACGCTCGCGCTCGGGTGAGCTCGGGGAGCCCAAGCGCGGCCTCGGCCGGCTCGCACTCGAGTCCGGTGCGCCGGTCGTGCCGACGGCGATCGTCGGCACGCAGAAGGCGCGCAACTGGAGACGGCTGAGCTTCCCGAAGGTGACGGTGCTGTACGGCGATCCGGTCCGCTTCGAGAAGATCGAGGACCCCACGCCCGAGCAGCAGCAGGCGGCCGCCGAGACGGTCTTCGAGCGCGTCAAGGCTCTCCACGAAGGCCTGCGTGAGGGTGGGCGCAAGACCGCGATTCAGCGAGCGCGCGAAGCAGGACGTGCCGCATCACAGGCCGTGGACGCAGCCGCGGCGCCCGGACGGACCGTCCCCGAGTAAGCAGCGAGTGCCCGACACCCTGCTCAAGGTTCGGGTCCAACCCGGGTCGTCACGCAACGAGGTTGCCGGCAGGCGCGACGGCGCCGTGGTCGTGCGCGTGACCGCGTCCCCCGTAGACGGCAAGGCCAACAAGGCGGCGTGCAAGCTGCTCGCGGAGCTGTGCGGCATTCCGGCGAGCCGCGTCGAGATCGTCCGCGGCGAGACGCGCCGCGACAAGGTCGTCCGGCTCGGCGGCCTCGGGCCAGGCGATGCAGCAATGATCTTCGCCTAGATCTCGAGTCGGGATTCCTCTAGGTCGAGCTCGCGCTCGATCACGTGCATCACGGCGCTGGAGATGTCGCCGTTGTTACGCAACGCGACGACGGCCTCCCGTTGCGCGGTTGAGAGGACGTGCAACAGCCGCTGGTAGCTGAGTGAGCGTTCCTCGATGCCGTCCTCGTCCTCGATCTTCCCCGCGCGCACCCCGAACCGCCGTTGCCGGAAGGCGTAGAGCCCGCGTAGCCGCTCGAGCGTGTCCGGGCGCGCCCAGCCCTCGGCCTCGACGCGGTCGATCATGTCGATCGCCGCTTGCGCAGCAACAAGCCGGGCACGGATCTCCTCCCGCTCCTCCTCGGACCCGTCCTCCCGCACGCCGAGGCGCCGGATCAGCCATGGCAGCGTCAAGCCTTGACCCACGATCGTCACGAGGATCAGCGCGTACGTGATGAACAGGATCAGGTCGCGGTCCGGCAAGCGAGCACCCGCGTCTGTCGTAAGCGGCAGCGCGAGCGCGGCGGCCAGCGAGACCGCGCCGCGCATCCCGGACCACGCGCTGACCACGCGCAGCCGCCAGCCCACGCGCCGCAGGCGCTGCTGCGGCCGCCGGTCGAGCGTGCGGACCACGTAAGGCGCCGTGAAGTTCCACGCAAACCGTGTGCCGATCACCGTCGCGCAGACGAGAGCGGCATACCCGATGAGCTCGGACGTCGTGCGGTTCCCAACGCCGTCCAGGATCAACGGCAGTTGCAGGCCGATCAGCATGAACAGCGTCGCGTTCAGCAGGAAGACGAGGATCCGCCACATGGCATTGCCTTCGAGCCTCGTCTGGGGTGTGATCAGCGTCGGCGCCTGCCAGCCAATCCACAGCCCGGCCGTGACCACCGCCAGGACTCCCGAGAGGCCAAGCTCGGCGGCGGGGATATAGGCGACGTACCCGCTCAGCAGCGAGATCGTCAGCTGCGTCGTGGTGTCGTCGATGCGCCGCCGGATTTCGGCGACGACGTACCCCACTACGAGACCAATCGCGATGCCGCCGAGGGCCGCACCCACGAACTGGAGCGCAGCGTGCGAGGCGGAGAAGCTGCCGCCGACCGCGGCGCTGACCGCGACGCGATAGATCACGAGAGCCGACGCGTCGTTTACGAGGCTCTCGCCCTCGATCACGTTCACGGTGTTCCGCGGCACGCCGAGGTTCCTCATGATCGTCGTGGCGGCGACCGGGTCCGTCGGCGACACGATCGCCCCGAGTGCGAACGCGAGCGCCCAGGAAAACCCGATGACCGCGTGGGCAATCACCGCGACAGCCACCGTTGTCACCAGGACCAGACCGATCGACAGCAGGAGGATCGGGCGCAGGTTGTCCCTGAGCGCGCGCAGGTCGGCGAAGATGCTCGCCGAGTACAAAAGCGGCGGCAGGAACACGACGAGCACGAGGTTCGGGTCGAGCGTGACGTTGGGCAGCCCGGGCACTGCGCCGAGCGCGAGTCCGCCGAGCACGAGCACGATCGGATACGGGATCGACAACCGGTGCGCGACCACGTTCAGCCCGGCAACGAGCACGAACAGCGCCGCCAGGAAGATCTCGAAGTCGGCCACGCCTCAGTAGACGGGTTTGAGCGCGCGGAACGCCTCGATGTCGTGCCCCACCGACACGACCGCGCCCGGCGTCTGCTCCATGTAGCGCTGCACCTCTTTCAGCGAGCGCCTGTATTCGTGCTCGTCGTGCGCGCCGTAGGGCATGACGGAGTCGCGCAGGTTGCGCATCGTGTAGGCCGCGTCGGCCGCGACCAGGAACTCGCCCTCGCGCGTGCGCAGCACCACCGACATGTGCCCAAGCGTGTGGCCGGGCGTGTACGCCAGGCGCATGCTGCCGTCGCCAAACAGGTCGAGCGTGCGGCCGAAGCCGGCGAACGAGCTCACATCGTCGCTGTCGAAGTCGACCGTGCGCCAGTCGAAGGCGTGGTCGAACTGGCGCTTGACGTAGCCGCCGGTCACTCCCTTCTCTTCGGTGGCGGCGTGCCACTCGCGGGCGCTGACGACGAACATCGCGCCGGGGAACTGCGCGACCCCGCTCGCGTGGTCCACGTGCAGGTGTGTCATGACTACGACCGCGACCTTGTTCGGAGCGAGCCCACGCTTGCGGAGCTGGTCGGGCATGCCGTCCTCGGGTCCCATTCGCGGGTGGAAGATGCGGCCCAGGACGGGGCCCATGTTCGCCTTCGGGTCGGCCGCCAGCGAGGCATGGAAGCCGGTATCGATCAGAACGAGCCCCGCGCCGGGATGCTCAACGGCAAACGCCGGGATCGGGATCTCGACGCGCTTGCTGCCGAAGCCGAGCGCGTGCAGCGCCGCCAGCTTTCCGCCGCGCCGGAAGAACGCGTCCTCGGGGTACATCGCCGAACCCGTCGTGATCGGATGGACGCGCACGACCGCGTGCTCGCGGCCTCCGGCCAGCGGAAGCTTCGCGGGTCGCGGCTCGGTTGCTGCGCTCATCCCGGCTAGTCTCGCGCCGCTATGCCCTCACGCTTATTCGCGCCAGGACTGTTGCAGGGCCAGGTGATCGTAGTCACTGGTGGCGGATCGGGGCTCGGCCGCGCCACCGCGCAGGAGTTGACTGCGTGCGGCGCGACGGTGGTGATCGCCGGCCGGCGAATCGAGACGCTCGAGGAGACCGCGGCCCTCTGCGAGGGGCCGTGCGAACCGATCGTCTGCGACATCCGCGAGGAGGAGCAGGTGACGGCGTTCGTCGACCAGGTGCTCGAGCGCCACGGCCGCGTCGACACGCTCGTGAACAACGCCGGCGGCCAGTACATGACGCCGGCCGAGGACATCTCCGCGAAGGGCTTCGAGACCGTTGTGCGCCTGAACCTCATCGGGACCTGGCTCATGTCGCATGCCGTCGCCACGAAGTCGATGATCCCGAACGAAGGCGGGAAGATCATCTCGGTCACGCTGTCGCCGCACCACGGCCTGCCGGGCATGGCGCACTCGTCGGCGGCGCGGGCAGGCGTCGAGAACCTCATGCGCGTCCTGTCGATCGAGTGGGCGCGCTTCAACATCCGCACGACTGCGATCGCCTCAGGGCACTTCCGCACCGACGCGCTCAAGAAGTACCCGCAGCCGGTGCAGGACAGCGTCGCGCGGACGGTGCCGGTGCAGCGACTGGGGGAGGCCGAGGAGCAGGCGTGGCTCGTGGCCTTCCTCGCCTCGCCCGCCGGCGACTACTACTCGGGCGACGTGATCACGATCGACGGGGCCAGGGACAACTGGTTCGGTCCCTGGCCACCGCCTGGCATGACCGACCAGTCGACCGGCAAGCCGCTCGCCGAGGAAAGGCGTACTAGGTAGTCATCCCGCCGAACTGCCCACCGGTCACGTTCAGCACCTGGCCGTGGACGTAGTTCGCCCACGGTGAGCAGAGGAAGAAGACCGGGCCGGCCGCCTCCTCAGGCGTCGCCGGGCGGCCGAGCGGGATGATCATTGCCGCCATCTGGCGCATCTGCTCGGGGATGCCGAGCTTGATCTCCTCGCCGTCCTTCGTGAACGAGCCCGCCTCCTCCTTCGCGGCGGTCAGCCGCGTCTCGACGAAGCCGAAGGCAACCGCGTTTACATTGATCTTGAACTGGCCCCACTCCTTCGCCACGGTCTTGGTGAGGCCGACAATGCCCGCCTTCGCCGCCGAGTAGTTCGCCTGTCCGGCGTTGCCGAACGTGCCGGAGATCGACGATACGTTCACGATCTTGCGGAAGACCTCGTCGCCGGCCTCGCGCTCCTTCTTCGCGGGCTCACGCAGGTGCGGCGCGGCGGCACGGATGACGCGGAAGGGGACGATCGTGTGGATGTCGAGCATCGCCTGAAACTGGCGGTCCTCCATCTTGTGGACCGGGCCATCCCACGTGTAGCCGGCGTTGTTGACGATGATGTCGATCTTCCCGAAATCGTCGATCGCCTTCTGCACGAGCTGGTCGGGCACGTTCTCCTTGGTCAGATCGCCGGCGAAGACGCTTGTCTCGCCCTTGATCTCCGAGGCCGCCTGCTCGGCGACGTCACCGTCGAGGTCGTTGATCAGGACCTGGGCGCCCTGATCGGATAGGAGCTCGGCGACCGCGCGGCCGATCCCGCGCGCCGAGCCAGTGACGATGGCGGACTTGCCGTCCAGTACTCCCACGTTGTTCTCCTTCTCGCTCTTGGAAGCGGAGCAGTGTGTCAGTCGGGCGCGCCGCCGTTGCCCTGCGTGACGTCCGGTACTCCGTCTTCCAGCAGGAAGAACTCGATTGCGATGTCGGCACCGCAGTCGATCTGGCTCATGAAGGCGCGCGGCGTGCGGCCGACGATCGCGGCAACCGCGTCGATGAACTCATCCCGCAGCGCGTACTGGAAGGTGGTGCGGACCTCCCGGACGAGATCGCCCTTGCCGGCCTCGATCAGCGTGCGCTCCACGGTCGTGAAGACGTCCTGCAACACGCAGACGATCGTGTCGTCGATCAGGTAGGTCTTGGCCTTCGTGGGCCCTTTCCCGTAATGCTTCGAGTGGATCCCAACCACCGCGTTGGAGATCGCCGCGGCCAGCTGTCCTCTGGATGCGGTTCCTGTCATCACACGGACGTTGTTCCCCGCGGGCGGCCCGTTGCAATCATTACGCGTGGCGCGAGACGGAAGCCCCGTAAGACCTCGTACGGCACGAGGTTTTGAGCGCTACTCCGGTTCCTGAGTGATGGTCTGCATGCGAGCGAGTGCCCGTCGCAGCAGGCGCGAGACGTGCATCTGCGAGACGCCGAGGCGGCGGCCGATCTCGGACTGGCTCAGGTCCTCTTCGAACCGCAGTCGCACCAGTTGGCGTTCGCGTTCTGGCAAGGCGTTGAGCGCGCGGCTGAGGAACGCCGACTGCTCGGCCGTGTCGAAGCCGTCGTCGATTTCGCCGGCGCGGCGCCACTGGTCGCGCTCGTCGCCGGGCTCGGCGGGTGCGTCGAGCGATTCGACGCGGTATGCGAGCCGCGCCTCCATCGCCTCGATCACCTGCTCAGACGTGGCGTCGATGCGCACGGCGATCTCGCCGATGGTCGGCGACCGGCCGAGGCTCGACTGGAGTGAGCTGATCGCGGTCTGCACGGCCCGCGTGCGCTCCTGCAGCGAGCGGGGCAGGTGGACCGACCAGGCGGCATCACGGAAGTGCCGCCGCAGCTCGCCGAGAATGGTCGGCACGGCGTAGGCCTTGAACGACGAGCCGACGCGCACGTCGTAGCGGGCAAGTGCGTGCAGCAGCCCAACCGAGCCGACCTGCACCAGATCGTCGAGTGGCTCGCTCGTGTACGAGTAGCGGCGTGCGAGCTGCCGCACGAGCGGGAGGTGGCGGCTTACGAGTTCGGCGTGGGCGCGCTCGTCGCCCCGGCGGCGCCAGAGGTCGAAGAGAACGGACTCCGATTCGGTATGAAGATCGTGTGCGACGTACATGCGGACTCGTGCCGCGAATGCGCGCGGCGTACTCGAGAATCCGCGACGCGCCCGTACCTCCAACGAGCCCAAAAGCGTCCTCTTCTAGGGATGTGTTCTATCAAAGTCCGAGCTGGCGACCAATGATCTCTTTCATGATCTCGTCGGAGCCGCCGCCGATCGGGCCGAGGCGCGCGTCACGCAGTGAGCGCTCCACCTCGTATTCGCGCATGTAGCCGTTGCCGCCGAACAGCTGCACGACGTCGTCGGCGGTACGCACGCAGTCGCGCTGCGTGACGAGCTTCGACATCGTCGTCTCGCGGAGGGCATCGTGGCCGGCGACGAACAGGCGCAGGGCGTTGTAGGTGATCGCGCGGCCGGTCTCGAGCCGGACCGCGATCTCCGCGATCTTGTGGCGCGTGACCTGGAAGCCCGCGATCTTGCGGCCGAACGCGCTGCGCTCGTTGACGTAGGCCAGCGCGCGCTCGAGTAGGTACTGCTGCTTGCCGACGGCGCCGAGCGCCATCCCGAGTCGCTCCCACTGGAAGTTGGCCATGATCAGGTAGAAGCCCTTGTTCTCCTGACCGAGCAGGTTCTCGTCCGGCACGAAGACGTCCTGAAACGACAGCTCGGCGGTGTCGGAGGCGTGCCAGCCGAGCTTCTCGAGCTTGCGCGAGACGCTGAACCCGTCCATGCCCTTCTCGATGACCATGAACGAGATGCCGTGGTGTCCGCCCTCCGGCGTCGTCTTCACCGCGGTGACGACGAAGTCGGCGCGGACACCGTTGGTGATGAACGTCTTGGAGCCGTTGACGAGCCACCCGCCGTCCACTCGCTCCGCGTGCGTCTTGATGGCGGCCACGTCGGAGCCGGCGTCAGGCTCGGTGATGCCGAGCGCGCCGATCTTCTGGCCCTTGATCCCCGGGACCAGCCAGCGCTGCTTCTGCTCCTCGGTGCCGAACTTCCAGATCGGCGGCGTTGCGATGTTCACGTGACCGCCGATCGCGGCGCCGACTCCGCCCGAGGCGCAGCGGGCCAGTTCCTCCGCCCAGACGGCGTCGTGCAGGTAGGAGCCGCCCTGGCCGCCGTACTTCTCCTCGTACTTCAACCCGAGGAAGCCGAGCTCGCCGCAGCGCAGGAAGACCTCGTTCGGCATCCACTTGGCGTCCTCCCACTCCATCGCGTTAGGCCGCAGCTCGGTGTCGACGAAGCGCCGCAGCGTCTGCCGCAGCTCCTCGTGCTCGTGGTCAAAGGGTGGTGTAACCGCGCGCTGCGTGGTCGAAGCCAAGGAGGTCTCCGCTCCGGTTCTTCTCGTTCGAGTGGTGGTACGCCCGAACCTCGCAGATCTTGCCGTCGCGGAAGCGGAACCACTCGGTGCCGCGGTCGAGCCGGCGCTCGCGCGACTTCGGGTCCGTCCACGTCATCGTCCACTCGATCACCGCTTCGTTGCCGTCGTCGATGCCGTGCTCGAGGATCCACTTCGCGTCGAGCATGTCGACCGCCATCCGCGTGTGTTCGCCGATCGTTTGCGCGCCCCGATGCGGGCCGAGCCGTGTGTAGTAGTGGACGGCGTCGTCGGTGAAGTACGCCGCGACCTCGGCGGCGTCGCCTCGATTCAGCGCCTCGTAGTAGTCCCGCACATGCGCCAGGGCCTCAAAGCCCATACGAGCGCCCGATGACCTCGAGCATGATCTCGTCAGTGCCGGCGCCGATGCGGTTGAGGCGGACGTCACGCCAAGCGCGCTCTATGCCGTACTCCTTCATGTAGCCGTTGCCGCCGTGCAGTTGCAGGCACTCGTCGGCGACCTCGAACGCGATGCGGCTGGCGTAGAGCTTTGCGATCGAGATCTCGCGGACGGGGTAATCGCCGTTCTGGATGCGCCAGGCGGTGTTGTAGACCATCTGGCGCGCGGTCTCGATCTTCGTCGCCATCTCCGCGAACTTGTGGCGGGTGACCTGGAACTTCGCCAGCGGGCGGCCGAAGACGTTGCGTTCCTGCACGTACCGGAGTGTCTTGTCGAACATGTGCTGCGCGCCGGAGACGCACCCTGCGGCGCCGATCATCCGCTCGCCCTGGAGCTCCCACATGATGTGGTAGAAGCCCTTGCCGACCTCGCCGAGCACGGCGTCGTGAGGCACGCGCACGTCGTCGAACGCGAGCAGCGCGGTATCAGAGGCGTGCATGCCGAGCTTCTGCAGGCGCTTCTCGCGGATCACGCCGGGCAGGTCCATGTCGACCAGGAAGAGCGTGAAGCCGTCGTAGCCGGCTTCCTTGTCGGTCTTCGTGACGAGGACGATGTAGTCGGCGCGATGGCCATTCGTGATGAAGATCTTGGAGCCGTTGATGACCCACTCGTCGCCGTCGCGGACAGCGGTCGTCTTGATGCCGGCGACGTCCGAGCCGGCGTCGGGCTCGGTGATGCCGAGGCAGGCGATCTTCTCGCCCTTGATCGCGGGGACGAGGTACTTCTGCTTCTGCTCCTCGGTGCCGAACAGGTGGACCGGGGGAGTGGCCATGTCCGTCTGGACCGCGACGCCCATCGAGAGGCCGCCGCAGTTCGCCTTCGGCATCTCCTCGGCGAGCACGATGCTCGCGAAGTAGTCGCCACCCTGGCCGCCGTACTCCTCGGGGTAGGAGAGCCCGAGGAAGCCAACCTCGCCCATGCGCGGAAAAACCCAGTCGGCGAAGGTGTTCTCCTCGAACTCCTCCGAGTGCGGGGCCAGTTCCTTCGTGCAGAAATTGGCGATCGATTCACGCAGTTGCTCGTGCTCGTCGGTGAACGCGAAGTGCCGAGGGCCGGAGGTGAAGTCGGGCTTGAGGACGCCGTCAGCGGTGGCCATAAGTAGACAGTAACGCTTTCTACTTACGACACACGAGGGAAACAAAACCTAAGCCACTAACGCTCAAGGGTCTGACCCCTATCAGTAAGCGACTTAGATTTCGCTGCTTTTCGCCTCCTCAGCGCGCGAAACGGACGACCCAGATCGTGCACTTGCGGCCGCCGAAATAGCCAACCGCGCGGCCCGCGCCGGCGTGGCGGTATCCGCGAGCCAGCATCACGTGGCGATGGCTGGTCGAGTGCAGCCATTCGACGACGGTCTTCCTGACGTTGGCCCGCCCACCCGTGTGCCACTCGATTATCTCGCCCTCACCTCGGCTGATCGCGCTTCGGCTGTGGGCGAGCATGTCGCGGCGCATCAGATAGTCGGCCCACGAACTGGCGCCGCGCGACAGACGGCCGGAGAACGAGACGCCGTGCCGGTGGCTCCAGCTGCGGGCGGAGTTGATCTTGCGGATCATCTGCTTCCGGACACCCGCCTGCGCGGCGGGGGTCACGGCTGCCACGGCAAGCGTCGTCAGCGCAGCCGCAACGAGCATGCGAGGACGGATCAAAGGTGGCTCCCTTCGAACGTGGGGTTTCTCTGGGGGCCCGCTCCCTGGGCGCTGAGGTAGCTCCGTCTACAGGCTCGGACGACCGTAGCGAATCGTCTGGACCGGACGCCCTCTCAGCCGTTTAGAGTGGACAGTGGAACTTCCTACTTTCCGCCGTGGCCTACGAGACCCTGCTCTACGACGTCGCCGACAACGGTGTCGCGACGATCACGCTGAACCAACCCGACACGCGAAACGCGCTGTCGAACGAGGTTCTGGGCGAGCTGATCGCTGCGTTCGAGGCTGCCCGCGACGACGAGACCGTTCGTTGCGTCGTGCTCACCTCCTCACACGACCGCGTCTTCTCATCTGGCGCA
>DATBDN010000103.1:0-2374 GCA_036269895.1 Thermoleophilaceae bacterium
CTGGTTGGCGATCGATGACCACTCATGTGCTCGCCAGGAACGCGTCGACGTCCGCGGCGAACTCGGCGTGGTGTTGGAAGAGGAACCCGTGCGCGGAGTCCGGGTAGATCTTCAGACGCGCGCCGGGGATCAGGCCGGCCAGCAAATAGGAGTAGCGCGGGGGGATCATGGGGTCGCTGTCGCCGTTGGCCACGAACACCGGCCTGTCGATCGCCGAGACGCGCTCGAGCAGGGAGTGATTGGGCTGTCCCCAGGTGCAAACCGCGTCGTACTGCGCCAGCCGGGTCTGCCAGTTGGTGGCCGCGTCACGGTCGACCGTGCGCGCCCCGAACACACGGCCGGCGACCTGCTGTCCCGCCGCGTGGCTCGCCTCCGAGCCGGTGAAGAAGACGCCCAGGTAGTCCTCGGCCGAGGTCTCGGGCTTGCCCACGGCGGCGATCACGTCGGGGGGCCAGCCGTGCATTCCGGCCGCTCCCTGCGGAGCCGAGGATGCGAGCACCACTCTGCGCACGATCGACGGGCGAATCAGCGCGATCTCCTGGGCCACGAAGCTGCCGATCGAGAACCCGAGCAGATCCACCTCGCCTAGGCCCAGCGCGTCGATGAAGTCGATCGCGTCGAGCGCCATCTGCGCGATCGTGTTCGGCGTCGTCCCACTCGAGGCGGCGACTCCACGGTTGTCGAAGGCGATCACTCGACGGCTAGCCAGCGCGTCCATGAGCGCGGGATCCCAATTGTCGAGATTGCCACGGAAGTGCTGCAGGGTCACTAGCGGCAACCCCTGAGCGCCGCCGCTGTCGCGATAGGCGTAGTCGACCCCATTGGGAGCACTGACCACCTGGTTGGCTCGGTCGACGTACGTCCCGGCTGTTGCTGTCTCAGACACGTGCTGTCCTTTCGAGTTCGTCGCGCCGGGGTTGGCTTTGTTCGATGATCCAGGACGCGGCGAGCGTCGTCCAGCCCGCGGCGTCCAGATCGCCCTCCGCCAGGCCGAGGCTGTGGGGACCGTGGGCGAAGACGTGGACGGCGTGTGGAACTCCGTGAGCGGCGAGAGACGCGGCCAGGCGGTAGGTGTGCTCGGGTGGGACGTAGGCGTCCTCCGCCGTGTGCCACACGAAGAACGGCGGCGACGCCTGGGTGACCAGCGCGTCCAGTGAGGTCGCGCGACGAAGCTCGGGCGTCGCGTTCTCGCCCAGCAGGATCACGCGTGCCGGCCGATACGTCTCTGTCTCCATCGACGTAATCGCGTAGCCGAGGACGGCGAAATCAACCGCTTCATCCGGGTCGGCGCGGGGCGCGAGTGCGGCCAGGCCGGCAAGATGCCCGCCCGCTGAGAAGCCAACCAGCCCGATGCGCTCGGCGCCGCCGTCCCTCAGCCGGCGAATCTCGCCGCGCAGGGCGTTCAGCGGCTCGGGGTGGCGGGCCATCAGCGGGTAGCGGAACACGCCGGCTCGGAAACCCAGGCCGTTCAGCCATTCGACGATCGGCTCCGCCTCGTGCTCCACATGCGTCGAGTAGCCGCCTCCCGGGAGCACGATGAGGCGCATGTCGCGCTGAGCTGGGCTCATTCGCCCGCCCCGCCGCTCAGCTTCGCTGCTTCTGCACGCGCAGCGGCGACGAGCTCGGCGTTGGTATGGGCATGTCCCCAGAGTCCCCAGCCTCCATCGGGGGCCTCGGTGAGCAGCACCCAGGTGCGGTCCTTCAGTTCCGGACGCCCTGCCGCGGTGGCGATGATGTCCGTGAACTGGGCGACCACGGCGAGCTGCTTGTCGCGGTCGAGCGCCCCGAGGTTCGTCAGCACCTGCACACGCACATAGTCGCTCTCGCCTTCGACATTCGCGATCGCGCCATCGGGCAAGGCATGAACGAACCCGGCGGTGTTGTGGCGAAACATCGGCAGCGCCGGCACTTCCTCGATCCGCATCAGCGTCGCCGCCAGCTCCTTTGCAAGCGCATGCGGGTCGGCGAAGGTGCCGTCGGTCGCGAACACGTCGATCATCGGCATCAGGCGTCGCTCCTGGGTCGGGTGTAGTCGCTGGCTCGGAAGCAGCCGTGGACGTGGTCATTGACGACGCCGACGTTCTGCATGAACGCGTAAACGCTCGTGGGTCCCACGAAGCGATAGCCCTGTGACTTCAGCTGCTGCGCGAACTCGTGCGCCCGCGGCGTGGCCGTGGGCAGGTCCGCGCTCGAGCGCGGCGCACGCTTCCGGTTGCTCTCGTACGACCTCGCAAGAGCCGCGAGGCTCGGCGAGGCGGACCTCATCGCCCGCGCGTTGTCGACCGTCGCCTGGATCTTGGCGCGGTTGCGAATGATGGACGGGTCCTGCACCAGCCGGTCCACGTCCTGTTCGGTCATCACCGCGACCTCCTCC
>DATBDN010000104.1:0-15684 GCA_036269895.1 Thermoleophilaceae bacterium
GTCGCCCAGGCAGCGGCAACGGCTTCGCTCATGCTCGACGGCCGCTTCTTCCTCGGCGTCGGCACCGGCGAGAACCTGAACGAGCACATCCTGGGTGACCGCTGGCCGCCGGCCGACGTGCGCCGCGAGATGCTCGAGGAGGCGGTCGAGCTCATGCGCGAGCTCTGGAAGGGCGAGTTCGTCATGCACCACGGGCGTCACTACACGGTCGAGAACGCCCGCATCTACGACCCGCCGGAGGGCGGTTCGCTGCCGGTTTACGTCGCCGCCGCCGGGCCGAAGGCGGCCGAGCTGTCCGGTCGGATCGGCGACGGCTTCATCGGGGTCGCGCCGCAGAAGGAAACCATCGAGGTGTTCGAGGAGGCGGGCGGCAGCGGGCCGAAGGTGGGGCAGGTGCACGCCTGCTGGGCCGAGTCACGCGACGCCGCACTCGAGACCGCCCACGAGCTCTGGCCGAACGTCGCGATCACCGGCGAGGCCGGCCAAGAGCTGCCGATGCCCGGCCACTTCTCCCAGCTGGCGGACATGGTCTCACCCGAGGATGTCGATGAGCTCGTCGCCTGCGGCCCCGATCCGGACCGCCACATGGAGATGATCAAGCGCTTCGACGACGCGGGCTACACCCACATCTACGTGCACCAGATCGGCGACGACCAGGAGGGTTTCCTGAACTTCTACAAGCGGGAAATCCTCCCGAACTTCACCTAGCCCTCGTCCGGCTCGGGCTGAGGTTCGGGCGGCTCTGTTTCAGGGCCGCGCGGATCGGGCGACGGCACCGGAGCGCCAGGGACGTCAGGAGCTCCGGGCGGCGACGGCTCAGGCGCCTGCGGACCGAGGGGAGTGTCGGGAATCTCCATGTCCTGATCCTCGCCGGGGGCGGGGCAATCGAAACGTCCCGCGCTAGGCGAAGCCCGCTCATTGAGGCCGAAGGCCGGTCTCTTAAGAGCGCCCGCCGGATCCAAAATCGAGCGCGCTAGGGCGAAGCCCGCTCATCAAGGCCGAAGGCCGGTCTCCTAAGAGCGCCCGCCGGAGCCGAAGTCGAGCGCATAAGTCACGCCGTCCATCCCCGCGCCCGGATCGCCGAACGCGACCCCGAGACCGGCCTGGCGGAACCTGCGGCTCAGGATGTTGGCGCGGTGACCCGGACTCTCCATCCAGGCCTGGACGATCTCGCGAGGTGTGCCGAGCGTTCCCGACCCCCAGGCCAGGTCTTCGCCTAGGGACGGGAACGCACGCGGCACGATGTACCCCGCGTTTCGGATCCGGTCCACGAAGCTCTGCCCATCGGCGGAGTCGTGGGAGAAGTAGCCCTGGACGACCATGTCGTTCGCATGGCCGACCGCTGCTCTGGCCAGGCGGCGGTTGGGCTTGAGCGGCTTGAAGCCGCGCGACGTGCGCTCCTGGTTGACCAGGCAGAGCGCAGCATTCCCGAGCGCGACGGTTGAAGCCTGAGCGGTGGGGCCGTCGGTGGAGGCGCAGACGGTCGCTGCCGAGGCGGGACCGGCCCCGGCAGCGACCGTTGCGAGGAGGAGGAGGGGCAGAGCGACTCTGTGGGACCAGGTACGCATCTACCTTCCTCTATCGGGTAGAGGAATACCCGTCTTTAGCGGGTCGACGTATGTACTAGTGAGGCACGTACCCTGCTAGGTGAGGAAGCGGGCGATCGCCGCGTGCAATTCGCGGGGCCGCTCGACCTGCGGTACGTGCCCGCAGTTCAGCGTCACGTGCTCGGCCTGCGGGACCGCCTCGCGCACGTGGCGCTCGAAGCCCGCCGGCACGAGCGGGTCGCGGCTGCCCCATATGAACAGCGCCGGCGGCTTCAGGTCGCGCAGGCGGACCCAGAAGGTCTCGGGCTCCTCCAGGTAGATGTTGCGCGCGGCCGCGTAGAACGCCGCCCGGCCACGCGCGGTCGTGTACGAGCGCAGGAACTCGTCGATGCCGGCAGCCGCGTAGCGCGACCCGCCACCGGGGATCAGCTGCTTGACGATCCGCTCGACGACCGGTCGCGGCGCCGGCTGCAGAAGGCCGAGCTCCGGCCGCACGAGCTTCAGCCACAGCGCCCAGGGGCGCTCGCGCAGCCAGGCGAGCGACGGCGTCATCAGCACCACACGGCCAAAGCGCTCCGGCGCGTGCATCACGACCTCGAGCGTGACTCGCCCTCCGAGCGAGTGCCCGACGATGTCCGTTCGCTCAAGGCCGATCGCGTCCATCAGCGCGATCACGGCCTGGGAGAAGAACTTGGCGTCGTAGCGCGCCGCGATCGGCTTCTCCGAGTCGCCGAACCCCGGCAGGTCCGCGGCAATCACCCGCCGGCCGCGCGGAGCGAGCACTCCGAGCGTCGGCAGGAACGACGCCTTCGTGCCGCCCAGCCCGTGCAGCATCAGGACCGGGTCGCCCTGGCCCGCCTGGAGCGTGCTCATCGCGCCGCGCTTCGTCTCCACGGTCTCGAAGCGCAGCCGCCCGGGTTCCCGGCTGCCGCTCGTGGCGCCAAGGAAGTTGACACCCAGGTGCAGGTTCTGGCGGATCTCCAGTCGCCCACGTCCGAACGCGTCGAGCCCCGCGGGCAGGTCGCGCACGATCCGCTCCCAGGTCTCGGCGTCTGCCTGCAGCAGGGCGTCGGCGCGGCCCTCGACCTCGCTGACCGCGCCGCCCTCGCCGTCGAGCAGGACGTCGACCTCGTCGCCGCCCGTGACCGCCAGGCGCAGCCGCGCCTTCCCGTCGGGCAGATCCAGCTCCTCCGGCACGAGGCGCTCGAGCAGCATCTCGGCAGCGTGCTTCGCGCGCTGGTTCGCGCGAAGGCGGGAGGGGGTATCCGTTTGCGATGCCACCTGTAGCGATCCTCGACGTCGACGGGACTCTCGTCGACACCAACTACCACCACGCGGTTGCGTGGTACCGGGCTTTTACCCAAAGTGGCGTCGAACTCCCCCTCTGGCGAATTCACCGCGCCATAGGCATGGGTGGCGACCAGCTGGTCGGCGCACTGGCCGGGGAGGACGTCGAGCGCGAATGCGGCGACGACATCCGCACGGCCGAGAAGGTCCTCTACATGGTGATGATCCACGAGGTGCGGCCGTTGCCCGACGCCCGCAAGCTGATCGAAGTGCTCAAGGACGGTGGGCATGGGGTCGTGCTGGCGAGCTCCGCCAAGAAGGAGGAGATCGAGCACTACATCGACCTGCTCGACGCGCGCGAGCTTGCAGATGCCTGGACGAGCTCCGCCGACGTCGAGAAGACGAAGCCCGAGCCGGACCTGGTGCAAGCCGCCATGCAAAAAGTGAACGCCGACGACGCGGTGATGATCGGCGACTCGGTCTGGGACGTCGAGGCGGCGAAGCGCGCCGGCATCCCCACAATCGCCGTACGGACTGGCGGTTTCGGCCACGACGAGCTCGCTGCGGCCGGCGCGACACGCGTTTTCGAGTCGATCGATGACCTACTCCAAGAGCTGCACGAGACCCCCCTGAAGGGGTGAAATGTGTGCCCGCACGCGCTATAAAGACCCTGCACCTAAGGGAAGAGGGGCTCGCGTGTATTACAAGCCCGGTGACGACGGCTCGCTGTTGCGCCGGTATCAGGCGACGCATGATCTGGAGGCACGGGACGAGCTCGTGCGCAGCTATCTCCCGCTCGTTCGCACGCTCGCGAAGCGCTACTCCTACACGAGCGAACCGCTAGACGACCTCTGCCAGGTCGGCGCGATTGCCCTCTGCAAGGCGATCGAGCGCTACCGCCCGGACGTCGGCTCGTCGTTCAAGGCGTACGCCGTGCCGACGATCGTCGGCGAGCTGCGACGCCACTTCCGCGACACGGGCTGGGCGCTGCACATTCCGCGCTCGCTGCAAGAACGCGCCCGCACCGTCGGCATCGCGGTCAACGAGCTGTCGTCGCGACTCGGGCACTCGCCAACCATCGCCGAGCTGGCCGATTGGACGAAGCTCAGCCGCGAGGAGGTCATCGAGGGGCTCGAGGTGCGCATGGCCTACGAGACCTCGCCGCTCGACCCGACGGGTCAGGGGGATGACGAGAGCGGCTGGACGGCGCGGCTCGGTGCGGAGGACGAAGCGCTCGAGATGGTCGAGTACCACGCGGTCCTCGAGCGGACGATGCGGTCACTGCCCGAGCGCGAGCGCGTGCTGATCGAGCTGCGCTTCGCCGAGGACCTCAGCCAGTCCGAGATTGCCCGGCGCGTCGGGGTCTCGCAGATGCACGTGTCGCGGCTGCTGCGGCGCGCGGTCGAGCGGCTGCAGGCGATCGCCGCGGCGGATGACGGCCGTTTCGGGGCTCACGCAGCGGGGTAGCGCCCGCGCGTGCGGGTCGTAGTCACCGGAGCCAGCGGCAACGTTGGGACCAGCGTCGTCCGGGTGCTCTCCATGCACGGCGACGTGGCCGAGATCGTCGGCGTCGCCCGCCGGCTACCCGCCTTGCAGGTCCCGAAGGTGGAGTGGGTTGCGGCCGACATCGTCCACGACGACCTGGTCCCGCTGTTCACCGGCGCGGACGCCGTCGTGCACCTGGCGTGGGCGATCCAGCCATCGCGCGACCCGGACAAGCTGCACGCGGTCAACGTCGACGGCAGCGCGCGGGTGTTCGAGGCGGTGGCGCGCGCTCGCGTGCCCGCTCTGGTCTATGCGTCTTCGGTCGGTGCTTACTCGCCGGGTCCGAAGGACGAGCCTGGTGTCGACGAGAGCTGGCCAACGGGCGGGATCGAGTCGTCGTTCTACTCACGGCACAAGGCCGCAGTCGAGCGGCTACTCGACCGGCTCGAGCGCGAGCACCCGGAGATCCGCAGCGTGCGCCTCCGGCCGGGCCTGATCTTCACGAGCCAGTCCGCGACGGAGCAGCGCCGCTACTTCGCCGGCCCCTTCGTTCCCGCCTTCCTGATGAACCCTCGCTTCATCCCGGTCGTGCCGGACATCACGCGCCTCCGCTTCCAGGCGGTCCATGCCGACGACGTCGGGCGCGCGTACTGCCTGGCAGTGGTCTCGAGCGATGCCCGCGGGGCGTACAACGTCGCGGCCGAGCCGGTGCTCGATCCCGACCGTCTCGCCGAGCTGCTGCACGCGCGCAAGTTGCCCGTCCCGGCGGCGGTTCTACGCGGAGCTGCGGCCGTCACGTGGCGGCTTCGCCTTCAGCCGTCGCCAGAGGGCTGGGTGGACATGGCTCTGGGCGCGCCGGTTATGGACACGTCGCGGATCCGTCGCGAACTGGGCTGGGCGCCGCGCAAGACCTCAGGCGAGGCGCTGCTGGAGCTGCTCAGAGGCATGCGCAACGGCGACGGCACCGACACGCCGCCGCTGACAGGCGACGGGTCCGGGCCGTTGCGCATTCGCGAGTTCCTGACAGGAATCGGCGGCCGGAACCCCTAAGGGCCCGGCCGCCTCCCCTCCCGCGGGGTCTTGTAAGCCTGCGGTGCTAGACGCGGTCGCGATCCCACGCGTGGGCGTCGACGCGCGCGTGGTAGCGGTCGCCCGCCTTGCCGCCGGCGATCGCCGCCAGCAGCGTGCCCACCAGTACGACGGCGAGCGTGATGATCGCGCCTGTCGCGATGTCACCCTCCTTGACAGGGATGCGTGGCAGGTTGAGCTGCTGGAACACGTTGTACTGGGACCCGCCGATCCAGCCCGCGACCGCCGCCGCGATCGTCACGAGCAGCCCGAGCAACCACACGCGGAAGCCCTGGCGGGCGCCGTCGAAGCGCGCCATGCGGCCCGCTACGTAGCCGCCGCAGTAGTAGGCGAGCAGCAGGATCACGACCAGGATGGCCGCGCCGACGATCCCGATGGTGCTGGCGTTGCTGGTCGCGTCGTTCGTGCTCACGCCGGTCGCGAATCCGAGCCGCGTGCCTGCCGCCGCTACGACCGCCAGCACGAGTGCGGCGAGCCCGAGGGCGGACAGCCAGCCGAAGAAGATCGCTGTCCCGTCAGCGCCGCCGAAGCGCTCGCGCTGGATTTCGCGTGCCTCGGCCGCCGTGGCTGGTGCGGCCGTAGCCGTCGTGCCGCCGGGCGCCATGCGCGTGGCGGCGGGCCGATCTGCCACGGCTGTCCGCGTGTCGGCGTCACCTTCGGTGTAGCCGTTGCCGGCGCGCGTAGCGGCACCGTCGCGCGTATCGGTTGCGACCGGCCTGTCCGTGCCGTCGCCTGCGTAGCCGTCCCCGCGCTGGAATGCGGCTCCGTCGCCGTAGTTGGTGTCGTTGGACTGCCGGGATTTCGAGGAACGCCTGAGTCGCTCGAACATCTCTCCCCCTCCGTTGGGTTCAGGGAGGGAAGTACCCAGATTTTCAGTCTGCAAGCGCGAAGGTAGCCAGGACGGCATAGAGCCCAATGAGCGCCGCGCCCTCGAACTCGGCCGCTTCGCCATCAGCCGTGATCTGCCAGATCGCCAGCGCAGTCAGCAGCAACGCGCCGATGTAGACCGGCTGCAGCTGGAAGGTCAGGTGATGCTCGAAGAACAGCGAGACGAGCACGAGCGCCGGGAACAGGAACGCGGCGATCTGCGCGACCGAGTTCTTCACCACCGAGATCGCCAGGTCCGACTGCCCCTTCGCCGCGAGGATCACCCCCGTGGCGTTCTCGACCGCGTTGCCCGCGATCGCAACCAGCACCAGGCCGGCGAACTGCTTCGAGATCCCTATCGCCTGCACCGCCGGGTCGAGCGCCGCGATGAACCAGTCAGACACGAACGCCGAGCCGACGCCAGCGAGTGTGAGCAAGACGAGCGAGAACGTGAGCGGCGCGCCGGGTACCTGCGTTTCATGCGCCGACTCGCTAGGCGTGTCGCTGCGCAGGTACGACATCAACCAGAGCGTGTAGACGACGAGCAGCGAGATGGCGCCGACGATCGAGATCGCCTCCACGTGCTCGGCTGCCTTCACGTCCGACTGCACCGCTTGGCCGATGACCACGATCGTGAACACCGCCAGCAGCAGCAGCGTGGTGGTGTCACGCGGCAGGCGCGTGCCGAAGCGCATGTATCCGCCGCCTACGCGCGCGCCGACCACGATGACGATCCCCAGCACGAGCAGGGCGTTGGCGAACAGCGATCCGATCAGCGACGTCTGCGCGACGACGGTCTCGCCGGCCGACAGCGCGAAGATGACGATGAAGAACTCGGGCAGGTTGCCGAGCGTCGACTGCAGGAATCCGGTGACCGCCGGGCCGAAGCGGTAGCCAACCTGCTCCGTCGAGAACGCGACGATCCAGGCGAGGCCGGCTAGCGCGATGCCCGCGACGATGAAGGTGGCCGTCGGCGACACGTTCGAGTAGTGCATGACGCCCGTCGCAGCGGTAAGCGCCGCGATGCCGGCCAGAAACACGCGCTGGCGACCGGTGAGCGCTCGCATCGCGCCATTCTGCCTGTGCGCGACGGGGCAGTCCCTGCAATGACTCAAAGCTGCCGGACGGGGTAGCTTCCGCCATATGCAGACCAACCAGCTGTCGTCCGACACCCTGCGCCGCCTCGCCCAGCTGAGGCCCGACGAAGGGAAGGTGGTCAGCATCTACCTCAACCTGGATCCAACCGAGTTCGCGAGCGGCGCGGCGCGCGCCACCGCGATCAACTCGGTTCTCGACGAGGCGGCGCGCGCCGCGCGTGACGAGCGACCGGCCGTCCGCGAGGACGTCGAGCGCGTACGTGACTTGTTCAAGGGCTTCGACTTCCAGGGCGCACACGGCGTCGCGGTCTTCGCAAGCGGTGCCGAGGACCTGCTCGAGGTCATCAAGCTCCCGCGGGCGGTCGACAACGCGGTTGTCATCGACGAGGCGCCGTATGTGGAGCCGCTCGTGGAGGTGCAGGCGGACGCCCGCTACGGCGTGGTCCTCGTGAACCGTCAGACGGCGAGGATCTTCCGCGGGTCACGGGACCGACTCGACCAGGTAGCGCGCGTCGACGACCAGGTGCATCGGCGCCATGACCAGGGCGGCTGGTCACAGGCGCGCTATCAGCGAAGCGTCGACAAAGAGGCGACGGACCACTTGAAGAACGCGGCGGACGAGCTGCTGCGCCTCCACAAGCGCCGCCCGTTCGAGGCGCTGTTCGTCGGCGCGCCCGAGGCGATTTACAAGGACTTCTGCGCGCGGCTCCATCCGTATCTCTCCGAGCGCGTCGTCGGTCGGATCGAGATCGACGTGGAGCACACCGGCGTGGACGAGGTGCAGCACGCCGCGGCGCCGACGATCGCCGAATACGAGCGCAAGCTCGAGAAGGACGCCCTCGACCGGCTCCAGCAGGCGACTGCCACTGGTGGCCGCGGCGCGTCCGGCCTCGAGGACACGCTTGCCGCGCTGAACGAGCAGCGCGTCGAGGTGTTGCTGCTCCAGGACAACTTCGACTCCGCCGGCGTTTGCTGCCCGCAGTGCGGCTGGCTCGGGCCGAGCGGTGTGGACACGTGTCCCGCCGACGGCACGCGGACGGTGGAGCGCGAGGACATCACCGATCTCGCTGTGCGCCGGGCGATCATGCAGTCGGCGCAGGTCGTGCGTGTGCGCGACGATGCGCGCCTCGAGCCGATGGGCTCGATCGCAGCTGTGTTGCGCTTCTAGCGCGGGTGGTTCGAAAGTCGCGCGCCGCGGGGTAATTCCGCGGCGATGGGATTGCGGCCCAGCATCCGGTTCTGGCTACTCGCGTGGGTCACGTCGATGGCGTTGTGGATGGTGCTCGCCGATTCCGTGCGCATCGCCGAGATCATCGTGGGCATCGGTGTCGCCGCACTAGCGGCCACCGGCTTCGAGGTCGTGCGCCGCCAGCGTCTGGCGGAGCAGTACATCCCGCTGCGACCTCTGGTTGGCGTCTGGCGCGTGCTCCTGCGTGCTGTTCCCGATGTCTGGCGTCTGACGCGCGCGGCATTCTCACAGGTAGCGCAACGGGAGCCGGCTCGCGGCCGCGTGATCGCGATGGAGTTCGGGCACGGCGGCGCGGATCCCGAGCAGCGGGGCGTGCGAGCCATCGAGGTGGGCCTCGGTTCGATCGCGCCCAACACGATCGTCATCGGCGTCGACCGCGAGACCGGGGTCCTGCTCGTACACCAGCTCGAGCCGACGCGCGGGCCGTCCGATCTCGACCCGCTGCAGCTGCGATGAACCAGTGGCTGCTGGGCGCCGCGGTCCTGGCGGTCTGCCTGGTCCCGTGTGCGGCCGTCTGCTTCTACGCCGGACCGCTGTCGGGCCTGGCAGCACTACAGGTGGCAGGTGGCTTGACAACATCGATATTGATCCTGCTTTCAGAGTCCTTCAGGCGGCAACCGTTTATCGACCTCGCAGTGGCATTCGCGATCCTCACCGTCATCGGCGGGATCGTCTTCGCTCGCCTGATGGAGCGCGACCTGTGACCTGGCGCTCGGCCGCGTCGGTGGTGCTGGTGTGCCTCGGCGTTGGCCTGGGTGTGATCGCCACGCTCGGCGTGGTGGTTATGCGCGACTGGCAGGACCGCGTGCACTACGCCGGCTTGTCCGCGCTTGGAGCGGTGCTGGTGGGAGTGGCGGTGCTGGTGCGGGAGTCGTTCTCGCTGATCGGCGACAAGGCACTTCTCACGGCGGTGGTGATGCTGCTCGTCAGCCCGGTCTCGAACCACGTGATCGTCCGGAGCGGGCGGATCCGGAGCCTGGGCGACTGGCGCCGCAACGTCGAGGACCGCATCGAGGCGCCGTGAACGAGGTCTTCCAGGCGATCGCGATGATCTCGATGGGCATCGTCGGCACGGCGGTGGTCCTGGCCCGCGATCCGCTCCGCCAGGCGCTGATCCTCGGCATCTACGGGATGACGATGGTCGCGACCTTCTTCGCGCTGCAGGCGCCGGACGTGGCGCTGTCGGCGATCGTCATCTCGACGGTTGGCCTGCCGCCGATGGTGCTGCTCGCGCTGCGGAAGCTGCGCGACTACCGGAAGGACGCCGACAAGTGAGCCCCCGCGGGCGCCTGATGCTGTTCCTGCCGGCGGCGGCCGCGCTCCTGGTCCTGCTGATCGACGGCTTGCAGGGCCTGCCGGGCTTCGGGCATTACGCGGGGCCGTACGGGTTCGTCCTGAACGGTGTCGCGGTGGGCCAGCGCCATGCGACGAACCTGGTGACGGCTGTCAACTTCGACTACCGGGCATTCGACACGCTCGGCGAAGAGTTCATCCTGTTCACGGCGACCACTGCGATCGTGCTGATCCTGCGCCACGTCCGCGGCGAGCAGGAGCGCCCGAGCGCTGCCGACGCGCGGCGCGAGAACGCCAGTGAGGCGCTGCGCGCCGTGGGGTTGGCGCTCGTCGCGGGGCTGATCGTGCTCGGCGGCTACGTGATCGCCCATGGCGCGCTCACTCCCGGCGGTGGGTTTCAGGGCGGCGTCGTGCTCGCGACTGCGGCGTTCGTCGTGTTCCTCGCGGGCGAGGCGATCGCGATGAAACGCGTGGCTCCCGAGAAGCTGCTCGAGTTCGCCGACGCGGCCGGGGCGGCGGGCTTCGCACTGATCGGAATCGGCGGTGTGCTGTTCGCGAACGCCTTCTTGGAGAACTTCCTCGAGCTCGGCAAGCCCGGCTCCATCAACTCGGCGGGCATCATTCCGCTCGTCAGCGTCTCGATCGGCATCGAGGTGGCCGGCGCGTTCCTGCTGATCTGGACCGAGTTCCTCGACCAGGCGATCCTGGTGCGCGCAAGCGGGGGCGACGAATGAGCTTTCTGCCCTACGCCGTCGCGGCCTGGCTGTTCGTCGTCGGCCTGTACGGAATCGTCACGAGCCGGCATCTCGTGCACCTGGCCGTCTGCCTCACGGTCGTGCAGTCGTCTACCTACCTGATCCTGCTCTCGGTCGGGTATGTGCGGCACGGCAGCGCCCCGATCTACGTCGACATCGCGCCGGTGGCGACCACCGTCGACCCGGTCGTGCAGGCGCTGACGCTCACCGACGTCGTGGTCGAGTCGACGATCACCGCGCTGTTGCTGGCGCTGGCGGTGCAGGCCATGAAGCGCTTCGGCAGCGTCGACCCGAACCAGCTCAGGCAGCTACGGGGATGACCTCGGTGCAGCACCTCGCACCATTCGCGGTGGTCACCCCGATGCTCGCCGCGACGGTCATCGCCGGTCTGTCGTTCTTGCCGCGGCGGGCGCACGAGATCGTTGCGATCGCCGCGGCGCTCGCCAGCACCACGATGTGCGCGATCCTGCTCGTGCACGCCGCTGACGGGCCGGTCGTCTACTGGGTCGGAAACTGGCACCCGCACCAGGGCGTCGCGCTCGGCATCTCGCTGACGGTCGACCAGTTCGGCGCCGGGATCGCCACCCTTACCGGCGCGCTGGTGGTCGCGTCGCTCGTCTACTCGACGCGGTACTTCGATGAGCTCGAGCCGCCGTACCTGGCGCTGGTGATGGCGTTCATGGCCGGCATGGTCGCCTTCTCGCTGACCGGTGACCTGTTCGACATGTTCGTCTTCTTCGAGCTGATGAGCGTCGCTGCGTTCGCGCTGACCGCGCTCCGGATCGAGGAGCGGGCGCCGATCCAGGGGGCGATCAACTTCGCAGTCACGAACTCGGTGGCCGGCTTTGCGCTGCTGGTCGGGATCGCGCTGCTCTACGGCCGCACCGGCGCGCTGAACCTGGCCCAGATTGGACAGTCGCTCGACCATCAGCCGGCCGACTCGCTGGTAGCCGTCGCCCTCCTGCTCGTGGTCGTCGCGTTCCTGACCAAGGCGGCCGCCGTGCCCTTCCACTTCTGGCTGGCCGATGCCCACGCAGTGGCGCCAGCGCCCGTGTCGATCCTGTTCTCGGGCGTGATGGTCGAGCTCGGCGTGTTCGGAGCGGCGCGCGTGCTGTCGACCGCGTTCGCACAGCCGATCCAGCCGGCGCTCCCGGACCTGCGGATGGTGCTGGTTGGCCTCGGGGTCGTGACGGCGGTAGTGGCCGGCGTCAACTGCTTCCAGCAGCGGCACCTGAAGCGGCTGCTCGCGTTCTCGACGATCAGCCACATGGGAATCGTCATATGCGGGGTCGCGTTGCTCGGCGACCGCGCACTCGCCGGTGCCGCGGCGTACGCACTCGGCCATGGCCTGGCAAAGGGCTCGCTGTTCCTGGGCACCGGCACGCTGCTCTACCACTACGGCTCGATCGACGAGTTCGAGCTGCGCGGCAAGGGACGCGACCTGCCGCTGCTCGGGGTCGTGTTCGTCGCGGGCGCGCTCGTGCTGGCGACCGCCCCGCTGGTGACCACCTTCTTCGGGAAGTCGCTGATCGACGATGCCGCGCTGTCCGCCGACTACTGGTGGCTGCCCGCCGTGCTTGCGCTCGCTTCGGGGCTGACCGGCGCCGCAGTCCTGCGCGCCACGGGGCGTGTTTTCCTCGGCTGGGGCACACCGGCGCCGCGCGACCCGGAGGGGACAGAGAGCGAAGAGGCCGGGCAGGAGGAGAGTGCGCACGAAGAGGGAGCCGACGTGAAGGCGCACGCCTCGGTGCCGGTCGTGCTCGTACTCGTGCCGGCGGTGCTGATGGCCGCGGCCGTGGTGGCGGGGCTCGTGCCGGATCTGGTCCCGAGCATCGAGCGCGCGGGCGCTCACTTCCGCGATCACGTCGGGTATGCCACGGCGGTCCTGGCCGAGCGCGCTCCCGTCTATAACGCCGTCGCCACGAGCCACGTGACCGTCACGGCCTGGATCTACTCGCTCGCATCGCTTGCGGCCGCGGCGGTCGGCGCAGTGGTCGGGCTGCGCGGTCACCAGGTGGTTCCGGCGGGCATCGGGGACGCACTGCGTGCCGCCCACAGCGGGCATGTTGGTGACTACGTCGCGTGGTGGACGTTCGGCATGGCGGTGGTCGGAGGGCTGGTGGTGTGGGCCGTCGCCGGCTGATCCTGCTCGCGGTCGTCCTGGCGGGGTGCGGCCCGACGCCGCCGCAGGCGCCGGGCCCGCAGGCGCACCAGCTGAACACGTCGCTGTCGTCGATCTCCAGCGCCTGCGGCCAAGCCACGGAGATCCAGACCTTTTCGGGCGGGGGGCGGGCGCTCGCGAAGAGCGCGAGAGAGGCAGCGCAAAAGGTCCCGACGCTTGCCCGGATCTACAAGCAGAATCGCAACTGGATCTTCCAGGGCAAGAGCGTTGCCGAGCTCGTGGTCATGACGAAGACCTATCTCGACGAATGCGGCCTCCATGACCCAGCTCGTCGGTTGCAACAAGCGGTTTCGGGGTAGCTGCGCGACAAGTGGCCCGCAAGCACTGGCAGCCCCCGCTTCTGAAGCAGCTCACAAGCGGTGATCGCCTCGCACTCGGCAAGGCCGCCAGGTCGCGTCACTCCGAGCAGCTGACGGCCCGTACCAAGACTGCCGACCGCGTCACCCAGTCGATCTGCCCTTACTGCGCCGTCGGCTGTGGCCAGAAGGTCTACGTGAAGGACGAGCGCGTCACGCAGATCGAGGGCGACCCGGCCAGCCCGATCTCGCGCGGGCGACTGTGCCCGAAGGGCTCGGCGTCCGAGCAGCTCGTGAACAGCCCTACGCGCGAGTACAAGGTCAAGTACCGCGCCCCGTACACCACGGCGTGGACCGAGCTCGACGTCGAGGAGGCGACCGAGATGGTCGCCGATCGCGTGATAAAGACGCGTGCCGACTGGTGGGAGGACAAGGACGACCACGGGCGGCCGCTCAACCGCACGCGCGGGATCGCGTTCCTCGGCGGGGCGACGCTCGACACCGAGGAGAACTACCTCATAAAGAAGCTCTTCACCGCGCTCGGCGCGATCCAGATCGAGAATCAGGCGCGCATATGACACAGCGCAACAGTGCCCGGTCTGGGCACCTCCTTCGGGCGCGGCGGCGCCACTGACTATCAGCAGGACCTGCAGAACTCGGACTGCATCATCATCATGGGCTCGAACATGGCCGAGGCCCACCCGGTCGGCTTCCAGTGGGTCGTAGAGGCGCAGCAGAGCGGAGCCAAGGTCTTCCACATCGACCCGCGCTTCACGCGCACCTCGGCGATCGCCGATCGCCACGTACCGCTCCGCGCCGGCTCCGACATCGTCTTCCTCGGCGGGATCGTCAACTACATCCTCGAGAACGGGCGCGAGTTCCGGGAGTACGTCGAGGCGTTCACGAACGCGCCGGTGATCATCGACGAGGACTTCCGCGACACCGAGGATCTCGACGGGTTCTTCTCCGGCTTCAACGAGGAGGACCGCGCGTACAACATCGACAGCTGGGCGTACGCAGGCACGACTGAGCGGACCGCGGCCGGGGGCGAGGAGCAGCGCTCAGATGTCTCCGGCGAACAGTCGCAAGGTGCGCACGGCATGACGCTCGAGCACGGCGAGCCGCCGGAGGTCGACCACACGCTGCAGCACCCGCGCTGCGTCTTCCAGCTGCTGAAGAAGCATTTCCGCCGTTACACACCCGAGATGGTCGAGCAGGCCTGCGGCGTCCCAAAGAAGCTGTTCCTGGAGGTGGCGGAGACGCTCTGCGCGAATTCCGGCCGCGAGCGGACAAGCGCATTCGTCTACTCGGTCGGCTGGACGCAGCACACGGTCGGCGTCCAGTACATCCGCACGGCGGCGATCATCCAGCTGCTGCTCGGGAACATGGGCCGTCCCGGAGGCGGGATCATCGCGCTCCGCGGCCACGCGAACATCCAGGGCTCGACCGACATCCCGACGCTCTTCAACATCCTGCCGGGATACGTCCCGATGCCGCACCCGCGCGCGGACAACCTCGACGAGTTCGTCCAGGAGAACGGGCCGGAGACCGGCGCCTGGGGCGAGCTGAAGAAGTACATGGTCAGCTTCCAGCGCGCATGGTGGGGGGAGGCCGCCAGCGAGGACAACGACTGGGCCTTCCAGTACCTCCCGCGGATCGACGGCGACCACTCGAACTACCCGACGATGATCCGGATGCTGGAGGGCAAGTGCCCCGGCTACTTCGTGGTCGGGGAGAACCCCGCAGTGGGCAACGCGAACGGGAAGCTCAACCGCAAGGCCATGTCCGAGGCGGAGTGGGTCGTGGTGCGCGACTTCCAGGAGATCGAGTCGGCGTCGTGGTGGTACGACGGACCCGAGATCAAGTCGGGCGAGCTGAGGCCGGAGGACATCAAGACCGAGGTGTTTCTCTTCCCGGCCGCTGCGCACACGGAGAAGGACGGCTCGTTCACGAACACGCAGCGGCTGCTGCAGTGGCACTACAAGGCGCTCGAGCCGAAGGAGGATTGCCGCTCCGAGCTCCACTTCTTCTTCCACCTCGGCAGGAAGATCCGCGAGAAGCTGGCCGGTTCGACGGAGGAGCGCGACCGGCCGATCCTCGACCTGACGTGGGACTACCCGACGGTCGGCCCGCACCAGGAGCCCGATGCCGAGGTGGTGCTGATGGAGATCGGCGGCTTCGACTGGAAGAACGGCGGCCACATCGAGAAATACCAGCAGTTGCGCGATGACGGGACGACGACCTGCGGCTCGTGGATCCACGCAGGGATCTACAAGCACGGCGTCAACCAGGCCGCGCGCAAGAGGCCTTACACCGAGCAGAACTGGATCGCGTCCCAGTGGGGCTGGGCGTGGCCGGGCGACCGCCGCATCCTCTACAACCGCGCGTCGGCGGCGCCCGACGGCAAGCCGTGGTCAGAGCGCAAGAAGTATGTCTGGTGGGACACCGAGAACAAGGAGTGGACCGGTCTCGGTGACCAGCCCGACTTCGAACCGACCAAGCCGCCCGACTACGACCCGCCGCGCGGCGCGACGGGA
>DATBDN010000105.1:0-8435 GCA_036269895.1 Thermoleophilaceae bacterium
GCGCCCATCGAGCCGCCGACCCACTCGACGGTGCCGTTGGCCTCGACGACCGCGCGCTTGGTGTTGAGGTTGTAGACGTCCTTGGACCAGTTCTGGACGGTCGTGTAGCGCGCCTTGGCGCCTTCCTTCACGAAGATCTCAACAACTGCGGAGTGCATCGAGTTCACGCTGTACGTCTGCGCCGTGCAGCCCTCGATGTAGTTCACGTCCGAGCCCTCGTCGGCGACGATGAGGGTGTGCTCGAAGGTGCCCTCGCCGGCGCCCTCCATGCGGAAGTAGGCCTGGAGCGGCAGGTCGCAGGTGACGCCCTTGGGGATGTAGACGAACGACCCGCCGGACCACACCGCGCCGTGCAGCGCCGAGAACTTGTTGTCCTGCGCGGGGACGCACTTGGTCATGAAGTACTGCTGGACGAGGTCGGGGTACTCGGTGACCGCCGTGTCCATCGAGCAGAAGAGAATGCCCTTCTTGGCGTACTCCTCCTTGAGGCCCTCGTAGACGGGCTCCTGGCGCCACACGCCCACGACGCCGGCCAGGTGCTCGCGCTCGGCCTGCGGGATGCCCAGGTCCTCGTAAGTCGTCTTCATCTCGGCCGGGACGTCGTCCCAGCTGTTGTAGCGGCCGGCGGTGGGCGGGGAGTAGAGGACGAGCTCGTCCAGATCGAGTCCGGACAGGTCGACGCCCCAGGTCGGGATCGGCTTGCGAAGGAAGATGTCGAGCGACTTCAGGCGCTTCTCGCGCATCCAGTCCGGCTCGCCCTTGACCTTCGAGAGCTCCTCGACCACCTCGCGGGAGATGCCGCGGTTGGCGACCAGCTGACCCTGGTCGTCCTCGGCGATCGCGCTGGGCTTTGAAATGCGTGTCTTGTCTGTCGCAGCCATAGATTCCTACTCCGGAAGTCGGGTTTTTCAGTCTAGCGAGACGTCCCGCTGGGACACCGGCAGCCCTTTCAGCGGAAATACCCATTTGGTGTACGCCTGCACATCGTCCGTTCCGGGGAACATCTGTTCGTGCCGCAGTCAAGCAAGTACTACTCGATCAAGCCGGAGGCCGGACGCCTCTGCGACGAGATCGCTGAGCTCTGGTCGCACATCTCGGCGGCGACCGCGCGCTTCCTCGACCTGCTCGGGCGCCTCGACGAGGACGGGTATCTCGACGACGGGTACAAGTCACTCGCGCACTGGCTCTCATGGCGCTGCGGCATCGCACTCGGAACCGCACACGACTACGTGCGCACAGCCCAGCGGCTGCGTGGCCGGCCGCTGATCGCGGCTGCGATGGAGCGCGGCGAGCTCTCCTACTCGAAGGTCAGGGCGCTGATGCGGCTCGGTGACGACTTCGACGAAGAGCTGATGTTGATGTACGCGTCCTGCGCCTCCGCCGGGCAGCTCGAGACGATCGTCCGCGGCTGCAGCCGGTGTGTCTCGGTGGAGGACGGGGCGGCACGGCAGTTCGCCGAGCGCGAGTTCTCGTGGAGCTACGACAACGACGGCGGCGTCGTGTTCTCGGGCCGGCTGCCGGCCGAGCAGGGTGCGCTTGTCGTGCGGGCACTCGAGGCCGCGCGCGACGATCTCGGGCCGCCGCCGGCGGAGATCGGCGAAGGCGAGCGTCCCCTCGTGGCGGAGCGCGCGAAGTCACGAGGCGCACGCCGCGCGGATGCCTTCGTGGCGGTCGCCACCTCGGCGCTGGCCGAGCACGTGTCGTCCTCCGACGTCCACCAGCTCGTCGTCCACGTCGACGCCGACGCACTGAGTGCGGATCGCGAGGGCGATGGCGACTGCAGACTGGAGGACGGGACGCCGCTGACGCTCGAGGTCGCGCGCAAGCTCGCGTGCGACGCGTCGATCGTGCGAGTGATCGAGCGTGACGGCAAGGTGTTGTCAGTGGGACGCAAGACGCGCACGATCCCGCCGGCTCTGAGGCGCTCGCTGAAGATCCGAGACAGAGGCTGTCAGTTCCCCGGCTGCTGCCAGACCCGCCACACGGACGCGCACCACATCGACCACTGGGCAGACGGCGGGGAGACGAACGCGGACAACCTCGTGACGCTCTGCCGCTTTCACCACACGCTGATCCACCGAGGGCTTTTCCAGGTCCGAAACGACCCGAGCGCCGGCTTCACCTTCCTGCGAGCAAATGGAACGGTCGTACCGCAGGCACCACGCCAGCCACGCGGCGGCTGCACGGAGCTGACGACGGCGAACACCGCGCGGGGAATCGAGCCAGGCGGCTTGACGCTCTATCCGAACGACCCGAACCCGAGAGCAGAGCTGCGCCTGTCAGTCGACGGGCTGCTCGCAGCGCGGGCGCGGCGACGCGAGTAGGGAGTCGCGCGCGGCCGCGCGGCACGCCCCCACGCGACGCCCGGCGCTGCCTAGACTGCCGCCGCCAATGCTCTTTGTCACAGGATTCCCGGGTTTCATCGGCAAACGTCTCGTGCGCGAGCTCTTGTCAGACGACCCCGACGAGCGGGTTGCCTGCCTGGTGGAGCCGCGCATGGAGCAGGCGGCACGTGCCGCCGCCGCGGAGATCCCGGGCGCGGATCGGATCGAGATCCTGCCCGGCGACATCACGGATCGCCGCCTCGGCCTGGCCGTCGACGACTACCTGCGGCTCGCCGCCGAGACGACCGCGGTGTTCCACCTCGCCGCCATCTACAACCTGGCCGTGCCGCTCGAGCTCGCGCAGCGGGTGAATGTCGACGGCACCGGCAACGTCATCGAGCTGTGCCAGCGCTGCGAGAAGCTCGAGCGCCACAACTACGTGTCGACGGCGTACGTCGCGGGCAGCCGCAGGGGCATCGTCTACGAGCACGAGCTGATCCAGGGCCAGTGGTTCAAGAACCACTACGAGTCGACCAAGTTCCAGGCCGAGGTCTGGGTGCACGAGTCCATGGACAAGGTGCCCACTGCGGTCTACCGGCCCGCGATCGTCGTCGGCGACTCCCAGACGGGCGAGACCCAGAAGTTCGACGGTCCCTACTTCATGCTGCGCGCGATCGCCGTGAGCATGAAGCGCGGCTGGCCGATCGCCAAGTACGGCAAGTCGGCGGCCGCCTTCAACGTGGTGCCGGTCGACTTCGTCGTCAGCGGGCTGCTCGCGGGGTCGAAGGACGAGCGCGCCATCGGGGAGACGTTCCACCTGGTCGACCCGGAGCCGATAAGCGCGGGCGAGGTCTTCTCGCTGCTGAGCGAGCTCTACGCAAGCAGGAAGCCGGCGTACACGATTCCCGCCAAGCCGGTTGCGCTCGCGCTGAGGGCGAAGCCCGTGCGGCAGTTGTTCGAGGGCATCCCGGCGGAGTCGATCCAGTACCTCAACCACGCGGTTCGCTACGACGCCCGCTGCGCCTTTGACCTGCTCGAGCGCAACGGGCTCCGCCTGCCGCGCTTCATGGAGTACGCAGAGGCGATGGTGCGGTTCTTCCGCGAGCACGAGGACGACCCGGCCTTCGCGCCGGCGCTCTAGAACGCGCGTGGCCGAGTCGCTCCGGGGTTCGCTTCTGATCGCCGGGCCGCAGCTGCTCGACCCGAACTTCCGCCGGACCGTCGTGCTGGTCGCCGACCACGGCGAGGAGGGCGCTATGGGCGTCATCCTCAACCGGCCGAGCGGGATGACCGTGGCCGACGCCGCCCCCGACCTCGAGCCGTTGATCGGGGCGGACGCGCCGATCTTCGCCGGCGGCCCGGTGCAGCCGACCTCGGGCGTTGTCCTCGCCGAGGTCGCAGAAGCCGATGAGCCGGTCTTCGGTGACGTGGTGCTTGTCCCCGGCCTCGGCGAGCTCGCCGACGTGGTCGACGGCGCCGGCAGCATCAGGGTTTTCGCGGGCTATGCCGGCTGGGGGCCCGGGCAGCTGGACGGCGAGCTCGAGCGCGACGATTGGATCGTCGAGCCGGCGCGTGCCTCGGACGTCTTCAGCGAGGATCCCGACGGGCTGTGGGGCGCGGTTCTCGAGCGAAAGGGCGGGCAGTACGCCCTGGTCGCGCGCATGCCGGAGGATCCTTCCCAGAACTGAGAAAATCGTGTTTCCGGGTACCCGGCCCCGGGGACAAGTCCGGTGGGGAAATGGACGAGAGCGAGGCGTTCTCGATCTTCGACCTGGCTGCCGACGATGACACGACCATCGTCAATGTTGCGGGCGAGATCGACATGCAGACGGGCCCGGCTTTTCAGCGAGGGCTTCTCGGCGCGATCGGCGCCGGCCGCGGTGGCCTGATTGTCGACCTCTCCCAGGCCAGCTTCCTCGACTCGACCGCGCTCACGAACCTGGTCAACGCCTTCGACGCGCTCCGCTCGAAGAGCGGCGGCACGCTCGCGATCGTCGCAAGCGACTCGCGGATGCGCACGCTGTTCGAGGTCGCGCGGCTGGAGCGGGACTTCCTGATCTTCAGCACGCGTGACCAGGCTGTCGCCGCCGTGGCACGGCCGGACCCGTCCGAGAAGGAAGTCCTGCACTAGAGCGGCGAGCGCCGTCCTCCCCGCATCGTCGGGGCGCACGTCACTGCGCAGCGCCGTGCGCCCGTCATTCGTCTTCAAGGCGAGACTCGCCTTTCCGACGAACGCCCGGGCGCACGTCGCTGGGTTGGTCTTTTAGAGGCCGCCTAGCAGGGCGATGAGGCCGTTGAGCGTCGTCGCGAGCTGTTGAAGCTGGCCGGATAGCTGGCTGAGCTGTCCGCTCAGCGAATTCGTCAACCCGCAGAGCAGGTCGCCGAGCAATCCACCGCCTTGCTCCGCGGTGATGTCGAGCACGATCGGCTGGTTCGCCTGTAGCCCGCCGCCGAGCGTGACGTGCAGGCCCAGCAGGTTGAGGTTGATCGGTCCCAGCACCAGGTGCAGCACCGTGCAGGTCTGCGCGGCCTGTGCCGTGCCCGTCGTGCTGTTGTCGTTCAGCGTCGCGGGCATCATCACGTTTCCGCGGGTCACGTGGCGACCCTTCAGCCGGCCGCTCAGCGTGCCGACCGACCAGACCTTGCCGTTCTTGACGACGAAGCGGTAGATCCCGTAGCTGCCCTTGAACTGCTTCCCGTTCTTCGCAACGCCCGTGATCGGCATCTTGTAGAGCGGCCCGGCATCCGTCGCCTGGGGCGAGGCGCCATTCGTGGCCGCGCCGGCGGCCGGGGCGCCGACCAGCGCGAGCACCAGGCACGCGAAGACGGCGGTAAGGCCAATGCGTAGTCGCATCTCCATCCCTCCATGGTTGGGGTACACCCCCAGGGGTGCCCGGGCCGTCAGGGGGAAAAGGCGACTGGACGAATGTTCGATCCGCTATTCGGGCCAGCTGGGGTCGCCGGTCGTCGCGCCGCGCAGCACCTTCAGGTTGAGCAGCGCGCACTTGCGGCGGGTGGCCGAGATCTCGATGCCCATGTGGTCGAGCATCCAGTCGGCGTCGAGCTTCGCTGCGTCGTCGACCGGCATGCCGATCAGCTCCTCGGACGCGATCGACGCGGCGGCCTGCGAGATCGCACAGCCCTGTCCATGCCACTTCAGGTCGGCGATCTTGCCGTCCTCGACGCGGATCTGGAGCTCCATCTCGTCGCCGCAGAGGGGGTTCCTGTCGTGGAACTCGAGATCGCGCTCGGGCAGCTCCCCGAAGTTCTTCGGGTTCTTGTAGTGCTCGAGGATGTAGTCGCGATACAGCTCGTCCATCAGAGCTGGAAGACCTTACGAGCGTTGTTCAGGGCATCGATCAGCTTGTCGATGTCCTGACGACGGTTGTAGACGTGGAAGCTCGCGCGGGCCGTGGCCGGCACGCCCAGGTGGCGCATCAGCGGCTGTGCGCAGTGGTGCCCGGCGCGGATGCAGACGCCCTCTCGGCCCAGCAGCTCGGCGACGTCGTGAGGATGGAGGCCGTCGATGGCGAACGAGATCGCCCCGCCGCGCTTGTCCAACTCGGTCGGCCCGAACAGCGTGATCCCGTCGACCTCGAGTAGCCGCTCGAGCGCGTAGGCCGTCAGCTCGCGCTCGTGTGCGCGAACCACGTCCATACCAATGCCGGCCAGATAGTCGATCGCGGCGTGCAGGCCCGCGGCCTCCGCGATCGGGGGCGTTCCGCCTTCGAACTTCCACGGAACCGCGTTCCAGGTCGACCCCTGCTCGCTGACCGTCGAGATCATCGAGCCACCGCCCATGAACGGCGGCATGCTCTCCAGCAGATCGCGGCGCGCGTGGAGCACGCCGATGCCGGTCGGCCCGAGCGCCTTGTGCCCCGTCCAGCCATAGAAGTCGCAGCCGATCGCACTGACGTCGACGGGGATCTGCGGGACGGCTTGCGCGCCGTCGACCAGGACCAGTGCGCCGGCCGCGTGGGCACGCGCCGTGATCTCCTGGACCGGGTTGAGCGTGCCGAGAACGTTCGAGATGTGCGCGACGGCGACCAGCTTGATCGTGCCGCGGGCGAGTTCCTGGTCGAGCTCGTCGAGCGAGAGCGTTCCGTCCTCCAGCACGTGGAGGTAGCGCAGCGACGCGCCGGCCTGCTGGGCGGCGATCTGCCACGGCACCAGGTTGGAGTGGTGCTCCATGTCCGTGACGAGGATCTCGTCGCCGGCCTTCAGGCTCTGGCGCCCCCATGCGTAGGCGACCAGGTTGATCGCCTCGGTGACGTTCTTCGTGAAGATCGTCCCGGTGCTGTCCCAGCCGACGAACTCGGCAATGCGCTCGCGCGCGCCCTCGTACGCGGCCGTTGCGCGCTCGGCGAGCTCGTACACCGAGCGGTGCACGTTCGCGTTGGAGGTGCGGTAGTAGTTGTCGATCGCGCGGATGACCGACTCGGGCTTCTGCGACGTCGCGGCCGAATCCAGGTAGACGAGGTCCCCCGCGAGGATCGGGAAATCGCTACGGACGTCGAGCGAAGTCGAGGCGGTCGTCATCAGCGCTGCGCTACGTACTCCCGGACGTCTTCTTCGGCCTCGGCGATCTTCTGCGCGATCCGCTCGCGGACCATCTCCTCGAGCACCGGGTCGTGCAGGCGCTGGATGACCTCCTCGAAGTAGCCCTCGACGAGGATCCGCACGGCGTCACGGCGCGCGATGCCGCGGCTCATCATGTAGAAGACCTGCTCCTCGTCGATCTCGCCGACGGTGCCGCCGTGCGAGGCCTTGACGTTGTCGGTCTCGACGATCAGCGACGGGATCGCGTCGCCCTTCGCACGCGGCGACAGCAGCATCGAGTGGGTCTGCAGGTACGTGTCCGTGTCCTGAGCTCCCTTGACGATGTGGATCAGGCCTTCATACGACGCGCGCGACTCGCCGGTCAGCGCGCCCTTCCAGACGGTGTCGCCGGTGGTATTGCCCTGCTCGTGCAGGTCGGTCGTGAACAGGTCGAGATGCTCGCTGCCCTGGGTGATGTAGAGACCCGTGTGGCGCATGTCCGACCCCTGCTCGGCGGTGATGATGTCGAGCGTCTGCTTGGTCAGGTGGCCGCCCAGGTGGATCGGCACCCAACTGCAGTGCGCGTCGCGGCCGATCTCCACGCGACGTGTCGAGATGTCGTAGACCTCGCCGGAGCCCCAGTCCTGGAAGTGCGCGAGCCGCACGTTCGAGGCCGGCCCGCAGAAAAGCTCGAACGACCCGGCGTGCAGCGCCTGGCCCTCGAAGTCGGGCGCGAGGAAGTACTCGCGGATCTCGCACTCGGCCGTCTCATCGACGATCGCCAGCGTCTGCGCGTACTGCGCGGTGCCGGGGTCGTCGATCAGCCAGATGATCTGGATCGGCTTCTCGATCTTCTGGCCGCGCGGGACGTGCAGGAATACGCCGCCGGTCCAGAAGGCGCCGGTCGCGGCGGGGAATTTGCCCTCGCCTGGGTTCACCCGCGCGCCCCAGTGCTTCTCGACCAGCTCCGGGTGCTGCTCGGCGGCGTCCTCGAGCGACGTGAGCGTGATGCGCTCGTCGTTCACCTCGGTGTAGACGACTGACGCCCCCCGCTGGACGATCAGCGCAGCGAGCTCGTCGTTCGCGACGATCTCGGGGCGCTCGGAGACGGCGTCGTAGCGCTTGGGCTCGAGCTCATCCATGCGCAGGTGGCGCAGGGTGGTCGTCCAGAAGCCAGAGCGGCGCCAGGTCGGCAGCGGTTCGCGCTCGTAGACCGTGAGCGCCGCGGCACGGCGATCGTCGACGAACTTAGGCGGCATCGCCTGCAGCCACCTCCTCGCGGACCCAGTCGTAGCCCTTCTCCTCGAGGTGGTCGGCCAGCTCGGCGCCGCCCTCTTGGACGATCCGGCCGTTCAGCATGATGTGCACGAAGTCCGGCCGGACGTACTGGAGGATGCGCGTGTAGTGGGTGATGATCAGCGCGCCCATGCTCGGCCCGCGCAGCGCGTTCACGCCGTCGGCGACGATCCGGAGCGCGTCGATGTCGAGACCCGAGTCGGTCTCGTCCAGCACTGCGTAGGCGGGCTCGAGCATCGCCATCTGCAGGATCTCGGCACGTTTCTTCTCGCCGCC